>NZ_JAVBIJ010000001.1:3513125-3832500 GCF_032193765.1 Rhodoferax potami
ACCAGCGCCGGTCTGTTCCGTGCCTCCATCGCTGTCCAACGCAGCCAGAGCAAAGGCGCTTACTGCCGGGTCTTTAACTTCGACTGCGAGTTTGTCTCCCGCGAAGCTGCCCGCGTGTACGCCATTACCCAAGGCTGGCTTGAAACCGGCAGTGCCAATCCGCAAACCTGCTGAAGCAGGCCGGACGCACTCGACACACATCACCCTATTCCGCCGCCCGCAAAGGCTGCAAACCCGCGCACCCCAGCCACCCGGGCTGACAGCGCACTCACTGAAAGGCTCACCATGAGCAGCAAAATTTACGTGGGCAACCTGCCCTACTCCGTCACCGATGACAGCTTGCAGAGCAATTTCGCCGAATTCGGCGAAGTCACCTCCGCCAAGGTCATGATGGACCGCGACACCGGCCGTTCCAAAGGCTTTGCCTTTGTGGAAATGAGCACTCCCGCATTTGCCCAAGCCGCCATTGACGGTTTGAACGGTCAATCCGTGGATGGCCGCTCCATTGTGGTCAACCTGGCCCGTCCGCGTGAAGACCGTGGCAGCTCTGATGGCTACCGCGGCGGCCGTAGCAGCTACTAAGCGCTAAACGCCCACAAAAAAGCCGGCTCTGGTAGCCGGCTTTTTTGCGTCTGGCGGTTTACATCTTCTCGAACTTGGCCTTGGCGTCGGCCATGCAGGCATCTTTGGTGCTGGAGGCCAAAGCGTCGCACTTCTCTTCCGCTACCTTCAGGTCGGCGGCGCGCTTGTCGGCAGCGGCGTCGGTGCGGACTTCTTTGTTGTCGCTCTTGGCATCAGCGTTGGTTTTGGTGGTTTTCATTTGCACCTCGGCATCGGCTTTGGCCGCGGTGCGGGCGGCTTTGGCTTCTTTCACGCACACGTCTTTGGGGTTGCCAGAGAGGTCGTCACACTTTTGCTTGGCGACGTCGTAGGTGGCCTCTGCCTGCTCAGTGCGCACTTTGTATTGCGTTTTGAGGGTGGGCTTGTAGCTGTTTTCCAGCTCTGCCAGGGCTACCGACTCTTTGCCTTTGGCTTCAGCGACGCAGATGTCGCGCGCATTGCCGGACTGGGCGTTGCAGTTTTTCTTGCCGGTGCTGTAGTCGTCTTTGATACGCGCCTTGCTGGCCTTGTAATCAATCGGAGACATCTGCGCCATGGCAGTGCCGGCAAACAGCAGGCAGCTTGCCATGGCGACGCTGGTTAGCAAGGTGTGGGTGGTTTTCATGGGGAATCCTTAAAGTGAAAACTGTGGCAGGCCATGCAGGCCTGAGAGTCTTCACAGTAAGGTGGATGGGGCGGCCGGTCTGTTCGTTGGTGGACATACCGGTGCGCCGGTCACTCCGCCGGCAGCGCCGCCAGCAGCACTGTCACCACCAGCCCGCCCTCGGCGTGGTTGTGCAGCCTGATCTCGCCACCGTGGGCCTGGATGATGTTGCGCGCAATGCCAAGCCCCAAACCCGTGCCGGTGCGGTTTTGCTGCTGGCCGTGGCTGAGGCGCACATGTGGCTCAAACGCGGCCGACATGCTGGCCTGCGCAATGCCGGGCCCGAAGTCGCGCACCTCCACCAGCGCGCGGCTGCCTTGCAGGCTCAGGCGCACCTGCACCCGCTCGCCATAGAGCACCGCGTTGTCCAGCAAGTTGCTCAGGGCGCGCTCCAGCGCCAGCGGTTTGCCCAGGACGCTCACCGGCTCTGCCGTGCATTCGATGGTGGCGTCGGGGTGAATGGGGCGTTGCGCCAGGCGGGCGAGCAGGGTGTCCAGCCGCACGGGGGTGAGGTTCTCGTGAATGTCGGTGTCTTTCACGCTTTGTAACGCGGCTTTGACCATCACATCAAGGTCGTCCAGGTCCTCGTGGAACTCGGCGCGCAAGGTGTCGTCGTCCAGCAATTCGGTGCGCAGCTTGAGCCGCATGATGGGTGTTTTGAGCCCGTGCGAAATGCCGAGAAAGAGCCGCTCCCGGTCCACCAGATAGCCCTGAATCCGGGCCTGCATTTCATTGAAGGCGCGCGCGGTGCGGCGCAGCTCGGCGGTGCCGGTTTCGGGCACGCTCTCAGGCGCCGTGTCGCTGCCAAAGGCCTTGGCGGCCGAGGCAATCCGGTTGAGCGGGCGTATCAGCCCGCGCACCAGCAGCACGCTCAGTACCAGCACGGTTACCAGCGTCACGAGCTGCAGGGCGACCCGGTCCCAGGTGAGGGGGTTGGCGTTTTCCAGAAAGTAGGGGTCGGGCATGGTGGTGGCCAGGTACAGCCAACGCCCGGGCTCGAACTCGGCCTGGATGACCAGCACCGGTGCAGGGCGCGGGCGCAGCAGCAGGGTGGCTTCAACCCACGAGTCCGGCAGGTCGCGCACCATGCGCCCGTCGTCTGATACCTGCAGCGTGTCGGGCCAGGCAAAGGCCACGCTGGGGGCTTGCGTGTTGCCCGCCAGGTTGCGGGTGAGATCGCCTTCCATGGCTTCCACTACCGCGTCCACCAGGCCGTTGCCTTCCACCGGCTGCACCGGCACACGCGCCTTGTTCACGTTGATAAAAAACCGGGTGCCGCCCATGGTGCGCAACTGCTCAATCAGGATGGGCCTGAACTGCGGCGGCAGGTCGCGAAAGAAGCGGATGGAACCCGCCGCATTCAGCGCAATCGCATGGCCGGCACTCAGCGCCTCGGCGCGCGCACTCTCGCGCAACTGCCGCGCCCACAGTAAGGTGCCCACCAGCTGCGCGCTGATGACGCCCAGCGCCATGACCACCACGATGCGGCCCAGCAGGCTGTCGGGCAGGTAGCGCCGCGTCCAGCGGCGGCGCTCAGGGTTCGGCATGGGCGCTCACGTCCGCCGAGAACACATAGCCGCTGCCGCGCACGGTTTTGATCAATACAGGTTGCTTGCCGTCGTCATGCAGGCGTTGGCGCAGGCGGCTCACCTGCACATCGAGTGAGCGGTCCAAGGGCCCGAGGTCGCGGCCGCGGGTTTGCTCCATCAGGCGGGCGCGGTCCAGCGTCTCGCCGGCGTGTTCGGCAAAAAAGCGCAGCAGGTTGAAGTCCATGCTCGTGAGCACCACCGGCTGGCCTTGCGGGTCGGTGAGCACACGCTCCACCACGTCCATGCTGAAGCCGGCAAACTTCAAATACCGCACGGGTGCACCGGGCGCGCCCAGCTGCATGCGGCGATGGATGGCCTTGATGCGGGCCAGCAGCTCGCGCGGGTTGTAGGGTTTGGCGATGTAGTCGTCGGCACCCAGCTCCAACCCGACGATGCGGTCGGTGTCGTCCGCGCTGGCGGTTAGCATGATGATGGGCACCGGCGACTGGCTGCGCACGCTGCGGCACAGGGTGAAGCCGTCGGTGTCGGGCAGCATCACATCCAGAATGACCAGGCTCAGCTCATCCTTGAAGCGCTCGAACTCGGCGTTGAAGCTGGCACCGTCGTGGGCCACGCGGACTTCGTACTGGTGCTTTTCCAGATAGGTCTTGAGCAGGTTGCGGGTTTTTTGGTCGTCGTCAACGACAAGCAGAGTGCGGGTCATGGGCTGGTCGTGCGGGTTTAGCGCTCAGTGCTGGTTGCGCGGATCACGGAGGCCAGGCGGCGCTGGGCCTCCGGGGTTTCCATGCGGGAGTCGGTCAGGTAGCGCCACAGGGTCTGGGCCACCGCGTCTTTGATGGCTTCGTCCGCTGCCATGCGGTGGGCCAGGCTGGGTACGCGCGCATTGCGCGCAAGGGCAAAGGTTTCCCACGAGTCGCGGGCGCAGCTGTCGAGTGCAGCGGGATCAATATCGCGGCGCACCGGCACCGCGCCTTTAATGCGGTTGTAGGCCAGCTGCGCCGGAATGCCGGTGACCACCTCGGCCATTTTTTCTTGGGCAGCCTCGCGCGGGCGGGCGCTCACCAGCATGGCCAGGGTGTCCACGCTGTAGAGGTGCATGTTCTCGGTGCCCGGCACTACGGCGCAGCCGAAGTCGCGCACCGGGCTGGCGCCCCAGGCCATGAGTTCGCCCTTGGCCCAGTCGCCCATGATCATCATGCCGGCGTTGTCGGCCATGAGCTCGCGGGTGCTCTCGGTCCAGGGGCGCTCCACCGGCGCATCGGTAGCCAGTGCGCGCAGCCAGCGCAGGCGCTGCAGGGCGCGCTCTACGCGGGCGTCCATCCAGGCGCTGCTCTTGCGCTGCACGATCAGTTCGCGATAGAGCGCAGGGCCAGCGTCGCCGAGCAGCACGGTCTCAAACACGGTGGCAATCTGCCAGGGCTCGTCGCTCCAGGCCAGTGGCCGTATGCCTTTGGCCTGCAGCTTGCGGGCGGCCATTTCAAATTCGGCCCAGCTGCGGGGCGGCGTGAGGCCCAGCTTGCTGAAGACCTTGCGGTTGTAGAGCAGGGTGTTGATGCGCTGAATGCCCAGTGGCGCGGCAATCACATCGCCCTTGTAGGTGACGAGTTCAAGCACGGTAGGGAACAGCACCTGCGACCAGCGCTGGCGCTGCGCCACCGCATTGAGTGGCATCACCAGCCCGATGTCGGCCCAGTCGGTCAGAGTGGTGCCGATGAGCTGCGCCACATCCGGCGGGTCACCCATGAGCACCCGGCTCTTGAGCACTTTGACAGCCGCCATGCCCCCGCCACCGGGGATGGCGGCATCCTTCCACTGCACGCCGGCCTGCGCCAGCTGCAGGGCCAGCTGGTCGGCAGCTTTGCGCTCGCTGGCCGAGGTCCACCAGTGCAGCACGTCCATGGGCACCCCCGTGGGCTGCGCCTGTGCGCTGTGCAGGCAGACACAACACAGCAGCAGGGTGGCGAGGCGGGCGAAACCTTTCATTTCCTGTCGATTTGTAATGTTGTGTATGCCTGCCCGTCCGCACCCCCGCCAGCGGCCTTAGCGGGGGCCGCGCGGCAGGTAATAAAGCGTAATGCGCAGGGGCGGTGCATGGCGAAAAAATCCAATGGAATCAACGACTTATCTTTGTAATAGGGCCTGCTTGGTGCGGTTTGATATTACAGGGGTCAAAGCATAACCTCCGCCCCACTGAACGGCTACCGCCATGCACGGAGCCGGCAGTTTCATTCAACAAATGATCAGGAGATTCCATGTCCCATTCCCTTCGCCTCGCCGCAGCTGCGGCAGCGCTGGTTTGCAGTAGCTTTGCAGGTGCCGGTACCCTAACGATTGAGAGCTGGCGTGTCGACGACAAAACACTCTGGGAAGACGTGCTGTTGCCCGCCTTCTACAAAGCCCACCCCGGCATTACCGTCAAGTTCGCGCCCACTGCGCCGCCTGAGTACAACTCTGCGCTGAATGCCCGCTTGACCGCTGGCACTGCAGGTGACTTGGTGACCTGCCGCCCGTTTGACGTGTCCTTGGACCTGTACAAGAAGGGCCACCTGGACAAGCTCAACGGCAACGCCGCCCTGAAGAACTTCCCCGAGTCCGCCCAAGTGGCGTGGCAGACCGATGACGGCAAGGACACCTACTGCGTGCCCATGGCGTCGGTGATCCACGGTTTCTTCTACAACAAGAAGGTGTTTACCGAGCTCGGCCTGAACCCGCCCGTGACCGAAGCTGACTTCTTCAATGTGCTGGACAAGGTCAAGGCCGCCGGCAAGGTCGCTCCGATTGCCATGGGCACCGCCGACCAGTGGGAAACCCACCAGATCGTGTACACCGGCATCGGCCCGAACTACTGGAAGGGCGAGGAAGGTCGCAAGGCACTGATCGCCGGCAAGAAGAAGTTCACCGACCCCGAGTTTGTGAAAACCTGGGACGTGATGGGCAAGTGGGCCAACTACCTGCCCAAGGGCTACCAGGCCCAGACCTATGGCGATTCGCAAAACCTGTTCGGTAGCGGCCGTGCAGCGATTTACCCGACCGGATCGTGGGACATCTCCTATTTTGAAGGCAACAGCAAAGTGGAATTCGGCGCCTTCAAGCCGCCCGTGGCCAAGGCTGGTGACCCTTGCTATATCTCGGACCACACCGACATCGCCATGGGTGTGAACAGCAAGAGCAAGAACAAGGCAGACGCCCAGGTGTTCCTGAACTGGCTGGCGAGCAAAGAGTTTGCCGACCTGTACACCAACAAGGTGACCGGGTTCTTCTCGCTCTCTAACCATGCGATTGATGTGAAGAACCCGGTGGCCAAGGAAATGATCGGCTGGCGCAAGCAGTGCAAGAGCACCATCCGCCTGAACGCCCAGATCATGAGCCGCGGTACCCCGAGCATGGAAAACGAGTTCTGGAACGTGAACTCCCAGGTCATGAACGGAAAGATGGCGCCCAAAGATGCTGCTGCGCAGATCCAGAACGGTTTTGCCAAGTGGTACACGCCTGCGAAGTAAAGCGCAGCGTGTGAGTCAAGGGTGCAGGCCGGTGGCTTGCACTCCGGCGGCGCCCAGCAGGGGCGTCGCTTCCCCCGTTCTCCTTTGTCTCTTTGACCAACAAGGTCTCCCATGAAACTCGGCTTTTCCTGGCGGGTGCTGGTGTTTATCGCCCCGGCATTGCTGATCTACGCCACCTTCAGCGCCTTGCCGCTGATCGATACCCTGCGCTTAGGCCTCTACAGCGCAGACGACACCGGCCTGCGCAGCTTCACCGGCCTCTCGAACTACCAGACCATCTTGAGTGACCCGCAGTGGTCGGCCAGCTTCTGGAATGCGATGGGCAACAACCTGAAGTTCTTCGGCATCCACATGCTGGTGCAAAACCCGGTGGGCCTGCTGTTGGCGGCCCTGCTGTCGCTGCGCAATGTGCGCTTTGCGGCCACCTACCGCACCGTGTTCTTTTTGCCCACGCTGCTGTCGGTGGTGATCATCGGCTTTGTGTGGCAGCTTATCTTGTCGCCGCTGTGGGGCGTGTCTGAGCGGCTTTTGACACTGGTGGGCCTGGGCGACTGGTTCGCCCCTTGGCTGGGGCTGGAGAGCTCGGCGTTGATCACCGTGTCGTTGATGTCGGTGTGGCAGTACATCGGCGTGCCGATGATGCTGATTTATGCCGCGCTGATCGCTATTCCGGAGGACATCATCGAGGCCGCCGTGGTCGAGGGCGCCTCGCCCTGGCGCATCTTCTGGCAGATCCGCCTGCCGCTCATCCTGCCCACGCTGGGGCTGGTGACCATCCTGACCTTTGTGGCCAACTTCAACGCGTTTGACTTGATCTACACGGTCAAGGGCGCGGTGGCAGGCCCCAACTACAGCACTGACATTCTGGGCACGCTGTTCTACCGCACCTTCTTCGGCTATCAGTCGCAAGTGGCCAGCCCGACCATGGGCGCGGCCGTGGCTACGCTCATGTTCCTCGTGATTCTGGTGGGCGTGGCGGTGTACTTCCTCGCGGTGCAGCGCAAGCTGCAGCGCTTTGCAATGTGAGGCCGCCCATGGCAAACCACACCTCTTCCAAATCGCTGCCTTTCGCGCCCAGCCGCGTGTTTGTGCACCTGACTCTCATTAGCTATTTGCTGCTGGCGCTACTGCCTATCTTGTTGGTGTTCATGAACTCGTTCAAGAGCCGTGACGCGATCTTCAACGACCCGCTGTCGTGGCCTACGCCCGAGACGTTTTCGCTCATCGGCTACACCAAGGTGCTGGGCCGCTCGGACGTGCTGATGTACTTCGGCAACAGCTTCATCGTCACGATTGCGTCGCTGTTTTTCATATTGCTGTTCGGGGCCATGGCGGCCTGGGGCTTGTCGGAATACCGCTTCAAGGGCAACCGCTGGCTGAAGTTCTTTTTTGCCTTCGGCATCATGGTGCCTATCCGCCTCGGCACGGTGTCCATTCTGCAGCTGATGGTGGAGCTCAACCTCGTCAACACCCTCACCGCACTGGTGCTGGTGTATGTGGCACAGGGCCTGCCGCTGGCCATCATGATCCTGTCAGAGTTCATGGGGCAGGTGCCCGGTGAGCTCAAGGATGCGGCGCGTTGCGACGGCATTGACGAGTTCCGCATCTTCTTCCAGGTGGTGGTGCCGCTGATCCGCCCGGCCATTGCCACGGTGGCCGTGTTCACCATGGTGCCTATCTGGAACGACCTGTGGTTTCCGCTGATCCTCGCGCCTTCCGAGCAGACACAGACCATCACCCTGGGGATCCAGCAGTTCGTGGGGCAGTACGCCACTGACTGGAATGCCGTGTTGGCCTCGCTCTCGCTGGCCATCGTGCCGGTGGTCACCCTCTACGCCCTCTTCTCCCGTCAACTGATCCGCGGCATCACCGCGGGCGCCGTCAAGTAAAGCAGAACACCATGGCAAGCGTTTCCCTCACCAACATCAGCAAGCGCTACGGCAACAACGCGCCGGTGCTGCACAACATCAACCTCGAGATCGAGCACGGCGAACTGGTGGTGCTGGTCGGCCCCAGCGGCTGTGGCAAGTCCACCTTGTTGCGTGTGCTCTGCGGGCTCGAAGACATCAGCAGTGGCGAGCTGCGCATCGGCGACGACCTGGTCAACGACCTGCCGCCCGCCGAGCGCGGTATTGCCATGGTGTTCCAGAGCTACGCGCTCTACCCGCACATGACGGTGTACCGCAACATGTCGTTCGGGCTCAAGATCCACGGCGCCAACAAGGCCGACATCGACAAGCGCGTGCGCGACGCCGCCAAGGTGCTGCACATCGACCACCTGCTGGAACGCTTGCCGCGCGAGCTCTCGGGCGGGCAGCGCCAACGCGTGGCCATTGGCCGTGCCATCGTGCGCGAGCCGCGCTTGTTTTTGTTTGACGAGCCGCTCTCGAATCTGGATGCTGCGCTGCGCGCCAAGACCCGCATCGAGCTGGCCCGTCTGCACCGCGACCTGGGCGCCACCATGGTCTATGTGACGCACGATCAGGTGGAAGCCATGACCTTGGGCGACAAAATTGTGGTGCTCAGCGAAGGCCATGTGCAGCAGGCTGGCACCCCGCTCACGCTGTATCAGCAGCCTGCCAACCGCTTTGTAGCGACCTTCATCGGCTCGCCCACCATCAACCTGTTGCCGGCCCGTGTGGTGGAGGTGCTCGACGGCGGCGCCCGCCTGCTGTTGGGCAATGGCAGCAAGGTGCTGGCCACGGTGGACAGCAGCCAGCTGCAAGTGGGTGAAAGTGTGGAAGTGGGCCTGCGCCCCGAGCACTGCGAAGTGCTGCCCGCCGGTGTGGCGCCTGCAGCGGACGACACCGCCCTGGACGCCGAGATCACGCTGGTGGAGCACCTGGGTGAGTCCAACCTGCTGTACCTCAAGATGGACGACGGGCAGGAGCTGATCGTGCGTGGTGACGGCAATGCCGAAGTGCGCCTGGGCGACTCGGTCATTGTGCGTGCGGCACCTTCGGCCCTGTACCTCTTCCGCGCTGACGGCGTGGCCTGCACCCGCTTGAACCCCGGCAACATGCGCTCGGCCCATGCACGCTGAGTCGCTGCCCGCACACATTCACTACGCCATCGGCATTGACGGCGGCGGCACCAGCACCCGCGCGCGGGTGGTGCACCGCAGTGGTGTGGTGGTGGGTGAGGGCAAGGCCGGTGCCTCGGGCCTTATGCAAGGTATCCCGCAAGCCTGGCGCCACATTGCACAGGCTATTTCGCACGCTACCGAGGGCAGGTTGCAGGCCGGCTGGCCGCAGCCTGTGCCGGCCAACTGCGCCTTGGGGCTGGGCTTGGCCGGTGCCAACAACCGGGGGTGGCACGCAGACTTTCTGGCCGCTGACCCAGGCTATGCCAGGCTCAAGCTGGAGTCGGATGCGGTGACCGCTTTGTGGGGTGCCCACGGCGGGAATGCCGGGGCCTTGGTGATTGTGGGCACAGGCGCTATCGGGCTGGCCCTGTTGCCCGATGGTCAACAGCGCGTCAGCGGTGGCTGGGGCTTTCCGTGCGGGGACGACGGTAGCGGCGCCGATATCGGCCTGCGCGCCGTGAACCTGACCCAGCGCTCGTTGGATGGGCGGGCTGTGGCTGGGCCTTTGAGTACTGCGATTCTGCAAGCCACCGGCGACACTCCCGACGCTTTGTTGGCATGGACGGGTGCCGCACGCCAGTTTGAGTACGCCACGCTGGTGCCTTGTGTGTTCGCCCATGAGCACCAGGACCCGGAGGCCGCTCGCCTGCTCTGCTACTCCTTGGAGCAGCTCGAGTCACTCGCCCGCGCTGTAGATCCCAACCACACGCTGCCGCTGGTGGTGGCCGGCAGCATCGGCCAGCGCCTGGTGCCCCGGCTCAGTGGCTTGGTGGGTGCGTGTGTAGTGCCACCGCAGGGCGACGCCATGGACGGCGCCCTGACCCTGTGTATGCAATGACATGAAGAGAGATTCCGGAATGACAACATTGATGTTGCAAGAGGCCCTGTCCTCAGCGCGCCAGGTGGCGCAACAACTGGCCGGCGACGAAGGTCGCTACGCCGCCCTCGGCAAGGCGCTTCGCGCGCTACCGCCCCAGGGTGCGGTCACCATTGCCCGCGGCAGCTCGGACCACGCAGCCGCCTACTTCGCCTATTTGGTGATGTCGCGCACCGGGCAGCTGGTGACCTCGCTGCCCATGTCGCTGCTCACCCTTTACAAGGCGCCCATGGCGCGGCAGCGGGTGCTGGCGGTGTCCATCTCGCAGTCGGGCCGCAGCCCGGACTTGTACGAGCCGATGCAGGTGTTTGAAAAAGCCGGGGCGACCACGGTGGCGCTGGTGAACGACATCAGCTCGCCGCTGGCGCAAGCGGTGGACTGGGCCATGCCCTTGCACGCCGGCCCCGAGAAGAGTGTGGCGGCCACCAAGAGCTTTATTTGCGGTTTGGTGGGCGGTGCACGGCTGGCCGCGCACTGGGGTGCCCATGCAGATTTGCTGGAGGCCTTGAAGACACTGCCAGCGGCGCTGGAACAGGCTTGCCAGCAGGACTGGAGCGCTGCTATCGAGCCCCTGCGCACCGCCAGCCAGCTCATGGTGATAGGCCGCGGCCCGGGACTGGCGATTGCGCAGGAGGCGGCTCTCAAGTTCAAGGAGACCTGCGGTATTCAGGCCGAGGCCTTCAGTGGCGCCGAAGTCAAACACGGCCCCATGGCGCTGGTGAACGACAACTACCCGATGCTGATTTTTGCCCTGCGCGGCCCGGCCCAGCAGAGCCTGATTACTTTGGCCGCCGAGATGCGCGGCCGTGGCGCACGGGTGCTCTTGGCTGCACCGGCCGATGTGGCAGAGCGGGACCTCACCCTCTCCACCGCTCCGCAGGAGGACCTGGACCCTATCACCGCCATCCAGAGCTTCTATTTGCTGGTGGAAGCCGTGGCCCGTGCGCGCGGGCTGGACCCGGACCAGCCGCCCCATCTCTCGAAAGTCACAAGCACCCGATAAACTGGGGGAATGACATTTGAAACTTTGACGATAGACGGTGCGCCTGCAGTCCGGCTGCAGGGCCCGCACGGGGACTCGGTTACTGCGCTGCTGCGGGGTGGCCAGGTGATCTCGTGGATCGATGCAAGCGGCACCGAGCGCTTGTATTGCAGCCCGCTCTCGCCACTGGCCGGCCCGCAAGCCGTGCGGGGCGGGGTGCCGGTGATTTTTCCGCAATTCAGTGGGCGCGGCCCCCTGATGCGCCATGGCTTTGCCCGCACCCGCGACTGGGCTTTGGCCGACACACCCGCCGGTGCCGTCCACCCCACGCTGGTCTTGCGCATGGAACATGCCGCCGCAGAAACCGAGCTGTGGGCCCATGACTGTGTGTGTACCCTGACCGTGGTTCTGGAGGCGGCTGGCCTGCGCATCACGCTGGCAGTGCACAACACCGGCAGCAGCCCCTTGACTTTCCATGCTGCACTCCACACCTACCTCGAGGTGGGTGACGTCACCCAAACCACGCTGGCCGGCGTGTTGCCCCAAGGCGAGGTCTTGTCGCTGGCCGAGCCGATTGACCACTTGTTTGAATCTGTGCCCGGACCCTTTGCCCTGCGCAGCCCTGCCAGTGCCTTGGACATGGCCCACGCAGGCTTTACCGACGCAGTGGTCTGGAACCCCGGGCCGCAGGCCGTGATTGCCGACTTGCCCGCCGGAGGCTATGCCCGCTTTCTGTGTGTGGAGGCGGCCTCGGTGGGTGTGCCGGTGCAGCTGACACCGGGCGCGCACTGGCAAGGTAGCCAGTACTTGGTCACCGCCACGTAGGGCTAAGCCCCGCTTTTTTACAATGCCGGCGCACACGGTGCCCGGCACCCTCTAACGGAAACCTCCATGAATTCTCCTGAATCCTCCTCCAAGCGCCCCAAGTTGCGCCCCATTCCCAGTTTCATTTTTGCCAGCCGCTGGCTGCAGCTGCCGCTCTACATCGGGCTGATTGCGGCACAAGGTGTGTACGTCTTCCATTTCTGGCTGGAGCTGGTGCACTTGCTGGAAGCCGCTTTCGGCAGCCAGACCGCGCTGCAGGCGCTGGTGACCAGCATCGGCTACAAGTCAGATGTGCCGGTGCCCGCGCTAAACGAGACCATCATCATGCTGGTGGTGCTCGCGCTGATTGACGTGGTGATGATCTCCAACCTGCTGATCATGGTGATCGTGGGCGGCTACGAGACCTTTGTGAGCCGCATGGACCTCGACGGCCACCCCGACCAGCCCGAGTGGTTGAGCCATGTGAACGCGTCGGTGCTCAAGGTGAAGCTGGCTACCGCCATCATCGGCATCAGCTCCATCCACCTGCTCAAGACTTTTATCAACGCTGCCAACTACGACGAAAAAGTGCTGATCGCCCAAACGGCGATTCACATCACTTTCTTGTTCTCGGCAATTGCGATTGCCTACACCGACAAGCTGCTCAACAGCAGCCACCAGAACACCAGCCACTAAGGCAGGTTCGCCGCAGGCCACTAGGCAGTGGCCTGCCCCCGGGGTGCAGGGTTTTGAATCAAATAAGCCTTTTGCCCACGTAAATACTGCGCTAGTAGCTACTAAAAATATAGCAAAAGTGGCGTAACAAGGGACGGATTCTCATGATTCAAGTTCGCGATCTGGTGTTCGACTACCTGGGGCACCGGGCGCTGCACGGCGTGTCGGTCGATATCCCCAAAGGCACGGTGACTGCACTGGTGGGCCCCAACGGAGCCGGCAAATCGACCCTGATGCGCTGCATGGCGGGGCTGGATACGCCGCTCTCGGGCAGCATCACGGTGGGCGGGGTCGATGTGCAAGAGCACCCGCGCGAGGTGCACACCAAGCTGGGCTATCTGTCAGACTTTTTCGGGCTCTATCAGGAGCTCACGGTGCAGCAGTGCCTGAGCTATGCCGCGGCCGCCCAGGGGATTGCAGACAAGCACATTGCCAAGCGGGTGCAGGACGTGGCCCGCTTTTTGAACCTCACCGACAAGCTGCAAAGTCTGGCTAGCAACCTGTCGCGCGGCCAGCGCCAGCGGGTAGCGATCGGCCAGGCCATCGTGCACATGCCGCAGGTGCTATTGCTCGACGAGCCCGCCAGCGGCCTGGACCCCGAAGCCCGGGCCGATTTGTCGGCCCTGTTTCGCACCTTGCAGGCCAAGGGCATGACGCTGGTGGTGTCGAGCCACATCTTGAGTGAGCTCGACGAGTACTGCACCCATATCCTTTCGATCCGCGATGGTCGGGTCAGCCGCTTTGCCAGCTTGGCTGCCACTGCGACCGGCGCTGAAGGGGTGATCAAGACGCTGGTGCAGATTCAGCTTGCTGCGCCCGCACCGCAATTGGCCGGGCTGTTGGGGGCCTACGAGGTGGCCCATCTGGATGTGCAAGGCCTGGCCCCCAGCACGGTGTATTTGCCCGCGGGCGACTTGGCGGCACGCGCTGCGCTGCTGGCGCGCCTGACCGCTGCCGGTGTACCGGTGTGTGGCTTTCAGGAGGTGCGCACTACGCTGCAAGCCAGTTATGACCAGACCGGTGTATCCGGCCGCCCAGGAGAGTCCGCATGAACCCCGAATTCAAACGCAATCTCTGGCTGGAAATGTCGCCCACCCGCTTGGCTATCATGCCCGGGGTGCTGGCCTTGATCGGCCTGTTGGTCTATGTGTTGAACCCGGACGACCCGCAGCGCAGCTTGTTTGTAGCGTTCTCGGTGCTGTTTGTCGGTTTGACCGTGGGTTGGGGCAGTTTGCTGGTGGTGTCGAGCATCAACAACGAGGTGAGCGAGCGCACCTGGGACCAGCAGCGCTTGAGTGCCCTGAGCCCGTGGGACATGGCCTGGGGCAAGCTGTTCGGCAGCGCTGCCTACGCCTGGTATGGCGGCTTGCTGTGCGCCTTCGTCGCGGTAGTGGCGGCCTTGTCAGGGCCGGCGTTCTGGAGCCGTTGTGTCTGGTTGCTGGTGGGTGCCGTGGGCACGGTGGCGTTGCACGCGTGGTTGATGGCGAGTCGCTTGCATACCCTGGATATCCGCTCGGAAAAAGCCAGTGGCATGGCCGGGCGCCTGTTTGGTGTGTTTCTGGTGCTGCAAACCTTGCCGGTGATTTTCATGGTGTTGCGCGACCCGAGCTCGCCGGACCGCGAGGGTCTGGGCAGTTGGTGGGGCTGGGGGCTGCCCCTGTCCATTCAGTCGTTGTTGGTGGCTTTGCTGCTGTTGGCGCTGGGCTTGCTGGCGCTGTGGCGCAGCATGGGCAAGCAGCTGATGGTGCGCGGTGTGCCCTGGGCTTGGGCACTGGGCGTGTTGGGCCTGGGCTGGGTGATCGCCGGCTTCATGCCGGCTCCCGGCTGGGGCGCGCCGCTGTGGATGACGCTGGCGTGTACCGCGCTGGCATCTACCTACGGGGCGCTATTCACCGAGTCCAACAACCGGCTCGTCTGGCAGGCCGTGCTCTACCACCGCGCGCACAGCCCGGCACGCCGGGTCTGGCAGGCCCTGCCCCTGTGGCCGGTGAGTTGGGCGCTGGCCGCCGTGTGCCTGGTGGCCTATTCGCTTACCGGGGGTGCTGCCAGTGAGGCTGCCCGCGATGTGCCCGCGCTCGAGGGGTTGATGTGGATGGCCTTGCTGCACACCCTGCGGGACTGCGGCATCTACCACTTCTTTGCCTTGCGCAACACCAGCCGCAAGCCCACCGCCATGACGCTGCTCACGCTGTTTGTGCTGGGGGTGGTGCTGCCGGCCCTGGTGGCCAGCGCAGCGCCCGGCTTGGCGCCTTGGCTGGAGCCGTTTTTCGGTGTCAAAGCGCTGGCGATGGGAGAAGAGTCGCTCGGTGCGAGCGCCTGGCTCGGCATGGCCTTGCATCTGGTGGTGGTGGCAGGGCTGGTGGCTTGGCGCTGGTCGGCCGGCGCACCCGCTGCCCTGCGCAGCGCCCGGGCAGATTAAGTACGAGCGTGGTCCGCGTCGGGCCGGTGCGCCGGGTCGACGTGGGTCATCAAATTCAAAACCCGGTGGCGCTGGAGCACCGCTTGGCGGGCCGCCACGGCGATGTTGTGACCCTCTTCCACGGTGAGCAGCGCGTCCACCTCGATGTGGGCATCTGCCACCACCATGTCGCCCATCTTGCGGGTGCGCACATCGTGCACGCCTGATACCCCTGGCGTGGCCAGCAGAGTGGCGCGAATGGCTTGGACTTCAGCTTCATCAAGGCCGCGGTCCATCAGGTCGTGCAGCGCATCCCACGCAAAGCTCCAACCCATTTTGCCGACCATGAAGCCCACAATCAGGGCGGCAATCGGGTCGAGCAAGGGGTAGCCGGCCATGCTGCCGAGAATGCCCAGGCTCACCACCAATGACGAGGCGGCGTCCGACCGCGCGTGCCAAGCGTTCGCCACCAGCAGGCTGGATTTGACGGCCTTGGCGACGCGCAGCATGTAGCGGAACAAGAGCTCTTTGGTGACGATGGCCCCCAACGCCACCCACAAGGCCGTGGTGTGGGCCGGGGCAATGGTGTCGTGCGACTCCAGCTTGCCCAGGGCCGACCAGACCATTCCGCCGCCCACAGCCAGCAGGATCAGGCCCAGGGCCAACGACGCTGCGGTCTCAAACCGCTGGTGCCCGTAAGGGTGGTCGTCATCCGCATCTTTTTTGGCATGGTGGCCGGCGAACAGAACCACAAAGTCCGACACGAGGTCAGACAGTGAGTGAATACCGTCCGCGATCAGCGCCTGTGACTTGGTGAGCGTGCCCACAATGATCTGGGCACTGGCCAGCACCACGTTCACCACCACGCTCACCCAGGTGCTGCGGCTCGCAGCTGCCGCGCGTTCAGCGGCACTGTGGGGGGCGTGTTCGTCTTCTTGTTCGGTAAATTGCATGAGATTCCCGAAAGGTGAAACCAAAAGGGCGGCAAAGCCTGGCCTTTTGCATGGGTGAAATCACAAAGTGACCCGTCGCTGTAGCGTTGCGCCATGCACGGCGCTCCCCGTGGTGAGAGGCTTGACGCTATCACATTGCCAAAAGAGGTGAGCCAGTACTGGAGTCAAGGTAAAAATTGCGACCATTGGCGAGCACACCAGCTGCGCAAATCAAAGCCCTTTTAAGGCCAAAAACCCGTGCCATACTGGGCTGCAGGCGCTTGAATTTCCTATTCCCTGGCCAATTGCATCGGGTCCCGGGCCTAGTCGGCATTGCGAAACTTTGTTTTCTCAGCATAGGGCCCCCAAGCCGCAAACCATGAAAATATCTCGATCTGCAGGGTGGGTCGTGTCTCGCCTCCAGACGGAACACATTCACGGAGTTAATGAATGAAAACACACCCCTTTGTCAGAGCCGGCGAGAACCAGCCGACGCCAGTAGTGACCCCGGTGAAAATCACTTATGACGTAAATACCGGTGGCACCATCGACAAACGGGAATTGCCCTTTATCGTAGGCATTCTGGCGGATTTGTCTGGCGCCAACCGGCCCGAAGCAGTCCTCAAGTACCGAAACATGGTCGAAATCGACCGGGATCAATTCGATGAAGTACTTCGGGCCTGCCGACCCGGCGTAGACCTCTCTGCGCTGGATAACCTGCTGCCGGGGGCCGCCTCTCCGAAGCTGGCGGGTATCCTGAATTTTGAAAAACTGGCAGACTTTGATGCATCGGCTGTTGTGGCCCGCATCGAGGGACTGCCGTCCCTTTTTGAAACGCCGGAGGGGAAGTCGACGGCCAGCCGTCAGTTGTCCTTGATTTTGCAATCTCCCTCTTTCCAGGCGCTCGAGGCCACTTGGCGTGGGCTGTATCGGCTGGTCTCTCGCGTCGAAACCGGGAAGCTGTTGAAACTCCGGGTGTTGAACGCCAGCCGCCAGGAGCTTTTGAACGATCTGGAAAAAGCCGTGGACTTTGACCAGAGTAGCTTTTTCAAACTGATCTACGAAGCGGAATACGGTACCTTCGGAGGCACGCCTTACAGCCTGCTGGTGGGCGCCTATGAGTTCGGCCGTGATGCCGCTTCCATTGAAGGCCTGAAGAAGATTGCGAAAGTTTCGTCCGCCGCCCACGCTCCGTTCATCGCTGCTGCCGACCCGAGCCTCTTTGACTTACAGAGTTTCACCGACCTTCATAAGCCTCGCACACTTGCCAAAATCTTCGAGTCGGTTGAGCTCATCGGCTGGCGTGAATTCCGTGAGTCGGAAGATGCCCGCTACGTTGCGCTGGCACTACCTCGGGTGCTGATGCGTGTGCCCGCAGGGGTGGGTGACACGAGTGCTTCGGTATTGGATTTCCGAGAGTGCCTGAACGACAGTGGCGATCCCGCTGCACCGCCGCTGCATGATCGGCTTCTTTGGGGTAACCCGGCTTTCCTGCTGGCGGAATGCATCGCCAGCGCCTTCGCCCGCAATCGCTGGCCTGCCGCGTTCCGAGGAGTCGAATCTGGCGGGCTGATATCGGGGCTGAGTTGCTTTCGTCTGGACCCATGCGCAGGCGGAGCACCCCAAGTTGGGCCGACCGAACTTCCCATCACCGACCGTCGGCTGTTAGAACTGGACGCCTTGGGCTTTGTTGCCCTTTGCCAGCGCAAAGATACCGCCGAGGCCGCCTTCCTTTGCGCAAAAAGCACAAGCCGTCCTCGTGCGTACATCTCTGACGAGGCGAATGCCAATGCCAACGCATACTTCGCGTCCACCTTACCGGCCATCCTCACCGCTTCCCGTTTCGCCCATTACCTCAAAGTCATCATGCGGGAGAAGGTGGGCAGTTTCTTGACCCGAGCGAATGTAGAAGCCTATCTCAACACTTGGATTGGCCAATACGTACTGCTGGACGACAAAGCCTCTCAGGAAGTGAACGCCTCTTATCCCTTGCGGACGGCATTCATCCAGGTCTCAGATGTTCCCGGCGAGCCCGGCGTCTATAGCGCCGCGGCTTTCCTACAGCCCCACTTTCAAGTAGAGTCGCTTACGACCTCGATCCGGCTTGAGGTCAAGCTGCCCTTGTAAGCTTTTCTACCCATTTCGCAGGTATTCATACGGATCGCATCTTTTAGCAACCAGGCGGTTCGAATGTCCTTGGCGGTGAAGCTCTACATCGCCCGCAACTGCGGCTAGAAGACGGGCAGCACCTGGCGAATGCGCTGCGCGACGCCGTCATCAGCGAAATCCAGTTCCAGTCTCACGAGGAGGACAGGCCCGCCGAGCAGTTCAGCTCAATTTCGCCCGTATGTGTGCAACTACCGTGCTCCGAATACAGGCCACGCATCAGGACAGGTGCTTGCCGGCAATGCCGGCCAACTCAAACATGGTGACCTGCGGCTTGCCGAACACCGCGAGCAGCTTGGCATCGGCGTTGATGCTGCGCTTGTCCTTGGCATCCTGCAGGCCGTTGGCCTTGATGTAGTCCCACAGCTTCTTCATGACCTGCGGGCGCGCAACCGGTTCGGCGCCAATCACCGCGGCCAACTCGGCGCTGGGCTGTTTGCCGCTGGCGGCTGTGGTTTTGCGCGGAGCCTTGGGCTTGGCTTCTTTGACGGCAGCGGCCTTCTTTGCAGGTACTTTTTTGGCCGCAGCGCCCGTGGTTCCTGCGCGGGCAGCTCCTGTTTTGGTAGCGGCACCGGTCTTGGCAGCTGCCTTGAAGGCGGTCTTGCGGGGCGGGAATTTGCTGGGTGCGAACTCGAAGTTCACCTTGCCCTCGGCCGCGTCCCAGGCCAGCATGGCCTTGAAGGCACGGCGGGTGCGCATCGAGACGAACTTGTCGAGCAGGTCGGTCTTACCGGTGGCCAGCAGCTTTTGCATCTGCTCGCGCTCGATGGGTTGCTGCAGGATGATCTGGCCGCTCTTGAAGTCGCAGCTCGGGGTGGGCTGCGCATCGGTGGGGACCGATTTTTCACACACGTAGTTTTTGCCGTGTTCAAACACGTTGCCGCCGCACTTGGGGCAAGCGCCCAAGGCGGTCTGTGTGCCGAAGTCGACCAGTTCACCGTCTTCTTCGCCGGCTTTGTCATCGCCGAAGTCGAACTCGAGTTTGTAGTTCTTTGCCTCTTCATCAAACTTGATGACCATCTCGGCCACAAAAGGCCAGCCGGCCTTGGAGCGGAAGCCGTCCAAGGGGCCGATGTGTTTGTCACGCAGGAACTGCTCCACCTCTGCGGGCTCGAAGGTGCGCCCTGCCGGGGATTTGCCGAACGAGAAACCGCAGCCTTCGCTGTGGCCATCTGCACCGGTGCAGGTATAGCGGCGGTAGTTTTCTTTGACGATGCCACTGCAGTTGGGGCAAGGGGCCGCCAGGGTGGCGTAGTCACCGGGGATGGTGTCGCGGTCGTATTCCTTGGCCTTTTTGACCATGTGCTCGGTCATGGCAGCGATCTCGGCCATGAACTTTTCGCGGCTGAGCTTGCCCTGCTCCATCTGGGCGAGCTTGTATTCCCACTCGCCGGTGAGCTCGGCCTTGGTCAGTTCCTGCACGTCCAGGCCGCGCAGCAGTGTCATGAGCTGAAAGGACTTGGCGGTAGGAATCAACTCGCGGCCTTCGCGCAGCATGTATTTCTCGGCAATCAGGCCTTCGATGATGCTGGAGCGGGTGGCTGGTGTGCCTAGACCCTTCTCTTGCATGGCTTCGCGCAGCTCGTCGTCTTCCACGGTTTTGCCCGCACCTTCCATGGCGCCAAGCAAGGTAGCTTCGGAGTAGCGAGCAGGAGGCTTGGTCTTGAGGCCCTTGGGGTCTACCGGGTCGCCCTTGACCTTTTCGCCGGGCGCCACGGGCACCAGGTTCTGGCCCTTGTCGCCTTCCTTCGCGTCTTCCACTTCGGCGGCGGCTTCTTTGCCGTAGATGGCCAGCCAGCCCGGCTTGACCAGCACCTTGCCTTCAGTCTTGAAGGCGTGCTGTGCAGCGGTGGTGATGCGGGTGGTGACCTGGTATTCGGCACTCGGGAAGAACACCGCCATGAAGCGGCGCACCACCAAGTCGTACAGCTTTTGCTCCGCCTCGCTCAGGCCGCTGGGCGCTTGCAGGGTGGGGATGATCGCAAAGTGATCCGATACCTTGGCGTTGTCGAACACGCGCTTGGTGGGGCGGATGTAGTTGTTATTCAGTGCGACCAGTGCGTGCGGCGCCAGATGGCGCATGTCGCTGTCGGCCAACATCTCGAAGGTCTTTTTGACGACCGGCACATAGTCTTCGGGCAGGGCCCGCGAATCGGTACGCGGGTAGGTCAGGGCCTTGTGGCGCTCGTACAGGCTCTGGGCAATCTGCAAGGTGGTCTTGGCCGAGAAACCAAACTTGCCGTTGGCCTCGCGCTGCAGGCTGGTCAGGTCAAACAGCAGGGGAGACGCCTGGGTGGTGGGCTTGCTCTCTTCGGTCACGGTGGCGGGCTGGCCGCGCACCGCGTCTGCAATCGCCTTGGCCTCGGCCTGTGTCCAGACCCGGTCGGCCTTTTTCTCGGCGTCGTCGGCCTCTTTTTTGTGGGCTGGGTTGAACCACTTGCCCGCGTACTCGCCCGCTTGGGCGGCGAAGGTGGCGTGGATCTCCCAGTAATCGCGGCTGACAAACTTGCGGATCAGCTCTTCGCGCTCTACCACCACTGAGAGCGTGGGGGTCTGCACCCGACCCACGGTGGTCAGGAAGAAACCGCCGTCGCGGCTGTTGAACGCGGTCATCGCACGGGTGCCGTTGATACCCACCAACCAGTCGGCTTCGGATCGGCAGCGGGCGGCGTCGGCCAGGGGCTGCATCTGGGCATTGGTGCGCAGGTTGTCAAAGCCATCGCGGATGGCCTGGGGCGTCATGGACTGCAACCATAGGCGGCTGACCGGCTTGCCCAGCGGCTTGGCGCCACCGGCGTATTGCTCAATCAGGCGGAAGATCAGCTCTCCTTCGCGGCCCGCGTCGCAGGCGTTCACGATCTTGTCGACATCCTTGCGCTTGGCCAGCTTGACCACCGCGTTCAGGCGCGTCTTGGTTTTGTCGACGGGCTTGAGGTCAAAGTGGGGCGGGATGACGGGCAGCTGCGCAAAGCTCCATTTGCCGCGTTTGACGTCATAGGCCTCGGGCGCCTGGATCTCGACCAGGTGACCGACGGCGCTGGAAACCACGTAGCTGTCGCTCTCGAAATATTCGTCGTGTTTTTCAAACTTGCCCGCCACCGGAGTGAGTGCACGCACGATGTCTTGTGCGACCGACGGCTTTTCAGCAATAACCAATGTTTTGTTCAAAACGGTGTTTTTCATCTGACTACAATCCAATTCTCGCGTGCGCGCAGGCGCGCACTTGCACACGCAGGCACGCACACATGCGCGCCCATACGATTCACCATACCAAACTTTCCGGCCGTGGCAAAAACCCCAGTGAAATCCTCCACAAGTGTGCCCGCCTCGCCGGCACGGCGCATCCAGACACGGCGCTCCGGGGTACATGGCAAAGGGGTGTTCGCGCTGCAGGATATCGCCGAAGGCGAAACCATCATTGAGTATGTGGGCGAGATCATCAGCTGGCAGGAAGCCCAGGACCGCCACCCCCACGACCCGAAAGACCCGAACCACACGTTTTACTTCTCGCTCGAAGATGGCAACGTGATCGACGCCTTGTTCGGCGGAAATTCCTCGCGCTGGATCAATCACTCTTGCGACGGCAACTGCATTGCTGACGAGGAAGGCGGCCGGGTCTTTATCAAGGCGTTGCGCAACATCCGCGCCGGCGAAGAGCTGAACTACGACTACGGCCTGATTCTCGAAGAGCGTTACACCAAGAAGCTCAAGGCGGAATATCCCTGCTGGTGTGGCAGCAGTAATTGCCGCGGCACCTTGTTGGCCCCCAAGCGATGAACGTCACCCGCTGGCCTGCGGAAGCGATTTGGGAAGCGGTGTTTGCGGTCCTTCCCGGTTTTACTGTCGAGGTGTTGCCGGAAATTGATTCCACCAACTCAGAACTGATGCGGCGCGCACGGGCTGGCCAATGTGAGCCGGTGCTGCTGGTCGCAGAGCGGCAGACCGCCGGCCGTGGCCGCCTGGGGCGCGACTGGCAAAGCGACACGCAGGGCGACGGGGGCACGTTGACCTTCTCGTTGGGCCTGCCTTTGCAGCCTGCGGATTGGTCGGGGCTGTCGCTGGCGGTGGGGCTGTCCGTGGTGCAGAGCTTGCACCCGGAGTTGCAGCTGAAGTGGCCCAATGACGTCTGGTGGCAGGGCCGCAAGCTGGCTGGCATTCTGATTGAAACCGCCAGCGCTGGCACGCAACGCTACGCCGTCATTGGTGTGGGCATCAACATCACGCCGCGCAAGGGGGATGGTCTGCGCACCCCGCCTGCGGCCTTGCAAGAATTGCTGCCTGATGTGGATGCGCCAGAGGTCTTGCACCGGGTGATCGCGCCTTTGGTGCAAGCGGTGCTGACGTTTGCGACCGAAGGTTTTGCACCGTTGCGCAGTTCCTACCAGGCGCGTGATCTGTTGGCGGGTCAGGCGGTGGTGTGTACCGATGGCACACAAGGCACCGCACTGGGTGTAGATGCCAGCGGGGTGCTGCTGGTCGACACCGGGGCGGGAACTGTCAGAATCAACAGCGCGGAAGTGAGCGTGCGTCCGGTATCTGCACCCCCCCTCAACCCCTCCTGACTTCTATGTTGCGACTGATTGTCCTGCTACTCCTTTTGGCAAACGGCCTGTACTTCGCGTGGAGTCACCGTTATTTGCAGATGTACGGCTTTGCCCCGCACACCAGCAGCGAGCCGCAACGGGTGCAGCAGCAGATCAAGCCGGACTCGGTGCAGCTGTTGACGGCTGCAGAGCTGAAAAAGGTGGAAGCCCAGATGCTGGCCGATGCGGGCCCCAAGGAGTGCCTGCAAGCCGGCCCCTTCAGTGACGAGGAAGCCGCGGCCCTGCGCCGGGTGCTGAATGAAGCGCTGCCCGCAGGCGGCTGGCAGGTGGACCCTGTCAAAGTGAGTGCGCGCTGGGTGGTTTACGTGGGCAAGCTGGCCAAAGGCGAGACGCTGGCCAAAAAGACTGCGGATCTGGCGGCTTTGGGCATCAAGGCGATACCGGTGGCGAACCCGGATCTACAACCCGGTTTGGTACTGGCAGGCTTTGAAACGGAGGCGGCCGCCAAGGCGGAGCTCGCCCGTTTGGCGCCCAGAGGCATCCGTGGCATCAAAGTGCTGCAAGAGCGCCAGGCGGCCACTGTGCAGCAGTTGCGAGTGCCGGCGGCGACCGAGGCCATCAAACTCCGGCTTCAGGATGTGAAGGCCGCCTTGCAAGGGCACGGGCTCAAGAGCTGCAGTTAAGCGCCCTCGGAGGGCGGGTTGGCCGCGGAGGGCGAAAACCGCAAGGTGAACGTGGTGCCCGGCGGCGAGTAACTGGGCCTGCTGTCTTCCACCGCAATCTCTGCGTGGTGCTGGCGCGCAATTTCCTGAACGATGGGCAAACCCAAGCCGGAGCCATCGGCTTCGTTGCCGAGTGCCCGGTAGAACGGTTGAAAAACGAGTTCCCGCTCGGCCGCTGGGATGCCTGGGCCGTTGTCTTCTACCTGCAGTACCAGCGCGCCGCTGAACGGATCCAGCAAGACCCTGGCTGTGATCACGCCTGCACGGTCTGCTGTGGACGGCGTGTAGTTGATGCCGTTGTCGACCAGATTGCGCACCATTTCTTTGAGGAGGGTGACATTGCCCGGAATCGCGACGCCGGGTGTTCCCGGTTCCACGCCTTCGTAGCCCAGATCAATGGACTTTTCCAAGGCTTTGGGCACACAGTCCCGCACCACTTCCATGGTGAGTTTTGCCAGATCGCAGGGCTGGTGTGCCAGCACGGTGCCGCTGCTCTCGGCGCGGGCAAGGGCCAGCAGTTGATTGACGGTGTGGGTCGCGCGGATGCTGGAGCGGCCGATCTGGCGCAGCGACTGTTTCAAATCGTCTGCGCTCGCGCCTTGCCGCTGCGCAAGATCGGCTTGCATACGCAGACCTGCCAGCGGGGTTTTGAGCTGGTGCGCTGCGTCGGCCAAGAAGCGCTTCTGGGTCGAGATCGAGTCTTTGAGTCGCATCAGCAGGTCGTTGACCGAGGAGACGAGCGGCACGACCTCCAGGGGCACTGCTTCTACATCCAGCGGGCTCAAATCGTCCGGGCTGCGGGCCCGGATGCGCTCTTCTAGGCGGTTCAGGGGTTTGATCGCTTGCACCAGCGCCAACCAGACCAGCAGCACCGCCAGAGGCAGGATGACAAACTGGGGCAGCATCACCCCTTTGACAATTTCGGTCGCGAGGACCGAGCGCTTGTCCATGGTTTCTGCGACTTGAACCAGCGCAGGCCGGCCGCCGGGGATGTCTGTGCGCACCCACATGGAGGCGACTCGCAAGTCGACCCCTTTGTAGTCCAGCTCCCGCATCCGGACTTCGCCCTGCGGTACCCGGTCGTCGTCGGGCGGCGCCGGCAGGTCTTTTTCGCCGCTGAGGTACTCACCCTGGCTGCCGAGGACTTGGTAGTAGACGGTGTCCGCATCGTCTGCCCTGAGTAGCTCGCGGGCAGGCAGAGGGAGCACAAACTGCACGCGGTCTTTGCTGACCGTAATCAGCTGGGCCAGGGCTCCGGCGTTGTACTCGAGGGCGCGGTCAAACGGCTTGCCGGCAATGCCCTGCGCTACGAGCCAGGTCAGTACCAGACTCACGGGCCACAGCAGCAACAGCGGGGTCAGCATCCAGTCGAGGATTTCCCCGAACAGGCTGCGTTGCTCCCGCTGGAATATTTTCATCCTGGTATTTTTTCCAAGCAGTAGCCCAGCCCGCGTACGGTGGCGATGCGGATGGGGCCCTTTTCGATCTTCTTGCGCAGGCGGTGGATATAGACCTCGATGGCGTTGTTGCTCACCTCTTCGCCCCACTCACACAGGCGCTCCACCAGCTGGTCTTTACTGACCAGGCGGCCCGCGCGCTGCAGCAGCACTTCCAAGAGGCCGAGTTCGCGGGCAGAGAGCTCGACCATCTTGCCGTCGATGGTGGCGACCCGGCCGGCCTGGTCGTAGGTGAGGGGGCCGTGTTTGATGCTGCTGCTCGTCGCACCCATGCCGCGGCGGACCAAGGCGCGCACCCGGGCTTCCAGCTCTTGCAGGCTGAAGGGTTTGGCCATGTAGTCGTCTGCACCGTAATCGAGGCCTTTGACCCGCTCGTCCACGCTGTCCGCAGCAGTGAGGATCAACACGGGCAATGAGGACCCCCTGCCCCGCAGTTTCTTGAGGACTTCCAGGCCGTGCATCTTTGGTAAGCCCAAATCCAGAATCAACAAGTCGAATTCGGTGTTGGTCATGAGCGCGGCGTCGGCTTCAGTGCCGCTGGCCACATGGTCTACCGCTGCACCCGCGCCGCGCAGTGCGCGTAACAGGCCATCGGCCAGAACTTGATCGTCTTCAGCTATCAGTATGCGCATGCGTGTCTCCTGGCAGGGTGCGGCACTGTGTCCGCTTGACGCCATTCTAGGCGTGCAGCTGCTGTGCAAGGCGTCAGCTTGCGGCAGGCTCAATGGCCGCAGTAGGCCTCCAGGCCCAGATGGATCACGGTGGCGACCTCGGGGCCGACTGCTTGTTGCAGCTCATCCTGGGCTTGGGCCACAGCATCTTGATACGCCTGCAGCCATGCCAGCCCGGTGGCGGTGAAGCGGATGTGTTTGGCACGGGCATCGCTCGTGTCGTCGGTGCGCTCCACCATGCCCCAGGCCTCGCATTGGTTTACCAGGGTGGTCATGGCCTGTTTGGTCATGCCGGCGCGGGTGGCAAGGTCGGTGAGGCGGCTGCCCTGGAGTTCGAGGTGCCGTGTGATGTGAATATGGGCTGCCCCGACCTGCCCGCGGGCAGCGAGGTTGGCCAAACTCAAGGGTGCTGCGGTATGACGAGCCATGAGCTCGAGGACTCTGGCATCAAAGCGCTCCAGCGCCAGCCGCAACCAATGACCGACGTGGTTGCTCCGCCAGGTATCGAGTGATGCGGGAATCGACATGGGGTAAATGGTAATGCAAACTGACTAAATATCGGCTTGTTTGAATTTAATAGGGCGCTTAGACTACTGTTCAAGCATCCAGCCTGTTGTTAATGACAGATGGATAAACAGTCACCCCACCCTTGATTTTTCAGGAGATTCCCATGGACGCAGTGAAGAACCCCGCCGCCAACGCAGAAAAGGCCAAAGCCCTTCAAGTCGCGCTTGCGCAGATTGAAAAGCAATTCGGCAAGGGCACCATCATGCGCTTGGGCGAGGGCGAGGTGATTGAAGACATTCAGGTTGTGTCCACCGGCTCTTTGGGGCTGGACATCGCTTTGGGTGTGGGCGGCCTGCCCCGCGGCCGTGTGGTGGAAATCTATGGCCCGGAGTCGTCCGGCAAAACCACCCTGACGCTGCAAGTCGTGGCCGAGATGCAGAAGCAAGGCGGCCAGTGCGCCTTTGTGGATGCCGAGCACGCGCTGGACATCCAGTACGCCCAGAAGCTGGGTGTGAACCTGCAAGACCTGCTGATCAGCCAGCCCGACACCGGTGAGCAGGCCCTGGAAATTGTGGATAGCCTGGTGCGCTCCGGTGCGGTGGATCTGATCATCGTGGACTCGGTGGCCGCCCTGACCCCCAAGGCCGAGCTCGAAGGTGAAATGGGCGACAGCCTGCCCGGCCTGCAAGCCCGCCTGATGAGCCAAGCGCTGCGCAAGCTGACCGCCCACATCAAGAAGACCAATTGCATGGTCATCTTTATCAACCAGATCCGCATGAAGATTGGCGTGATGTTCGGCTCGCCCGAAACCACCACCGGAGGCAACGCGCTGAAGTTTTACGCCTCTGTGCGCCTGGACATCCGCCGCACCGGCACGATCAAGAAGGGTGAAGAGGCGATCGGGAACGAGACCAAAGTCAAAGTGGTCAAGAACAAAGTCAGCCCCCCGTTCAAGACGGCGGAGTTCGACATCCTGTTCGGGGAAGGCATCAGCCGGCACGGCGAAATCATCGACATGGGCGTGACCGCCGGCATTCTGGAAAAGTCCGGTGCGTGGTACGCCTATCAGGGTGAAAAGATCGGCCAAGGCCGGGATAACGCCCGCGAGTTTTTGCGTGAGAACCCTGACTTGTCGGTGGAGATCGAGAACAAGGTGCGCTTGTCCTTGGGTATCCCTTTGCTGCCGGTCGCAGAGCCTGATGCCAAGCCCAAAGGCAAAAAGGCAGACAAAGCGGACAAGCCGGAATAAGGGTCAAATCGGCTGCTGGCGCTCATTAAATATGCGCTAGCAGCTATTAATTTAGTAGCCAAATAAGAAGAAGTCAGGCTGTGGCAGTTCAAGCACTCTCACTCACCGGCAGGGCCTTGCGGCTGCTCAGTACCCGGGAGCACTCGCGCGCAGAGCTGGAGCGCAAGCTCCAGCGCTACGAGGAGGAGCCCGGTGCCTTGGCCCGGGTGCTGGATGCACTCACCGCCAAAGACTTCATCAATGAAGATCGTGTGATCGGCTCGGTGGTCTACCGGCGGGCGGGCAAGATGGGGGCGTCCCGCATCAAGCAGGAGCTTCAATCGAAAGGACTAGCGCCCGACGCGGTGGCCGAGGCGGTGGCTGCCTTGCGCAGCACCGAGCTGGAGCGGGCCCGCGAAGTCTGGCGCAAAAAGTTTGGCACTCAACCGCAAGATGTGGCTGAGCGGGCCAAGCAGATGCGCTTTCTGGCCAGCCGGGGCTTTGGCGGCGACACCATCCACCGTGTGGTGTCCGGTGGCGGGGACGACGAGGGGCTGTAAGCCTTACAAGCCCAGCATCAGCTGCAGGTTTTGCACCGCAGCGCCGCTGGCACCCTTGCCCAGGTTGTCCAACCGGGCTACCAGCACCGCATGGGCAAAGCCATCAGCCGCAGCGTCGTTGGCGAACACCCGGAGTTCGAGCTTGTTGGTGTCTGCGAGGGCCACAGCATCCAATTTCAAATCCGCGGTGGCCGGCTCCACGCTCACCCATTGACTGCCGGCGTAATGGTGCGCCAATGCGTCGTGCAAGGCTTGTGCGCTTGGCTTGCCGGGCAATGTGTCGAGGTGCAGCGGGAGCTGCACCAGCATGCCCTGAATGAAATTCCCGACCGCGGGCACAAACAGGGGCCTGCGGGTCAGACCGGTGTATTGCATGATTTCAGGAATGTGCTTGTGCTTCAGGCCCAGTGCATACAGCTCAAAAGGTGCTGCGCTACCTTGTTCGTAAGCCTCGATCATCGCGCGACCGCCGCCGGAATAGCCACTGACCGAAGGCAGGCAAACCGGGTGGTCGGCCGGCAACAATCCGGCATCGATCAAAGGGCGCAGCAGTGCGATTGCACCGGTGGCGTAGCAGCCCGGGTTACTTACACGACGAGCTTGAATCACAGCATCGCGCTGGTTTGCGGCAAGTTCCGGAAAACCGTAGACCCATGTCGGATCCACACGGTGTGCAGTAGATGCATCGATGATGCGCGGTCCCGGTTGACCTGTCTCGCGCTCCATGGCGTCGATCATAGCAACCGTGTCTTTGGCGGCATCGTCGTGCAGGCACAAAATCACCAGATCTGCCTCGGCAATCAGCGCACGTTTGGCCTGCGGATCTTTGCGCAGCGCGGGGTCGATGCTGATGAGTGCCACCTGCGGCATGGTCTGCAAACGTTCGCGGATCTGGAGGCCGGTAGTGCCGGCTTCGCCGTCGATAAAGATTTTTTTCATGGTGTAAGCAAGGGGCAAATAATGTGCTTCAAACTGCGCGCTGCATGGAGCATGACCGACCCGGAATGCACCAGCTGTAAGCCTCGCACCAGTATTGTGCGTCGCAGCATGATACATTCGCGGGTTGATGTGTCCAGTGCCGCGTGGTGATTACATCCTCGTTACCACACGGTGAACATAGTCCTGTCCCAAAGAGAGACGTCATGAAGATTCACGAGTACCAAGGCAAGGAAATCTTGCGTCAATTCGGTGTGCCCGTTCCCCGCGGCATTCCGGCTTTCACAGTGCAAGAAGCGGTGGAAGCCGCTCAAAAACTCGGTGGCCCAGTTTGGGTTGTCAAGGCACAAATCCATGCAGGTGGTCGCGGCAAGGGCGGCGGCGTGAAGGTTGCCAAGTCGATTGACGATGTCAAACGCCTCGCCACCGAAATCCTGGGCATGCAGCTCAAGACACACCAGACCGGCCCAGAAGGCCAAAAAGTCCGCCGCTTGTACATCGAAGACGGCGCTGACATCAAGAACGAACTCTATGTGTCGCTGGTCACCGACCGCGCTACACAAAAAATCGCCCTGATCGCATCTAGCGAAGGCGGCATGGACATCGAGGAAGTGGCCCACTCCACCCCCGAGAAAATCATCACTGAGATGATTGACCCCCTGACCGGCATTACCACCGAGCAGAGCAAGAAGGTGGCGGCAGCCATCGGCTTGACCGGTGCTTCCGTAGACCAGGCCGTGGACATTTTCGCCAAGCTCTACAAGTGCTACATGGACACCGATGCGTCCCTGGTGGAAATCAACCCCCTGAACTGCGACAGCAAGGGCAATGTGATGGCCCTGGACGCGAAGTTCAACTTCGATCCGAACGCGCTGTTCCGTCACCCTGAAATCGTGGCTTACCGCGATTTGGACGAAGAAGACGCGGCCGAAGTGGAAGCTTCCAAGTTCGATCTCGCCTACATCAGCCTGGATGGCAACATCGGTTGCCTGGTGAACGGCGCTGGCTTGGCCATGGCCACCATGGACACCATCAAGTTGTACGGCGCTGAGCCAGCCAACTTCTTGGACGTGGGTGGTGGTGCAACCCCCGAGAAGGTGACAGAAGCCTTCAAGATCATGTTGAAGAACCCCAAGGTCGAGGCCATCATGGTCAACATCTTCGGCGGCATCATGAAGTGCGACACCATTGCCACCGGCGTGATCACTGCTTGCAAGGCAGTGAACCTGTCTGTGCCTTTGGTGGTGCGGATGAAGGGTACCAACGAAGACCTGGGCAAGAAGATGTTGGCCGAGTCCGGTTTGCCCATCATCAGCGCCGACAGCATGGCCGAAGCGGCCGAAAAAGTTGTTGCAGCCGTCAAAGCCCGCTAAGGAATCACCATGTCGATTTTTATCAACAAAGACACCAAAGTCATTACCCAAGGCATTACCGGCAAGACCGGCCAGTTCCACACTGAAAAATGCCAGGAATACGCAAACGGCAAGAACTGCTTCGTAGCGGGTGTGAACCCCAAGAAGGCTGGCGAGTCGATTTTCAACATTCCAATCTACTCCTCCGTCAAGGAAGCTGCCGGTCAAACCGGTGCAACCGTGTCGGTGATCTACGTGCCACCAGCGGGCGCTGCTGCTGCCATCTGGGAAGCTGTAGAAGCCGATCTGGACCTCGCGATTTGCATTACTGAAGGCATTCCGGTCAAGGACATGTTGGAAGTGCGCAACCGCATGAAGGCCAAAGAAGCTGCCGGCGGCAAAAAGACTCTGCTGTTGGGACCCAACTGCCCCGGTTTGATCACTCCCGATGAAATCAAGATCGGCATCATGCCCGGTCACATTCACCGCAAAGGCCGTATCGGCGTGGTGTCCCGTTCCGGTACATTGACTTACGAAGCAGTGGCTCAGCTGACCGAAATCGGTCTGGGTCAGTCTTCTGCTGTCGGTATCGGTGGTGACCCGATCAACGGCCTGAAGCATATTGATGTGATGCAAGCTTTCAACGATGATCCTGATACCGATGCGGTCATCATGATCGGCGAAATCGGTGGGCCTGACGAAGCTGAAGCAGCACGTTGGTGCAAGCTGAACATGAAGAAGCCGGTTGTTGGCTTTATCGCTGGTGTGACAGCGCCTCCCGGAAAGCGCATGGGCCACGCGGGTGCCTTGATCTCCGGTGGTGCAGATACTGCTGACGCGAAGCTGGCGGTGATGGAAGAGTGCGGTTTCAAAGTGACCCGTAACCCTTCTGAGATGGCAAAACTGTTGAAGGCCTTGCTGTAACAAGCGCGCCAGACCTGCTGCTATCCAAGCGCAGGGAACAGACAGGAGCCCGGTCTCAGGACCGGGCTTTTTTACGTCTATCAGGTTGCGTGTGTTGCCGCGAGAAAGCGCCTCTGGTAAGGTGCGTCGAGCTGTCAGGTGAGTAAATGCGAAGCACACAAACAAGTATGCGCAAGGACAATCGGGGAGTCGGTGAGGGTGGCTAGCGCACCCAAAAACAGAGCGTTCTGGCGAACTGATTGGTTTGTCGGATTGCTTGTTTCCGCAGTCGCGACAGTTGCACTGCTGACAACGGGCTTGGCGGCTTCTTTGGAGCGGCGTTTTTACGATATTGCCAGTGCTTCCAATGCGCGCCTGCCTTCTGACCAAATTGCCATCATTGCGATTGACGACCTCAGTGTTTCGAAGCTGGGGCGGTGGCCTTGGCCGCGGGACTACCACGCTGAATTGATAGATCTACTGGCGCAGGCCAAGCCTGCGGCGATTGTTCAAACCATCTTCTTTTTTGAGCCGCAACGGGACGCCGGCTTGGTGCATATCAAAAAGTTAAAAGCGCTGATGGCCGAAGCAGGGGAGATGGCCAATCAAGAGGCTATCGACAAAGCTTTTGCCGAGGCTGAGACTGCCCTCAACACTGACGCTGCGCTCGCGCAGAGCATTCGTGGTGCGGGGAATGTCTTGCTGCCTGTGGTCTTCAAGTGGGGTGTGGCCCGATCTGCACCTGACACATCACTCCCCGATTTTTGGACGAAGGCAGGCGTTTCTGTAGCTGCCTCTGATTTTTTTCCTGCAGAACAGGGCCAGTTTCCGATGGACGAATTGGCACAAGCCGCGGCCGGTGGGGGACACCTGAACCAGATGCTTGATCCTGATGGCGTGGTTCGCACCGAGCCACTCTGGATCAATGCGGGTGGGAAGGCGGTACCCTCACTCGCATTATCCGCCGTTGTCCAGGCATTGGGCTTGTCTGCGACCGATGTTCGGTTTGTGCCCGGCAAAGGTCTCCAGCTCGGAAATCTGCACATTGCAACGGACGAGCACGCCTTGATGCTCCCCCAGTTCTATGCGACGCGCAATGGCAAGCCAGCCTTCCCGGTCACTTCGTTTTATAACGTCCTGACCAAGAAAGTGTCCGCTGCCAAGTACCAGGGCAAGATTGTCATTATTGGAGCTACTGCGGCAGGTATTGGCGTTCAGTTTCCCGTTGCGGGGCAGATGGCCTTGTCCCCAGCAGAGACAACGGCGCATGTGACGTCCAGTCTTCTGGAGCAACACGCCACCTCTCAACCGGCGTGGGCTGATTGGGTGGGCGTTATTGCCCTGCTGCTCGTCAGTGCCTATTTAATGGGAGTGCTGGGCACACTTTCAGCGCCTGTCGCTGCAGCGCTGACTGCCCTTGCATTGGTCGGCTTGGTCGGAGGTGAATACCTGTTGCTGGTCAACTCTGCAGTTTGGGTGAAGTTGCTGCTACCTGCGATGGTTTTGGCCATCGGCCACATCGGGTTGACGACCAAGCGCTTCTGGATGGTGGAGTTAGGGAAAACGCAGTCTGATGCAGAGTCCGCTGAGGCCAACCGCATGATGGGCTTGGCTTTGCAGGGCCAAGGTCAACTGGACATGGCTTTTGACCGCTTCCGACGGGTGCCTGCTAGTGATTCGGTTCGTGAGAATTTGTACCAATTGGCACTTGATTTTGAACGTAAACGTCAGTTCAACAAGGCTCTTGCCGTCTATGAATACATTGCTGCGCAAGACCCCGGCTTCAAAGATGTGAAACTGAAGCGAGTGCAAGCGCAGCGACTGTCCACTTCTATCGTGATGGGACGCGATGACAAACGGATCACGGCGGCTGTTTTCGAAAATGAAACCATAGAAAAGCCCACACTTGGCCGGTACACCTTAGATGCCGAACTCGGCAAAGGCGCGATGGGTGTGGTTTACCGTGGTCTGGATCCGAAAATTGGCCGGGTGGTGGCGCTGAAAACAATGGCTCTTGCCGAGGAGTTTTCTGGCGATGAGTTGGTGGATACGCGTGCGCGCTTTTTTCGTGAGGCAGAAACTGCAGGGCGTTTGCAGCATCCAAATATCGTGACTATTTTTGACGCTGGCGAAGAGAGCGATTTGGCCTACATTGCCATGGAGTTCGTCGGTGGAACCGACCTCGTCAAACACACCAAGCCCGAAAATCTGCCCCCTGTTGACAGCGTTTTGAGTATTGTGACTCGCGTTGCCTTGGCTTTGGACTATGCCCACCGGCAACAGGTAGTGCACCGCGATATAAAGCCAGCGAATATCATGTTCGAGCCCGATACCAATGCGGTGAAGGTGACAGACTTCGGTATTGCAAGAATCTCTGACAGCTATAAAACCAAAACGGGCCTAGTGTTGGGTACGCCCAGTTTCATGTCGCCCGAGCAATTGGCAGGGGCATCTGCTGACGGGCGCTCTGATCTGTACTCACTGGGTGTAACGCTGTACCAGTTGTTGACAGGCGTACTTCCATTTCGTGGGGACTCTATGGCGGAGTTGATTTACAAAATTACCCATGAAGATGCTGTGGATGTGCGCCTGCATCGCCCGGATTTGACGGAAGAGCTCGCGAGACTGTTGCAGCGCGCCGTGATGAAAGCCCCTGAGGCTCGGTTTCAAACAGGGGCTGAGTTTGCGCTGTGCCTTGAGAAGTACGTCACAAATCACGGCAACATATCGCCGGAAGGTGTTCAAGCCGTCACTGAAGACATTACGATGCAAAACACGATTCCACTGAAACGGCCAGCTCGACCGGCGCCGGATATCGAAATCTAAACAACCATGATGTACCAATTCCACGCCAAAACGGATCCGGGTCGATGCCGCGAAAACAATGAAGACTCCGTGGCTTTTGATGATCAGGCCTTGGTTGCTGTCCTCGCAGATGGAATGGGCGGCTACAACGCAGGAGAAATTGCCAGCGGGATGGCGACTGCTTTTATCAAGGCGGAGCTGAGTCGTTGGCTGTCAGAAGCCGGTGCGAATGCACAAATCAGGGATATTCGCCGGGCCATGGAGATATGCGTGGACAACGCCAATATCGCCATCTACAACTCAGCCAACGCCAACCCTTCGTTTGCCGGGATGGGGACCACTTTGGTTCTCGGAGTGATTAAAGACGGAAGACTGTTGGTCGGGCATATCGGTGATTCCCGCTGTTATCGGATCCGGCAGGGTCGTATGGAGCAAATCACCAAAGACCATTCGTTGTTGCAGGAGCAAATGGACGCAGGATTGATTACACCAGAGCAAGCGGCTGGCTCCCCCATCAAGAATCTGGTCACAAGAGCGCTCGGTGTTGAGCAAGGGGTGATGTTGGAGGTCAACGAGTTCAGCATCGAACCTGGCGATGTGTATCTAATGTGCTCAGATGGGCTTTCAGATATGGTGTCTGATGAAGTAATCGTTAGAATTGCCTGTGAGGACCTGCGTCTGGAGCCCCTTGCAGAGCATTTAATCTTGGCTGCCAATGAGTGTGGTGGCCGTGACAATATTTCTGTTCTGTTGGTTGCCGCAGGGGAAGCAGTTGAAAAAAAAGGCTTTATTGCCAAGCTGCTCGGGAAATAAAGTCGAAACGCTTTCAAAAAGCAACTACAGGAAAAGGAGTCGATCATGCCGAAAATGATCGTATCGATCGATGAGGTCGTGATCAAAGAAGTTCAAATTACTAAAGATCGGACAACTTTGGGGCGCAGGCCTTACAACGACATCGTGATTGATAACCTAGCTGTAAGTGGCGAACATGCTGTTATTTTGATGGCGGGACAAGACATTTTCCTTGAAGACCTCAACAGCACTAATGGCACTTATGTGAATGGTAAGGCGGTTAAAAAACAGCAACTCCGCCACGGCGACGGTATCGAAATCGGCAAATATAAGATCAAGTACATGGCTGACGGTATGGTCGATAGTTTTGACAAAACGATGGTGGTGCCTGCCCGTCCGTCTGCGATCACTACACAACCTTTGAATTCAGGGTTTGCTACGGTCGCAGGGGATTCCCAAGGGCTGGGAGCGTTTCACGCTGCAATCAAAGTGCTGTCTGGCGCCGCATCCGGGCGGGAAGTACCGCTTACGAAAGTAGTCACTACCATTGGAAAGCCGGGCGTTGCGGTTGCCGCGATTACCCGCCGCCAACAAGGTTTCGTGGTGCACCATGTGGAAGGTGCGGGTAATCCAACTTTGAACGGTGCTCCTATCGGTGCTGCGCCACTTCCCTTGAAAAATGGGGATTTGGTGGAGTTGGCAGGAACCCAGATGCAGTTCATATTGCATTGAATAGCCTCGCACACAGAGTCCCTTGCGCGCAATAACGCTTGAGAGGTGAATTCCATCTATCGGCATCGAGCCCGTATCGCGGTCACTCTGGTGCCGTTTATTTTTTCAGTGCTTCACCTTTTAGGGGTACTGGAACTCGGTGCACTTCACCGGTTGGATAACCTCATCTACGACGCGCGTCTTCGGGCCACGATGCCACGGACTATTGACGACCGTATCGTCATCGTCGATGTAGATGAAAAGAGCCTGGCTCAAATAGGACGCTGGCCATGGAGTCGTGATGTACTCGCCGACTTGGTCGATAAGCTATTTGACAAGCACGACATAGGTTTGCTTGGCGTCGATGTCGTTCTTGCAGAGCCAGACACAAGTTCAGGGCTTCAGCATCTGCGCTCGCTGGCTGCGAATGAGCTCAAAGACAATCCGGCTTTTACTGAGCAGGTCGATCGGCTCGCACCAAGCCTTGATTTCGATGCCAGGCTTGCAACCGCTTTAACGAACAGGCTGGTAGTTCTGGGCTATTTCTTCTCTGACGTGCCGGCGTTTCGCTCGGGAGGCGCGCTGCCTGCCGCAGTTTTTACAGGGGCGGACCTTGATGGTCATTCCGTGATGGCGCCTGAGTGGTCAGCGTTCGGGGCGAACCTCGCCATGTTCTCTAATGTGGCCCCAATGGCGGGTCATACCAATTCTTTTACCGATGCGGATGGCGTTGTCAGGTCCTTGCCGCTCGTTGCACGCTATGGTGATGCGTTCTACGAGTCTCTCTCCCTGGCCATGTTCCGTGCGCTCACAGGGGAGCCACAGGTTAAGCCTTCATTCTCCAAAGAAACTGTTTTGCCCAAGGCATATCGCGGCCTTGAAAGCTTGGTGCTTACGAAAGAGGGAAAGAGTCTTGTGCTGCCCGTTGACAATCGTGGAGGAGCACTCATCTCTTTCCGTGGCCCAGGCGGGCCTGCAGGTGGGTCTTTTCGCTACGTCTCTGCGGTAGATGTACTGAACAACACGCTCCCCCTTGGAATGCTCCAAAACAAGATCGTGCTGCTTGGTACAACTGCACTGGGTTTGTTTGATATGCGGGTGACGCCGGCCGGAGAAACCTACCCTGGGGTTGAGACACATGCGAGTGTTTTGTCCTCCATGCTGGATGGGCGCTTGAAAGTAAAGCCTGATTATGCGTTCGGGTACGAGTTCATCATGCTGTTGAGCGCCGGCTTGATGCTTGCTTTTTGTTTGCCTCTGCTTTCGGCGTTCAAAGCAGTGCTGATGAGTTTTGCAATGCTCGTTGTATTGGTCGCCTCCAACTTCTGGCTCTACGATGAGTTTGGCTTGGCATTGCCGCTGGCGACGTCGCTGGCGATGACCGTGACTGCGTTCGCGCTGAACATGAGCTATGGATATTTTGTCGAAAGCCGTTCAAAGAGAGAGTTGGCGAATCTGTTTGGAACCTATGTACCGCCAGAGTTGGTAGATGAAATGGTTCGGGATCCGGACAGTTACACCATGCAGGCCACCAGCCGTGAGTTGACGGTCATGTTTTGCGATATGCGTGGTTTCACAAGGATGTCAGAGTCCATGGAGCCGATCCAATTGCAGTCCATGTTGACTGACATATTCAGTCGTATTACTACTGTCATCCGTGCTAAAAAAGGCACGATTGACAAATACATGGGCGACTGCGTCATGGCCTTTTGGGGGGCGCCAGTCGAGGCGGTGGATCACGCCGCCTTGGCAGTAAAGTGCGCCGTTGAAATTGAGCAGATGCTTCAAACACTAAACACGGAACACCGAGCGCGAGGCCTCCCTGAGATCGGCGTCGGCATCGGCATCAATACGGGGCTCATGTGTGTCGGTGATATGGGGTCCGAGATGCGGCGCAGTTACACGGTGATTGGCGATGCAGTAAACCTTGGTTCCCGTTTGGAAGGGCTGACCAAGATTTACGGCGTTAGCATCATCGTGAATGAAACCACAAAAGCGCTCATTCCTGAGCTCGCTTGGCAAGAGCTAGACAAGGTTAGGGTAAAAGGCAAAGAACAGTCCGTGAGCATTTGGACTCCTCGGTCGCCCCCCGATGTGCCGGATGCCGCGGTTGGCGGAGAGTTGCTTCTGTGGAGTGAATTTTTGGGGCACTACCGTCGGCAATCATGGGCGGCCGCTGAAAGGGTGCTGTTGAACTTGTTGGACGTTGCCGGTACCAAACCTCTGTATACCTATTACGCTGCCCGGATTGCAAGTTTGAAACGGTTACCGTTGGATCCGGAGTGGGACGGAAGCACGCAGTTCGGGTCCACTTAAAGGGATGTCTGCTCCTTTTGCCGTTTAGCCGTCGTTGGCTGTTCATGCTATTTGACTGTCCGAAAAAGAAAGAAGTAATTCCATGAATCATTCGCAGCCAGGAGGGGGGAGTTCCTCGTTGAGTGAGCAGGCTTTTTACGACTCACAAAAGCAGCCCGTTAAAAAACGCGGAATGACGTTTGAGGCACTGTTCTATCGGCAATTGCATCAAGTAACGGCGCGTATTCACGACACGGTGCAACTCGAGCAAATCATGCTCGAAACCAGCCAAGAGATATGCAAGCTGCTCAATGCGGATCGACTCACCTTGTACGCAGTAGCGGATGATGGTGTTTCTATCGTCTCAAAGATAAAGACCGGTCTCAATACAAGCAAGGAACTGAAGCTACCAATATCTCCGCAAAGTCTTGCCGGCTACGCGGCCTATAGCAGGACCATCCTCAATCTGCCGGATGTGTATAACGAAGAGGCGCTGCGCAAGATACACCCGTCCCTCAACTTCTTAAAAGAAGTGGACAAGCGCTCCGGCTACCGAACCAAGCAGATGATGGTTGCGCCAATTCTCGACGGTAACGTTTTACATGGCGTTCTGCAGGTCATCAATAGCAAGAGCGACGAGCCCTTTGGAGAGTTGGAGCTTGATGGGGTGACGGAGCTCTGCAAAACCCTTGCCACCGCCATCCGACAACGGGTGGCCACCCAAGAGAATCGGCCCCGACGTGAGCGTACTCGCTATGACAGTTTAGTGAATGCCGGGTTGTTGACGGATATCGATCTTCAACAACTTGCACAAGAAGCACGCGACGAAGGTGAACCGCTTGAGCAGCTCATCATCGGCCGCACGGGTTTGCTGCCGAGTCAGGTTGGAGCCGGTTTGGCGCAGTTTTTCGGGGTGGCCTATGAGCCGCGTAGCAGCTCTCGCATCCGTTCGGAGGCATTGCATGGGCCTCTAAAACGAGAGTTTCTCGAGGAGCAGGGTTGGGTTCCTCTGGAGGAGTCGCCTGTGTCAAACGCAGTTTCGATTTGATACAGCTGTCGAACGCAAACGCGGCGTGGATTTGATACACCGTTGTGTGGGGCGATTGTCTGTTTTGTCTTTGCTTGTCTTTCAAGCAGTCAGTGGCTCGCCACTGACTGCTTGGCGCCCTTAGGCTGCCTGTTCCTCCTGTGTATCAAGGTGACTGCGTTTTCGTTTGAGTAGGGTATTGCTGCTGGCGGCAATCACACCGGCACGCCGCTTATCTTTCAGGCGATAGGAGTCTCCTGAAATCGGGACCACATGGGCGTGGTGGAGCAGTCGGTCAAGTAGCGCCGCTGTCAGCGTGGCATCGTCTGCAAACGTCTGGTCCCATTGCCCAAACGGCAGATTGGAGGTCAGGATGAGACTTCCCACTTCATAGCGTTTGGCAATGACTTGGAACAGAAGATTCGCCTGTTCCCGATTCATGGGAAGGTACCCGACCTCGTCAATGATCAACAGCCGGTAGGGACGCACGATGCGTTTGATAGCCTCTTCCAGGGTGTTCTGCCGTAGTGCCGTGCTCAGTGTCATCAGCAGATCTGCCGCCGTGATGAAACGCGTCTTGATTCCAGCCTGGGTTGCCCTGTAGCCCAAGGCGATGGCCAAGTGGGTTTTGCCCACCCCACTGGCGCCCAGCAAGACCACGTTCTCGCTGCGCTCCACGAAGGCCAGACTGCCAAGCTCCTGTACCAGGGGTTTGGGCACGCCGCTGGCAAACTGGAAGTCAAACTCATCAAGCGTCTTGATGGCGGGGAAGCCCGCTATGCGCGTGAGCATGGCGCGTGTTCTCTCCACTCTGGCTAGAGCCTCGCCACGCAAGGCTTGCTCCAGGAACTCCAGGTACCCCAGCTCTTTCTTGGCCGCCATTTGCCCCAAGTGGGCAAGCTGATCGGGTAAGTTGAGCAGGCGCAGCTGATCACACAGTTCACGCAGTCTTTCCATTTGCAGGCTCATGGTCGTCCTCCTGCTGAGGCTTGGTTGTGCACCAGCGTGTCATACATCGCCAGAGGATGCTGCAGGCCTCGCCATGCCGCGGCTGGAATTGGCCGGACTGCTGCGCCGCTACCGGTGACTTTTTGCAATTGACGCACTGTTCGCCCACTGTAGGCGCTGGGGATGGCCAGCAGATGTGTGCGCTCCTGTTGCAAAGCCAGTGCCGGCACACACCCAGTGGTTCCGTGGATCCGCACATTGGCAACGTCACGCAGCCAGGTGCGCATTTCCCGATTGGCTGTGTCCGCGTCCACCACCAAGCATTGCTGCTTCATACTCGCCACCAATGGCACCCAGAAGCTGCGCCGGATGTAGCCATTCATGCGTTCGACTTTGCCCTTGGTCTTGGCCCGATAGGGCTTGCACACCCGCGGCACAAAGCCATGGTGGTGCGCAAAGTCAGCAAAGGCACCCTGGAACTGGTGCAGGTTCTTGCCGTAGGCGTCACGCTTGAGGATGACGGTCTTCATGTTGTCGTACAGCACTTCACGGGTGACTCCACCAAAGCTCTCGAACGCCCTGACATGGCACGCCAGTAGTGTCTCCAGCTTCATGTCTGTGACAAACTCCGCGAAGGTCGCCCGGCTGTGGCCAAGCGTTGCCACAAACGCCGCCAACATGCCGTCTTTATGCCCAGACTTGCGGAACTCGATCCAGTCCATCTGCATTTGCTCACCGGGCTGGGTCTCGAACCGCACAACCGGATCCGGGCGCGCCTGTGGACGCAACTCCTTGAGGTACTCCTGCAGGATGCGCACGGAGCCCGTATACCCCTGTGCGGCAATCTCACGCTGCAGCACCGTTGCGGGAATCCAATCAGGCTTGGCCGCCTGAATACGTCCAGCCAAGTAGTCCTTGAATGGATCGAGCTTGCTTTTACGTTCCGGCAGTTTCTTCATGGCCGGCGGACCGCCCTCCAAATACTTACGCACCGTGTTGACTGCCATTCCAGTTTGCGCCGATATCTCGCGCAAGCTCAGCCTGTGCTTCCTTAAAACCTTGAGTTCCATGTACTCCTCGTTCGTAATCATTGCCAGTCCCATCCATGGTTCGGATGGCTTGGCACGTTAGTCGAGGTGTATCAATTCCTCACCGCGTTTGCGTGTCATTTTCATACTGCGCGTGACACCTGAGGGTTTAGTGATCATGTGTCTTGACCCCGAAGCGGTAAAAGGCTCGAGAGTGGTGCCACAAGTTTTTCCGCGGATTAGCAAGTTTGCGTACCGGGTGACCACACAAATAGAGTTTGTCGAGACGCTTGGGCAATTATTTGGAGCGACTGCGGATTCCAGCACCATTGATCAATTACTCGCCGATATGGACGGTGGGCCTATTGAAGATTCCGGTAATGATGAGTCACTAGAGTCTGCCGCTGCAGATAATGAACTGGTGAAGTTCGTCAACAAAGTCATTATTGATGCCTATCACCAGAAGGTCTCGGATATACATATTGAGCCCATGCCGGGTAAATTTAAAACCGGTATCCGCTTTCGGATCGACGGAAGCCTCGTCCCTTATGTCGAGGTTCCCGCCCACTTTCGCCAGGCGATGGTCACACGCCTAAAAATCATGTGTGACCTTGACATATCGGAGCGCCGAAAGCCGCAAGACGGGAAAATCAAGTTTAAAAAGTACGGCCCTCTAGATATTGAGCTACGTGTCGCAACTATTCCCTCAGCAGGTGGGGTCGAGGATGTGGTGATGCGGATTCTGGCAGCTGGCGAACCTATTCCTTTGGAGAAACTAGGCCTTACGACTCACAATAAAAGCCGGCTGGAAGCAACGGTTAGCAAACCCTATGGACTCTTCTATGTCTGCGGGCCAACGGGCTCGGGTAAGACTACTACGTTGCACTCCATATTGAAGTTTCTCAACACGCCAGATACCAAGATATGGACCGCAGAGGATCCTGTAGAAATTACGCAAAAAGGTTTGCGCCAGGTCCAAATTAACAAGAAAGCTGGAATCGACTTTGCGCTGGTGATGCGGGCCTTTCTCCGCGCGGATCCAGACATCATCATGGTCGGCGAGTCGCGTGACAAAGAAACGGTGTCGATGGGTGTGGAGGCATCATTGACTGGGCACATGGTCTTTTCGACGCTCCATACCAACTCTGCGCCTGAATCCATTACCCGCCTTCTAGATATGGGCATGGATCCCTTCAATTTTGCAGATGCCTTGCTGGGCATCTTGGCTCAACGACTTGCCAAGAAGCTGTGTGAATGCAAGGTGGCGTATGTGCCGACTGAGGATGAGTTGCGGTTGTTTTGTAAAGAGTACGCCGAAGAGTTGCGGAATACGGATGCATGGAAAAGCGATTACGAATCGGAGACCCAAAAACTGATTCGGCAATGGAGGGATGCTTATAGCGATGGCGGACCCTTAAAGCTCTACAAAGCTGTCGGCTGTGAGAAATGCAATAAAACCGGCTACAAAGGGCGCATCGGTTTACACGAGTTGATGGTGGCAGACGATTATGTGAAAAAGCTCATTCAAGAGCGGGCACGAGTAGCGGAGCTATTTGCTGCAGCGGTAGAGGGCGGCATGAGAACATTGAAGATGGACGGCATGGAAAAAGTGTTGATGGGCCTCACCGACTTGAAGATGGTGAGACAGGTGTGCATCAAATAAGCCAGCCCTGACAAAAAAGTCACTCAACCTGCAGTCCCTTGCAAACATGACGGGCAATGAATAGAAAAGGCGTACAAAAAAGGCATTTGTGGAGGTTAAACAGCCGCCAAAACGTTGGCACGAAGTGTGCAAAGCAAGAGGCCTCACTTTTCAAAACTGGAGTTTTAAATGAAGCGTTCTATCCAAAAGGGTTTCACCCTGATTGAACTGATGATCGTGGTTGCGATTATTGGTATCTTGGCTGCTGTGGCATTGCCGGCTTATCAGGACTACACAGTGCGAGCCCGTGTAACAGAAGGCTTGGCCTTGGCAGGTGCAGCTAAACTGGCTGTTGCGGAAAATGCGGCAAACGCAACACCTTTTGCGACAGGATATGGTGGTACCACCGGTTCACGTTCGGTGGGCGTGAACGTGGCTGCTGCTGCTGGTGCTGCAACTCCAGCTGAGTTGAACACAACTTTCACAGCTGCTGCTGCAGCAGGGAACCTGGGTATCGGTATTGCGCAAGCAACTGGACGCATTTCGATCGGCTACACCGTTGCAGTCCAGCCCCAAGCAACAAATCGTTTGGAGCTTGTTCCTTCTTCAAACGGCGCTGCTCTTGCAGGCACCGCTGCACTTAGCACTCCTCCCGCTGGTCCTATTCGTTGGGATTGCTATGCCGCCGGTGTTGCTACCCGAGTAGCTGGTGTTGCAGCAGCAACGGCAACGTTGCCAGCACGCTTGGCACCAGGCGAATGCCGTTGATTTTGTAGCCATCAAGCTGAAAAAGAGCGCCTTGGCGCTCTTTTTCATTTATAGAACCGCGCAGCGACAATTCAATGTTTAATTTATGTACGCAATATTGATCCGTTTGAAGAAGGCAGCCTCAGCAGCTAGCGTACATCTATTTATTTGTTTGGCTATTGCGGGGTTAGCGGCTGTTTTGGTTTTCGCAGCTTGGTATCCATTTCCGTACCGCGACCTCTCTGGTGGGCGCGAGTTGTTTTTATTAATCATATTGGTCGATGTGGTTTGCGGCCCTTTGCTCACACTGGTATTGTTCAACTCGGCAAAGCCGCGTCTAGAGCTGCTGCGGGACCTAGCATTCGTAGTGGTGATTCAGCTGAGCGCACTGGCTTATGGGTTGTTTACGGTGTGGGAAGCGCGCCCCTTGTATCTTGTGATGGAGATTGACCGGTTTAAGGTCATTTCGGCCCCTGATTTGCGTGAAGCCAAATTACAGGATCTGCCAGCCGAAATGCAACCGCGTTGGATAGGGGCTCCTGTGACGGTTGGCATTCGCCCCCCTAAAGACGCTGAGGAAAGAAGCAAAGTCCTCTTCGAGTCTGTCGATGGCGGTAGAGACTATGCCGAACGGCCTGAGTTCTATGTGCCTTACAAAGGTGAAGCGGCACTCAGAACCCTTCTTAGGGCTAAAAAACTGGTGGAGTTCTTACAAAAATACCCAGACCAGCGAAAGGAAGCGGAAGACATTGCGAGTAAAAAGGGGCTTGACGTAGCCGAGATTCAATATTTGCCGGTTGTAGGGCGGCAAGACTGGGTAGCGCTGTTGGATGAGCAGGGGCAAATCATCGGTTACCTCAAAGGCGATGGCTTTTAACTTACATGAATAAAAAGCACTTTACGCTCGTCTGTAAATCGTTGTTTGCTATCGTATTAATAGCAAACATTTCGGCTAAAGCACTCGCTCAAGTGCAAGCAACTGGATTGCAGACCGATGGCGTGTCTCTTGGGCTCGCTGCCGAGCGCCGTCTCGGCGACCGCATCGCCCGCGACCTTTACCGCGATCCGGACTATCTCGACGACCCGGTCATTGCCGACTACCTCCAGTCCATCTGGCAGCCCCTGTTGGCCGCAGCGCGTAAGCGCTCGGAACTATCGCCAGAGCTGGACGCCGCATTCGCCTGGCAATTACTCCAAGGGCGTGACCGAAGCGTCAACGCTTTTGCCTTGCCCGGAGGTTATTTCGGCATTCACCTCGGTCTGATCGGTATCGTGGCCACTCAAGACGAGCTCGCCTCCGTGTTAGCCCACGAGTTGAGCCACGTCACCCAGCGCCATATCGCCCGCTTGATTACCCGCCAGTCTGAGCAGGCGCCGTGGCTGGTGGGCGCCATGATTTTGGGCGCGCTGGCCGCCAGTAAAAATCCTGGGGGGGCCAATGCCGTCATAGTGGGGGGGCAAGCAGCAGCAGCCCAGTCCCAGCTCAATTTTTCCCGGGATATGGAGCGCGAGGCAGACCGCAGCGGCTTCGGTGTGTCTGTCGACGCAGGCTTTGCTCCCCAGGGCTTTGTTAGCATGTTTGAAAAGCTGCAGCTGAATAATCGCAACAACGATTCCAGCAACTTCCCCTACCTGCGCGGCCACCCCCTTACTACCGAGCGGATTGCAGACATGAAGTCGCGTATTCCCGAAGGTGCTGTACCGACGGCAGGTGGCACCCTAGAGCACAGCATGGTCTCTGCGCGCGCACGGCTCCTTGCCAACGGCTCGGTAGATAGTTTGCGGAACTGGTATCTAGAAGCAGAGCCCGGCGCGTTGGCCAAGCAAACCAACTTGCAGCGTGCAGCATCGCTTTACGGTGCCACGCTGGCCGCTATTAAATTACGCGAGTTTACTAAGGCCAGCGCTTACGCTACTGCATTGGGCCCCATCGTTGCGAATGACGAGCCCGCAGCCCGACAGTGGCGCTACCTGCGGGCGGAACTGGCTGTAATAGAGGGCAATCCAGAGGTCGCTCTGCGTACGCTGGGCCATGCATCTGCGCCCAAAGCGCGTGCCGATTTACTGGCGTGGATTCCATTAAAAGTGGCAATGAGGCAATCAGGCGTGGCGGCGGACGCCGCTCAGCTGTGGCTGTTAGACCACCCCACTGACGCTAGTATGTGGCAGCAACTCGCCATCGCCAGGGCATCTCAGGGTCGTATGGCTGCAGCGGTGCGGGCGGAGGCGGAAATCAACATTTCGCAGCAGGACTATGCCACGGCCATCAGCCGGCTGAAAGCCGCACAAGTCATATCTAAAACCAGTGCACAAGACGGAGATCACATCGAGGCGTCGATCGTCGATGTGCGTTTACGACAAGTGGAGCAGCTACTTCGGGAACAGACGATCGAGCGCTGAGTTGATCACTATGCCGGCCACGGTGTATATCAAAGAACCCAACAATGCAGCGCTGAAATCCCGCACCGCGAATCCATCCAACAGGCTTGCAGCCCACCAGAACAGTGTGGCATTGATAACAAAGAGAAAAAGTCCCAATGTCAGCAAAGTAACCGGCAAGGTGAAGACTACCAAAATGGGCCGGAGGAGCGCATTAAACAGGCCTACAACCAGTGCCGCGATCAGTGCTGAGCCGAAGCTCTGCACCTGTACGCCACTGTAAAAATGCGCGACCGCCAGTAAGGCGGCAGCGCATAGCAGCCATTTAAAGATAAGTTTCATGCAGCTCAGCATAGCATTGAGCCCGCATCAGGAAGCTCAGGCGGCGGTATCGCCCGCCGAGTTGCGTTTCTGAGTCAACCAACCTGCACCCAAGACGGCAACAATGGCCAGCACATAGACCGCCCAGCGGGTCATGCTTTGTGTGCTTGTCAAGTCAGCATCTGTGCCAAAGAGGGACACCAACCAAGGCTCGTGAACCACCATCTTTGCTGCGGTAAACGCAAGCACAGCTGCGCCGATCATGATGATGGAAGGGAAGCGCTCCACCAGCTTGAGAACCACGTTGCTACCGAAAACCACGATCGGAACGCTGATCAGCAGGCCGATGATGACCAAGTCCATGGCGCCGTGCGCTGCACCTGCTACGCCTAATACGTTGTCAACGCCCATCAGTGCGTCTGCCACGATGATGGTCTTCATGGCACCCCAAAATGTGCTGGCCGAGGGGCCATCGTGATCGCCATCGCCCTGGTCAGCGAGGAGTTGATAAGCAATCCACAGCAACCCCAAGCCGCCGACCAGCATCAGACCAGGGATCTTCAAGAGCCAGACGACGCCCACAGTCATTGCGGAGCGAACGACGATGGCGCCTACGGTGCCCCAAATAATTGCTTTTTGTTTCAGTGCGGGGGGAGGTTGCGTGCGGCTAACGCAATAACGATAGCGTTATCGCCAGCTAACACCAGATCGATCAAAATGATGGTCAATAGGGCAGACCACCAAGGCGCTGACATGAATTCCATGAAATATCCTAACAACGAGAAAGAGGAGCCGCTGTAGGCGAAGAGGTTAAAGAAGCTAAAAAGCCACACCAACGACTCCGCCCGCAAGGGACGTGAATCGAAGGTCTTGCTCAGGCCCCCATGGATGGGAACCCCGACAGACCGGAAGCGCAGGCTTCGTATTGACGATCAGTCGAAGCGTTTTGCAACGCTTGGAGCTACTCCCCTTCGGAGTAGGCCGAACTATAACAACAAAACTTGTAGGCGTATAGATTTCAGGGGCAAGAGATTGCTAGTCCCCACCTCGCGTCAGGCAAGACCCCTCGCTCCGCTGGAAGGGGGCCTCGGTATATCATGCGCCTTCCTACAGGCACCAGAGGCAATCGACAAGCGTGGCAGGCATACACATCACCGATATCGAGTCGGCCATCAATTTCTGGCGTGCGCGCGAGCCTTCTACCGATGGTGTGTCGCTACCGAGCCCCACACGTGCCCTCGCTGAGGTTTACGCACTGCTCATCTATTACCACGAGACAGAGGCCGACGAGTTCAGCATGCCGGCAAAAGCGCTCACGGCTTGGCAGACTTGGTATGAAACGACACCCGATACGCCGTGTATTGCGATTTGCTCCACCAGCCAAGGCGATGAGCTATGCAAAGGTTGCGGGCGTACCTTTGAAGAAGTGCAGCTTTGGCCGCAAATGGGCCCCGCCGAAAAGCGTGCAACCTGGCGGCGCATCACATTAGATGCCACGTCGTGGCGCTTTAACCGCTATGCGGAGCGTGCAGCAGAATCGCGTTCCAAGGCGAATCTGCTATAAAAATAATAGCTGTTTCCGCAGTAAATACGGCGGGCTAGGGCGGATTTGGCTAAAAGCCTGTGCTACTTCCAGCGGATAGGCTCGATATCCACGGTGCTACTTCCGTCTCCCAGCATCAGGACGCCCTCTTGAACCGTCGCTTGCAACTGCATGCTGCGCGCTGCCAGTTTCGCCAATGCTTGGGACGTTCCAGAGGGAATACGCCAAACCTGCAGCTTGTCCAAGCGGCTCAATTTCGACTCGATGCCTTTCCACCAAATGTCCGCTGAGTGTGCAAATGGATATAGGAATACCGCGTCGGACTTGTTACAAGCCTTGGAGATAGGCTTGTCTTCCGGCTGACCCACCTCAATCCACAGGCGCTTCTGTCCTGTGAAATCGGTGAGCGAAACGTCCGGGTCTTCGGGGTCGGACAAGCCGGCGCCGAAGGCCAGAGTGCCATCTCCGTTGCACACACTTTGAAGTTTGTGGGCGTTGTAAGCCATCGCCACCAAGCGAACCATCATCCGCTCATCTGTCTCGCTGGGGTGCCGAGCTAGCGTGAGCGCGTGGTCCGCATAGTAGCTGTTCTCAATGTCTGCGATCTGCAGATTGGCTTTGTAGATGGTGGATTTCAGGGCCATGGCGTGCGAGTAAGGGGGAATGGGCGTGGAACACCGCGGAACCGGCTTAGCCGGGCCGCTGGTGTTGTCCCCCTTCCAGGGGGAAGCGGCGAGAGCCGCTCAGGGGGTTACACGCGTCTCGCGAGTTCAGACGCCTTGCCGGTATAGCTACCGGGCGTCATGGCCAGCAGGCGCTCTTTCTCAGCCTCTGGGATGTCCAAACCTGCAATAAAGCCCTGCATCAATTCACGGGTCATGGCTGCACCCCGGGTGAACTTCTTGAGTTGCTCGTAGGGCTGGGGCAGTCCGAAGCGGCGCATCACGGTCTGGATGGGCTCAGCCAACACTTCCCAGGAGGAGTCCAAGTCTTCGGCGATGGCGGCTTCGTTGATTTCCAGCTTGTTCAAGCCGGTCATCAGCGAGCTGTAGGCCAGTACAGCGTAGCCCAAGGCCACGCCCATGTTACGCAGCACGGTGGAGTCGGTCAGGTCGCGCTGCCAGCGGGAAATCGGCAACTTTTCGCTCAGGTGGCGCAACAAGGCATTGGCCAAGCCAAGATTGCCCTCGGCGTTTTCAAAGTCAATCGGGTTGACCTTATGCGGCATCGTGGACGAGCCCACTTCGCCGTCCTTGAGCTTTTGTTTGAAGTAACCCAGCGACACATAGCCCCAGATATCGCGGCTCAGGTCAATGAGGATGGTGTTGGTGCGCGCGACGGCATCAAAAAGCTCCGCCATGTAGTCATGGGGCTCGATCTGGATGCTGTAAGGCTGGAAAGTCAGGCCCAGGCCCAGTGGCTCTGGAGTCTCCACCACTTTCTTGCTGAAAGCTTCCCAGTCGAAGTCAGGCCAAGCGCTCAGGTGAGCGTTGTAGTTGCCGACAGCCCCGTTCATCTTGGCCAGAATTTTCACGTTGGCAATACGGTCGCAGGCGGCTTGCAGGCGAATGACCACGTTGGCCATTTCCTTGCCAACGGTGGTGGGGCTGGCAGTCTGGCCATGGGTGCGGCTCAGCATGGGCACATCGGCGTAAGCGTGGGCCATGTCCCGCAGCTTGAGGACAATTTTGTCCAAGGCAGGCAACACCACGACATCGCGCGAGGCGCGTAACTGCAGCCCATGGCTGGTGTTGTTGATGTCTTCGCTGGTGCAGGCAAAGTGCACAAATTCGCCAGCTTTTTCCAGCTCGGGCCGGGCTTCAAACTTGGACTTGATCCAGTACTCAACGGCTTTTACATCGTGATTGGTGGTCTTTTCAATAGCCTTAATGGCCTCGCCGTCGGCTTCCGAGAAGTTTTTCACCAAGCCCAGCAGGTAGGTGCGGGCGCCAGGGGTCAGGGGTTTAAACTCTTCAAAGCCAGCGTCGCTCAAGGCGATAAACCAGGCCACTTCCACCTGTACACGGCGGTGCATATAGCCCAGCTCACTGGTCAGCGGGCGCAGGGTGGCGAGTTTGGCGGCGTAGCGGCCGTCCAGCGGAGAGAGGGCGGAAATGGCGGAGAAGGTCATTCCCCGATTGTAGGTTGTGCGCCACTGCAATGACCGCAGGGTGTGGGGGCAGGCCCCGCTGGATAGAATCAAGTGCTAGTTAACTGCAAAGCGCTCATGAAACTCATCGGATCCACCTCAAGCCCCTTCGTTCGTAAAGTTCGTGTTGTGATGGCGGAGAAGAAACTTGATTACGTCTTGATTCACGAAGACGTTTGGGCTGCTGACACACGCATTGCCGAATCCAACCCGCTGGGCAAAGTCCCCTGCCTGATCATGGAGGGTGCCGAGGCGCTGTTTGATTCCCGCGTGATCGTGGAGTACTTGGATACCCTGTCCCCTGTCGGTAAATTGATTCCCACCGTGGGTCGCGAGCGCGCTGAAATCAAGACTTGGGAGGCCTTGGCTGATGGACTCATGGAGGCCGCAGTCCTCGCTCGCCTAGAGGCTGCATGGGCGGGCCGCGCGCCCGCCGAGCGTAGCCAAGCCTGGATTGACCGGCAGCTGCTCAAGATCCACGAGGCGCTCAAAGCCATGGAGCGGGGCTTGTCCGATAAGCCGTTCTGCGCTGGCATTCACCTTACCCTGGCGGATTTGGCCGTGGGTTGTGCACTTGGCTACCTTGATTTCCGCTTCCCCGAAATCGCTTGGCGCAATGAACACGCCAGCTTGGCCAAATTGTTTGACAAGCTTTCGCAGCGGCCCAGCTTCGCTGACACCTTGCCTGCCTAAGCCCCGCGGGGCTTTCTGGCCGAAAACGGCCCGGAAGCCGCATGTTTACAACGAATTACAACAATACACTCGCCAAAAAGCGCATGATTCTTTACAGTTGCGCACATCATGAAGACGTACAACACTGTCTATAGATGCCGCGAGTGTGGTGCCACAAGCTACCAGAGAGTGCTGGATCGCTCAGCCAATGGTTCGCTGCAAGCCACCGGCGAATACAAGTGCACCGGTTGCCGCAATGTTTTTGCTTCTTTGCGGGATTGGTGGCAGCCACGTCCCCCTATGGATTTTCAGAGTAGCAAGATTTCGGCGCTTGAAGCCGGGATGCGCTAACTACGCTCAGCTGTTGGCTCTTTTTTTGAGCCAACGCATCAGGCTTCCTACGAGCGGCAGCTTCTCGTACAGCTCTTCAGCCGCATCCCAATAGTCGCGATGTAGGCAGACAAGGCCTGTGTCATCAAACACCAGGTGGCTGGCGCCGAGAATGACCTGTTCGGAGTCCGTATCAAACCGCCGGAATTTGAACCGGAACTCCCAAGTCAAGAAGCATTGGCTCCCTTGCAGGACTCGCTCGGTGACGACGAACCGGGGCCTTTCCAGCGCCACAAACATGTGCTGAAAGATGTGCTCAATGGGGCCCAAGCCGGTGACGTCGTTAAACGGATCCTTGAAGCGGGCGTTTGTCGAATAGATGGTCCGTAAGTCCGCAACCGTTTCGGACGTCAGCCCTTCAAAAAAACCCACCACCCGCGCAACGGCGGGCGAGTTGTCTGCAGCTTCCTTTTGAGGCGTGTTCATACGGTGATCCGTCGCACCAAGGCAAAAAACACACGATCTGGCAGCAGTCGCAAGAGCTGCATCCAGAGTGTGAATCGCTTCGGAAAGTGAATGTCAAACTGGCCGCGTGCCCAACCCCGCAACATGGCCTGGGCGGCTTCTGCCGGCGTAATGAGGGCTGGCATGGAGAACTGGTTGTTGGCGGTCAGTGGCGTTTGCACAAAGCCCGGACTGATAAGTGACACCCCCACGCCCCGATTACGCAAATCAAGGTACAGCGTTTCGGCCAGGTTGATCATTGCGGCCTTGGTAGGGCCGTAGGCAAGGCTGTTGGGCAAGCCACGGTAGCCGGCTACGCTGCCGACCAGGCTGATGTGGCCATGGCCTTGGGCCAGGAGGGCTGGAATCACGGCGTGTAACAACTGAAGCGCACCCATATAGTTCACTTGCAGGTGTCGCTCCATATCGACAACGTCCATGGCAAAAGCGCGCATGGCGTTGTAGTGACCTGCGCAATAGACCACGCAGTCCAAGGGTCCCATCGCCAGCACATCGCGTGAGGCGGACTCCACGCCCGCTGCATCCGACACATCGAGGGGGAGTGCATAACTGCCCGGGTGACGATCTACAAAGGCTTGTAGCGCATCTCGCTTGCGGGCCGATACGGTCACGATCGCGCCTTGTGCATGCAGGGCCGAGGCAGTGGCCTCACCTATTCCTGTTGAGGCACCCACCAGCCACACCCGTTTACCGGCCCAGTCGGTAATGCGGGGGTTGAGCGATTCCCACAACGAAGGCCAGGCTGTAGTGGCTGCTTGCGGGGGGGCTTTGTTGCCGTTCCCAGTGCTTGCAAAGTGATTTTTGGACATAGATCAGCGCCGCGTGAATGAGAGAGTGACCTCTCCCAACTTCACACCAAATTTGCTCATGGTGGCTTTGTTGAGCATGACTTTGTCCGTCATCAGGTACATCCAGTCATCAAATCGCACTTCGTAGACGCTTCCGTCCACCGGCAAACTCAGCGTGTAGGTCCAGTAAAACGCGTTGCCACGTGCCTGTCCCTGCGCAATGCCAATGACGTCGTCGGCCGTCCCCGTGTAGCGGCCGTCTGCCAGGCGGGTCAGGCGCCAGATCCGTTTCTGCTTGCTGCCGTCCGAGTAAGTGAAGTCTTCATCGAGCACCCCTTGATTCCCCTGCCAGCTGCAGTTCATCACGACGGTGAAGCGCTTGACGACGCTGCCCGAACGGTCAGTGAAAACGCCGTAAGCGTCCAGGATGCCGTTGAAGTACTCTTTGAGGTCCAGCGTGGGCTTGTCGTTGCGGTATTGGTCAATGGATTGGGAGGCGCAACCCCCCAAGGCCAACAAACTGCCGGTAGCAGCCGTAAGAAGTAAGCGTCGTTTCATGGCGACCTCCGCAAAATGAGGGTGTAGAGCAGTCCGGCGGCGATTGCTTTAAGGCCACAGGGCAAGAGACAGTAAGCCACAGTCAGGGCATTGAGGGCGACCGGGTCCCTGGCGCCGGGTGCGTAGCCCCACCACGCAAGTGCGGGCAGCGCCACGCCTGCAGCCAGTGCCAGATTGAGCTTGGTGACAAAGTTCCACCAACCAAAGTAGGCCCCTTCAGATTGCCCCTGATCCCCTTGCCGCGCGATGAGTCCAGCGAGCAGCGCGCCGGGGATCGTGAGGTCGGTTCCCAGTGCAATGCCTGATAGGGCACACACCAGCACAAAAGGCACGGTATCGCCTGCGCCGAGTTGGGAGGCAAAGATGAAGACTGCAATCGATAGCAACATTCCACACAGCCAGGTGCGCGCCAGCCCGATTCGGGCGACCACTTTGAGCCACAGGGGAATGGTGACAGCAGCAGAAATAAAGTAGCTGCCTAAAAACAGGGGTTCGTGTGCAGGTGCGGCTTGCAAGCGGTCTTGCACAAAAAACAAAATCAGGGTGGCGGGAATTGCGCTGGCGATTCCGTTCACCACAAACACGGCGAGCAGTGCCCGGAAGTCCGCACGGGCCAAGGGGCGCCACACGGACTGCTTGGATACCGTGCTTGTTACATTGCTCGCCATAGGTAGGGCTTGCGGCTTGGGAGCACGAGTCCACAGCCACCATCCCATGCTAATTGCTATAAAAAATATAGCGGTAGTCGCAGGTAAACCGAGGGCTGTGGGCGCAATTGCCGCAGTAATCACGCCAGCCAGGCCCAAGCCTTCCCTCCATGCCACGACTTGGCTGCGATAGTGCTCGTTTCCACCCAGCATCGCGCCCCAGCTTTGGTGGCTGATACTCAAAAAGCTGTAAGCGAGATAGGTCACCAGTAGAGTGCCCGCCGCCCAGACGAGCAAGAGCTGGGGATCGCTCACCATGGGAAAAAACAGTCCATAGAACCCAGCGCCCAGCAGCGCACATGCCACCGCTGCCCGTTTCAGGAGTGTGCTGGCGCCCCGTTGGTAGAGGGCATCGCTCCAGCGTCCCAGCAGGGGGTCAAAAAACGCATCGAGCAGCCGGGCGAAAAGGAGGACTCCGCCGAGCGCTGCCATCGAGACGCCGAACGTCTTCGCATAGTGATTCGGCAGCACCACATACAGGGGGAGTGCAACGAAGGCCAACGGCAAACCCATCATCCCGTAGCGCAAGCCCTGCCGGATGCTTAAGGCGTCGGAATGGCTCATGACTTCAAACCTGCCAACAGCTCAGCGCGCAAGCGAGGTTCGCTCGTGCGGTCTGACAACCAGATGCCAAAAAAGAGCCTGCTGAACTCGGCATCTGCCACGGTGGCACGCATTTGCCCGTTGTACCAAAAGCGAGTACCTGCGTTCACCATCTGCAGGCCTGTGATGCGATCGCCGGTGCTGACATTCGGAAAAATGCCCGTCATGGTGGTGAGCCACGTGGCAGCGGTGTCGTCTGCAATCGGGCCGTTTCGTTTCATTTCCTCCAGCGAGCGCTGGGCAATCGCGGCTCCCTTCAGGTCTCGCTGGTAGGTCAGCTCCAGTGCCAACGGATGCTGCCAGTAAGTGGCGAGTTGAAAGCGCGGGTGAACCCACAAGCGCGCATCACACACCGAGAAGCCGAAATACCGCATGCGTGCGCTGCCCGCAAGCACCGCATCGGGCATTTCGCGGCTGATTTCTGTAGGGGCGGGCGCACCGTTGGCCAAGGCTTGGTGCGTGAGGCTTTCCCACCCTGTGATCGCTCCTACCGCGAGAATGTGACGGCGTTGCATGGTGCTGGTTTCGTGGGCTGCTTACGCCGGCTTGCGCAGTGTGTACTGCACTACGTCGATATTGTTTTCCAGGAAGGCGGCCTCGCAGTAGCAGAGGTAGAACTCCCAGATCCGCATAAAGCGCTCGTCAAATCCCTTGGACAACACATCCGTGCGCTTGCTCAGGAAGGCGTCGCGCCAGCGCTTGAGTGTTTCCGCATAGTCATGTCCGAAAGAGAGTTCATTCACTACCTCCAAGCCTGCGGCACGCGCTTGGGCACGGAATTCACGCGGACAAGGCAGGCAACCGCCAGGGAAGATGTATTGCTGGATGAAGTCCGTCGAGTTGATGTAGCGCTCAAACAAGCCATCATCGATCACGATGCTTTGGATACAAGCGCGCCCGCCAGCCTTTAGCTTGTCAGCTACGGTTGCGAAATAGGTAGGCCAGAATTCACGACCCACTGCTTCCACCATTTCAATGGAGCACACCGCATCGAATGGTGCATCGGGGATGTCACGGTAATCCTGCAATCGCAAGTCGGCCTGGGCACCCATGCCAAGCCGCTGCAGGCGTTCCTGGGCAAAGGCCAGTTGTTCGGTACTCAGCGTTACACCAGTGATGTGGGCTTGGAACTCAGTGGTGCTCATTTCCGCCAAGGCGCCCCAGCCGCACCCGATTTCCAGTACCCGGTCGCCGGCTTTTACGCCCGCCTCTTCCAGGGCACGGCGGACTTTGGCTTTTTGAGCCTGCGCCATCGGCTGGTCCAGGTCGGAGCTGAACAACGCCGACGAGTAGTTCATGGTGTCATCCAGCCACAGGCTGTAGAAGGCGTTGCCCAAATCGTAGTGGGCGTGAATGTTCTTCTGGCTGTTGGTCTTGGTATTACGGTTGAGCAAGTGCTTAATGCGGTACAGCAATCGGCCCAGCCAGCTGCCATAAATCACCGTTTCGACTTCTGCGCGGTTTTTGACCAGCACGCGCAGCAATTCCGTCAGGTTAGGGGTGGTCCAGTCGCCTGCAATAAAGCTCTCGGCAAATCCGATATCGCCAGACTTGAGCGCTGCGCTGAAAGGCTTCCAGTTGTGCAGAACCAGGCTGGCGTGCGGGGCACTATCGCCACCGAAGCGATGAACGCTGCCATCGGGCAGTTGTACGCTGAGGCTGCCATGCCGCAGCTTTTGCAACAGTTTGAACACGGTGCGAGTGGCAGCGGGTGTGCCCGCCGGAAGCGCTGCCGCGCCAGATGCCTGGCCCGTAATCGGTGAGGGTTTCAGGGTGTTGGTGTTCATGACGGTATCTCCGGACTGGTCCATGAAAAGTGGATGGGTTTCTATCGGCTGACCAAGGTGTCAGGCGGTACGGGTTTGTGGAAAAAGGGCACTTTTTTCAGCCACAGCTTCAGTGCTTGCCAATGGATCTTGACGACTACCCCCCAGGTCATGACGGGGTAGCGCCATAGCGCGCGGCGGATACTTTCAGGACTCAGTGCCTCGAGTTGACCGCTCACGCTGGTGTCGATCAGCGCACCATTGGCATCGTGGTAATCGATGCGTGCCACGGTGCGGCGCATATCAGGGGTCACCATGAAACGGAAGCGGTAACCGCCCTCTACCGGACAAAAGGGTGACACATGGAAAACTTTGGCGGCTTGCAGTTCGCGGCCGAATTGCGGGGCATCCAGCAAGTAGCAATGCCTCTCGCCAAAGGTGTTGTTCACTTCCACCACAATCGCCCGCAGGCTTCCATCCGCGCGGTGGCAGTACCAAAAGCTCACGGGTTTGAAGGTGAAACCCCATACCCGTGGGTAGCAGTGGAGCCAGGCTTCTCCGGTGGCATCTGCAATACCTTCTTTTGCCAGCAGCGCGTCGACCCAACCCAAGGCGCCGCCGGCGGCCAGGTCCCGGCCGTCTCCATGGTCGGAGTCGTAAAAGCTGATGGGTGCAAAGCGATTCCGCGGGAGTGCACCATTGCCTTGGGTCTGCAGGCTGCGCATCGGCAGCATTAAGAAATACGTGCCATAGGCAAATGCGTTGCGCACAGGGCGATGCCTTGTGTGGCGGACTTCCCCGAATCCGATCAGCGCTGAGTGCGCTGGCACATGGAGTGGAGTGGTCGACGCATTCATACGGGATTAAGCGGCAAGGCCTACGTGCTGCTTCAGCAGTCGCGCTGCTTCCAGACCCGACTTCAAACCATCTTCGTGAAATCCGTAGCCTGTCCACGCACCACTGTAATAAGTGTGTTGCTGCCCTTGCAAGGCAGGTACCTCCGCCTGTGCCCGGATGGCGGCAAGGTCAAAAACAGGGTGTGCGTAGTCAAAGCTGCCGTGAACATGCTCGGCCTTGATTTCTGACACCGGATTCAACGACACCACCACGCTTTGTTCAAACGGCAGAGGTTGCAGCATGTTCAGCAGATAGTGCAAGCAGACGCGCGCGTTGTTTTGCCCCTCGTCTTGGCTGCGCTCGTAATTCCACGCGGCCCACGCTTTGCGGCGTTGTGGCAATACCGAAGTATCGGTGTGCAACACCGCGCGGTTGGCTTGGTACCGAATCGCTCCGAGAGTCGCTTGTTCCGCGGGGCTGGGGTCCGCCAGCATGGCCAGGCTTTGGTCCGAATGGCAGGCCAGCACGACTTTGTCAAAGCGCTCGGTGCTGCCCTCGGTAGTAATCAGCACACCTTGCTCATCCCGCGCAATGCGCTGGACCGGCGTGTTGAGGCGCTTATCTGGGATGCCCGCGATAATTTTCTCCACATAGTGGCGAGCTCCGCCGGTCACCGTCCACCATTGCGGACGATTGCTCACCTGAATCAACCCATGGTTGTGGCAAAAGCGGATCATGGTCGCCACAGGGAATTGCAGCATTTGGTCTGTCGGGCAGCTCCAGATGCAACCGAGCATGGGCAGGAAATACCAATCGCGGAACTCTGTAGACAGCCGGTGTTGGTCTAGAAAAGCCGACAGCGGTTGCATGAGCTCTGTTTCTGCATTTCGGATCGCAATGTCGGTCGCGAGTTGGTTGAACCGCAACACATCGCGCAGCATACGCAAGAAACGCGGGTTGACCAGGTTGCTGCGTTGGGCGAACACCGTGTCCAGCGATGACCCGCTCCATTCGAGCGCGTGGCTTCCTTTGGCGCCCGGGACCTGCACAGAAAAAGACATGTCTGACTTAGAGGTCGCCACATCCAATTCGGCCAGCAGAGCAATCAGGTTCGGGTAGGTGCGCTCGTTGAACACCAAAAATCCCGTGTCCACACCGTGCGTTACTGCGCCGCGCGGGCCGGGTAAGGTGATGTCTACCGTGTGGGTGTGGCCCCCAAAGTAGGCGCCTGCCTCAAACAAAGTGACATCCGCCTGGCCACGCAAGCGGTGAGCCGCAGCAAGGCCGGAGATGCCGGAACCGATGATCGCGAGTCTCATGAGCGTAATTTTTTGAACGTGTTGGTAATTTTGTGACTGATTGGTAATATATCGCAAGAGAAGTTTTGTGTGTCTGTTTTTTTTGTGCTGATTGCGCGATTCCGCCCGGGGTGCTTAATCGGTAAACATGTCAAGCGATTGACACAGCTTCGGTCTAGAATTTGTTCAGTTTTGAAAGGTAGTCATGCTGTACCCCGAACTTTTTAAGCAACTCGAATCGGTGCGCTGGGATATGGAGAAAGATATTCCGTGGGCTAGTTTTGATCCCGCCCAGTTGTCGGACGAGCAGGCTGCGACGATCAAAATGAATGCGATCACTGAATGGGCTGCGCTACCTGCCACAGAGATGTTCCTGCGCGATAACCGCGGCGACAGTGACTTTTCCGCGTTCATGTCCATCTGGTTCTTCGAGGAGCAAAAGCACTCTCTGGTACTGATGGAATATCTCCGCCGGTTCCGCCCGGACCTCGTGCCTACGGAAGAAGAGCTGCATGCCATCCGTTTTGAATTCGATCCGGCACCGGCATTGGAAACGCTCATGCTGCACTTCTGCGGTGAGATCCGACTCAACCACTGGTACCGCCGCGCGAGCGATTGGCACACAGAGCCGGTAATCAAGGCGATCTACACCAAACTCAGCCAGGACGAGGCTCGCCACGGCGGTGCCTACCTCAAGTACATGAAGCGTGCCATCGGCAAATTCGGGATCGAGGCAAAGTCGGCGTTTGCGAAAGTGGGCGTGCTGATGGCGAGTGCGCGCCGCACAGCGCAGGCGCTCCACCCCACGAATTTGCATGTGAACAAATCGTTGTTTCCGCGGGATACGATTCAGAGCCGTTTGCCAAACCCTGAGTGGTTGGAGCACTGGCTGGACCGTCAGATCAATTTTGATGCGGTCTGGGAGACCAAGGTGGTCGAACGCATTCTTCACAACCTGAGTTTGCTGATGGAGCGCAGCTTCACCACGGTTCAAGAGCTCAACAAGTATCGCAAGGAGCTTTCCAAAGACTTGGCTGCGGCGCCTGAAGCTTCACCAGGGACGGTCTGATTTCGGGAGGGCGGTAAGCGGAAGCAGCCGCTCCAAATTCAGCTGAACCTTGACATCCTTGTGTGCCACGCTGGCCACGATACGGTAGTCGCGCACCGTCGTGTCACGAATGGTGGGCTCAATCGTGGGCACGCCGCTGCGGTTCAACAAAACGGCAACTTTCGGCGTGGTGGTGTTCAGTCCACGCTGAATCACAACAGCCACCTCGTTCGTTGCAAGGCGTACGAATGAGCCCGGCTGATAAATGCCCACGGCTTTGATGATGGCTGCACCGGTTTCGTCGATCGCCTGGTTTTCGTCGAAATAGCAAGCCTGCATGGCTGCTGCGGGGGAAATTGGCATGCGCGAGGCCCTCGGGGCCAAGCGGGCTGCGAACATATCGGCCCGCCGGATCAGACGGGCAAGCCTCTCACCGCGGGAGCGTGGCGCCAAAGGGCCGGGCGGTGCCGTGTGGTGCAGCTGGATGGCTTGCAACCAATCGGGATCGGTGATGCCCATTTTTTTCATCAGCGCTACGGTATGTTCCGCGTGTTGATCAATCTCCGCGCGTTGCGCCATGGACGGCGGCTCCACTTGCGTCGTCAACCGGTCTTGCAGGTCCGTCATGCTCACATTCATGGTCAGCGCTGCGGCCCCTGCCAATTGCTGATCCTCGTCCGACCAATTCAACACCTCTTTTGCGGCCATCATGCACATGACGCTCACGAGCATTGCATGGGTTGCGCTGTACATGCGCAGCTCGGCGGCAGACAGGTAAATCAGGGCGAACAGCGTTCCATCCGGGTTGCGCCGACTGTGGCGTTGCAATTGACGCAACAAGCGATCCAGCCGGCTGCGAAAGCTTGCCGGTTGCGTGTCGCGTAAAAGGGCGTTGGAAATGGCTTGCAGATCCAGCCAGTCCATGCGGTCGTCTTGCGCAGCTTGACGCTCTATCAGTGCATCGCCCGGAAGTTTGGTCTCGGCGATTTCTCCCAGTGACTTGTCGTCGCGCACCAGTTCATAGAGGCGCTCGACATAGGCACGGTGCAGGGCCTCCGAGTCCGCCACATTGATAAACAAGCCGCCGCCTCGCTGCGAAAACTCTTCTAAATCCCGGCGCGAGGAAATCACATACGACTTGCGAGCGAGCAGTACCCCGTCTTTGTCCATCAATGGAAAAGGAAGCGGCGATCCGATGCGGATGGTTTCTATATTGATGGGGACAAGGTGCATAGGACCGGGTGATTATGCAATTTCCATCGGCTGCAACGGACCGTACTTGAGCCACGGCTTACCGGTAAATGGGGCTGCTAGGATGCTGCTCATGACTTCATCTGCTCCACTTCCTGCGTTCCTCGACAAAATCCAGCCTGCAGACAGCTTGTCCGCTGCATTGGCGGTGCTGCCTCGCCCTTGGGTGTTCACCAATGGTGTTTTCGATGTCTTGCACCGCGGGCATGTGCTGTATCTCGCACAGGCCCGCGCCTTGGGCGGTAGCCTGATTGTGGCGCTCAACACCGATGCATCGGTACGCAGATTGGGCAAAGGCGATGACCGCCCCCTAAACGCGGAGGCGGATCGTGCGGTCGTCATGGCGAGTCAAGGCGCTGTGGACTTGGTCACCTGGTTTGCCGAGGACACGCCAGAGGCCCTGATCGCCCGCATCCGCCCGGATATTCTGGTGAAGGGCGGCGATTACGACATGTCGGTTCTGCCCGAAACCCGCTTGGTGGAGTCGTGGGGCGGGCGGGCGCAGGCTTTGCCGTTTGTGAGTGGTTACTCCACCACCGGTTTGGTAAAAAAGATACGGGCAAGCGCCTCGTAAGACGCTGGTGCCAACGCGCATCAAGTCCCGAACACGTGTCCCCACAGGGCAAGGCCCGCAGCCTGTTCAGCCGGTAGCGCTGTGCTCACGATCGTGGTCGGGCTTTCGTTGAGTCGTGCGGTGTGCTGGATGTGTCGCAGTTCCCGGTAGCTTTGCGCCGCATCGGAGCCTATCGAGCCGGGCAGTAGCCCCGCGGCTTGCGCGCGCTGCAACAGCGCAATGTTTCCGACGTTATCCAGCAGCGAGGCATGAATGCTTCCATAGCTAAGCACCAAAAACTGGACCGCGAATTCGATATCCACCATGCCGCCGGGGCTGTGTTTGACGTCGAAAAAGTCAGGCTGCACCGTGTGCGCTTGTCGCACACGGTCACGCATGTGGTGTATTTCAGCCCGCAGTGAGGGCACATCCCGTGGGCTGCAGATCACGGCATGGCGCACGGATTCAAAGCGTTGTGCCAAAGCGGCGCTACCGAATACGCAGCGGGCCCGGGTGATGGCCTGGTGTTCCCAAGTCCACGCCGTGTTGCTGCCGCGCTGTTGCTGGTAGTTGGAGTACGCCTCAAAACTGGTGACCAAGAGGCCGGAGTTGCCATTCGGTCGCAGGGCCGTGTCGATTTCATACAAGTCGCCCTCACCGGTCTTGACGGTCAACCAATTGATGAGCTTGCGCACCAGTGCCGAGTACACCTCGGCGGCCCGTTCGTCAGCATCGTCGTACACGAACACGATATCGAGGTCGCTGCCGTAACCCAGTTCTTTCCCGCCTAGCTTTCCGTAGGCAATGATGCCGAACTGTGGAATCTCTGCGTGTCGATTTTTCAACCGCATCCAGCACCATCGCGTCGTCACCGAGAGAACGGATTGCGCCAGCGCGCTCAAGTCATCCGCGACTTGCTCGACCGTCAGGCGACCTTCGATATCGCGAGTCAGCGTACGGAAAACCTCCGCGTGGTGAGCCCGGCGCAAAAGGTTGAGCAGGCTTTCATCATCATCTTCGCCACTGACCTGGAGTGCAGATCTGCGGCGCTCCAAGTCCGCTTCGAAGAGCGGGGCGTCGAATCGATCGTCCAGTGTCCGGCTATCTGCCAGTTCGTCGATCACCCCGGGATGTTTGAGTAAATAACGCGCCGGCCAACGGGCCGCGCCTAACATGCGAAGCAAGCGTTCATGCACCTGCGGGCGCTCCAGGAGCATGGCGAGATAGCTTTCTCTGCGCAGCAAAGGCTCTATCCAGTCTGCGAGCCTGACGGCCGCGTCTTCTGTGGTCCGGCCCTCTGCTATCCATTGACCGGTACGCACAATCAGTCGCATCAGCCGGTGCCGCGATTCATCCTTGAGCGCTTGCACCCGGGGGTGGCTTTGCCAATCCTTGATCCGGGCCTGGAAGCTGCCTTCCAACCCAGGCAGCACGGACTCCAGGTCCATCAAGCTGGCATTGGGCTTGCCTGTGCAGCCTTTACAAGAGGGCTCGCTGCCCCCTAGCAAGGAGTCGAACTCTTGGGCCACTACCTCGCGGTGCCGGTCCAGCTCCTGCAAAAGTTCGCCGCTGTCACGGAGGTCCAGCGTCGATGCGATCCAGCACAAATCCTCTTCGTTGGTGGGCAGCACATGGGTTTGTTGGTCGTCAAGGTATTGGATGCGGTGCTCCACCTTGCGCAAGAAGAGGTAGGCCTCGGTCAGGGCCGTAGCGCTGTCTTGGGGCATCAAGCCTGCGCGCACCAGTCGGCTGAGTGCACTGGTCGTGGGCCTGGTGCGCAGGTCTGGGAATTGGCCACCCCGCACCACTTGCAATAGCTGGACCGTGAACTCAATCTCCCGGATGCCGCCACGTGACAATTTGACGTCGTTGCTTCTCTCGGGCCGGCCCGCGCTGCGCTTGGCGGCATGGTCGCGGATTTGCCGGTGCAATACACGCAGGGCATCGAACACGTTGTAGTCCAGGTAGCGCCGGAACACGAACGGAACCACCACGGCGCGCAGTTGCAATGCGAATCCACTGCCCACCGCTGCCGCAGGCGCCACCACACGACTCTTGAGCCAAGCGAACCGCTCCCACTCGCGGCCCTGCACGTGCAAATACTCTTCGAGTGCGCTCAGCGACACCGCTGCGGGCCCTGAGTTGCCATTCGGTCGAAGCGCGAGATCTACCCGGAACACAAAGCCGTGGTCTGTGCTGTCTCCGATGAGTGCGTAGATCCCGCGCACCATCTTGGCAAAAAACTCCTGGTTAGAGATCCGGCCGCGACCCACGCTGTCGCCGGTGGTCTCGCCATCCTGGTCATAGACATAAATGAGATCAATGTCGCTTGAAACATTGAGTTCGCGGGCGCCCAACTTGCCCATGCCCACTACCAATAACTGCGCAGCGGTGCCGGAGGTGGATAGGGGCGTGCCGTACTGGGCTGTCAAAGCCGTGTAGCTGAGTGCAAAGGCGCGATCCAGCGAAAACTCGGCCAGGGCCGTCATCGACGCGGTCACGTCTTCTACCGTTGACCGCTCTTCGCAGTCCAAAGTGGCCAATCTCTCCAGTATCAGCTGCCGTGTGATCCGCAGCACATGGCCTGGCTCATGGCCTGCAGACTCCAGGGATGAAGCGAGAGATGCGATAGCCGCTTTGCCCGGAAGGCCGGGGGGCAACAAAGCGGATTCTGTGGCGTACCGGCGTCTGACACGTTGGACAAAACGGGCGTGTGCCACGGTGGCCTGGTTTTCAAGGCGGGTCATAATTCCTGAATAGTCCCCATAGCACGATGAACGATTTAATCTCCGCTCCCTCACTCCGCTTTCGGGTGTTCGCAGGCCTGGCAAAGTGGGCGCTGCGGGTGCTGGCTATGGGCTGGCTGGCTATCGGATTGCTTTGGTGCGGATTGCATTTTCTCATTGTGCCGCGAATCGCAGAACTTCGCCCATGGGTAGAAACGCAGGCCACGCAAGCCCTAGGGTTGCCCGTGCGCATCGGGGATATGCAGGCCCGCTCCAACGGCGTGATCCCGTCTGTTGAGTTACTGCGGGTCAGTGTGTTGGATCAAGAAGGGCGTGAGGCGCTCGTGCTGCCCAGTGTGCTAGCAGCACTGTCGCCTCGCTCACTGCTGGTCGGTGGGTTGGAGCAGTTGCACATCGACAGCCCATCGTTAGACATCCGGCGCTCCGCCGACGGAAGCTGGTGGATTGCCGGGCTGCCGGTAAGTGGCTCGAACAACACAGACGGGCGCGTGGCCGACTGGTTGTTCTCCCAGCCTGAAATTGCCTTGCTTCGTGGTCGGGTCACCTGGACGGACGAGACCCGCCCGGTGGAGTCTGTGGTGTTTGACGATGTTGACTTGGTAATTCGCAACAGTTTGCGTGGCCATGCATTGCGCCTCGATGCGACGCCGCCCGCATCCTGGGGGCAACGCCTGAGTGCGCGGGGCATATTCAAGCAACCCTTGCTGTCACGCCACGAGGGCCAATGGCAGGACTGGGACGGCGAGGCATTTGTCGACTTGCCCCAAGTGCATTTGGCAGAGTTGGGTCGCTACGTGGATTTGGGGGTGGCACTGACACGCGGAGAGGGCGCGATGCGGGCGTGGGTCGATGTCGTGGCCGGTACGCCTACAGGTGCCGTGGCCGACGTCAGCCTCCAGCAAGTGCAATTGACCACGCGCCAAGGTTTGGAGCCGCTCGAATTGAACGCGGTGTCGGGCCGGTTGGGTGCGAAAACGCTGGCCGGTGGCAATCAGTTCAGCACAGAGGCACTCCAGTTCGTTACCCAGGACGGCTTGCATTGGCCTGGAGGCAATGTGCAACTGCAACTGTTTGCGCAAACCCCGAGCCAAAAAGAGCGGGGTACTCTGAGTGCAGATCGCCTAGATCTCGCCGCGTTGACCCAAATCGCTGCGCGCTTACCGCTTGATGCTAGTGTTCACGACAGCTTGCTCCGCTTGAGCCCCAAGGGCGTGATGGAGACTCTTAACGCCAGTTGGAGTGGCCCGACCACCGGCCCGACTGAGTACGCTGTCAAAGGGCGGGTCAGCCAGCTGGGTGTGCCTGCATGCCGTTGCGGCACCGAGAGCCGCCCCGGTTTTGAGGGGCTGAATGCCACCTTCGAGTTAGACCAGTCCGGCGGCAAGGCGACCTTGGCGATGCAGCGCGGCACTGCGGATATGGTGGACTTGCTGGCAGAGCCGCTGATGACATTTGACCAACTCGCCGGTGACCTACAGTGGAAGCTCAACGGCAAGCGCCTGCAGCTGAGCGGCAGCGGCGTGCGCTTTTCCAATGCGGATGCCGCTGGCGAGTTGAAGTTCACTTGGAGCAGCCCGGAGGTGGGAGCTGTGACTGCGCTAAACCCGGGCATTCTGGATTTGCAGGGCAGCGTGAGCCGGGCTGACGCAGCCCGCTTGCCCCGCTATTTGCCCCTGGCGATGGAGCGTGATGGGCGCGACTATTTGCAAGCGGCCCTGCTGGGTGGTGCGCTGACCAGCGGAACTTTTAAGGTGAAAGGGGACTTGGCCCGCTTCCCGTTTCGCACCGCCAACCAGGGCGAGTTCAAAATTGCGGCGGCTTTTCAAAATGGCAGCTTTGCATTCGCGCCAGCGGTGGTCATGCCCAAAGACAGTTTGCCCTGGCCTGCTTTGAACCAGCTGCAGGGCGACATGGTGTTGGACAAAGATCAGCTCCAAGTCAAACTCACCCGCGGCACTCTGGGGAGCGGTGGTGTGCAGTTTTCAAAGGCGGATGTCCAGGTCAGCCGCTTGTTTGATGCATCTACCGTAGCGGTGACAGCCGAGGCCAAAGGGCCGGTCATGGATGTGGTGAGCGCTGTAAATAGCTCTCCGCTGACCGAAGCTTTGGACAAAGCACTGGCGCAGACTTCTGCCACGGGGGTGGCGGATTACAAATTCAAACTAGGCTTTCCCTTGGCGGACACCAACAAAATGGCGGTGCAAGGCACCGTGGTGTTGCCGGGCAATGACCTGCAGATTCGCCCCGATACCCCCAAACTCTCCCGCCTTCGGGGCACCATCAACTTCAACCAATCGGGCTTCAGTTTGAGCGGTGCGCAAGCCCGCGCTCTGGGAGGGGATGTGCGTATTGAAGGGGGCTTGTCGGTGGCCCCGGTGTCTGGCAGCGCGGGTGCCGCCAAGCCTGTGGCGTCGCAGTTGCGCTTCAGTGGCACCGCCACTTCTGAAGGCTTGCGTCAGGCTAAGGAACTAGGCCCCGCCGCACGAGCAGCCCAGTTCGCCAGCGGTAGCGCCAGTTACATCGCGACCCTGGGTTTTCGCTCGGGAGTGCCGGAGCTGCAAATCAACTCCAATCTGGTCGGCATGGCATTGAACTTGCCAGCACCCTTGACCAAAACCGCCGAGGCAGCGTTACCGGTGCGGTTCGACTCGGCGGTGCTGCGCCCGGCAGGGCCGGCGGTGGCCACACGCCTGAAAGACCGTTTGCAACTGGACGTCGGGCGGCTGGCTTCGGTCATTTTTGTGCGCGATATTTCAGGCCCGGAGCCCCATGTGCAAAGTGGAGCGATTGCCGTCGGTCTGGGCCCTGATGAGGCGGCTCCGTTGCCCGATGCCGGTGTCGTCGCTAACCTCAACATCCCGCGGTTGGATGTGGATGCGTGGACCGCAGTTGCGGACAAGCTCGGTACCGATGGAGTGGCTGACACTGCAAAAAGCCCCTCGCCGGGTGCGATGTCCGCCTCCGAGTACCTGCCCAATGTGCTGGTGCTCCGCTCCAAGGAGCTGCTGGCCTCCGGACGCCAACTCAACAACGTTGTGGTGGGGGGCGGGCGCGAAGGTCCTTTGTGGCGCGCCAACGTGGACGCGACGGAGCTGTCCGGCTATGTCGAATACCGCCAGCCTTCTGGTAGCAATGCCGGGCGCTTGTACGCGCGCTTGGCCCGGCTCTCTATTGCCCAGAGTGGTGCGCAAGATGTGGAGTCGCTTTTGGACGAGCAGCCTGCCGCGATTCCAGCGCTGGATATCGAGGTTGAAGACTTTGTGCTGCGTGGCAAAAAATTGGGCCGGATCGATGTCGAGGCGGTGAACCTGGGGAGTGCGGGTGCCCGTGAATGGCGTCTCAACCGTTTCAATATCCGTACCCCCGAAGCCGAGCTGACAGCCAGTGGCAACTGGGCTGCTATCAATGCGTCTGCCGCATCACCGGGGAGCAGTGTGCGGGATCGTCGCCGCACGGTCCTGAACTTCAAGCTCGATATCCGCGACTCGGGCGAACTGCTCAGCCGTTTGGGCATGCCCGGGGTGGTGCGCAAGGGCGAAGGCAAAGTAGAGGGCCAAGTTGCGTGGGCCGGCTCCCCGATCACGGTGGATTACCCCAGCATGAGCGGCAAATTCAATGTGAACGTGGAAACAGGCCAGTTTCTCAAAGCCGAACCCGGTATTGCCAAACTGCTGGGCGTGCTGAGCTTGCAAAGCCTGCCGCGCCGGCTGATGCTCGATTTCCGCGATGTGTTCAGCGAAGGCTTTGCCTTTGATTATTTCCGGGGCGACATTGCGATCGAGCAAGGGGTCGCCAAGACCAATAATTTACAGATGAAAGGCGTCAATGCCGCAGTCCTGATGGATGGCCAGGCCGACATCAGCAAAGAAACGCAGAACCTGCGGGTGGTGGTGGTGCCAGAAATCAATGCGGGTAGCGCCTCCCTGATCGCGTCAGCTATCAATCCGGTGGTCGGCTTGAGCACCTTTCTGGCCCAGCTGCTATTGCGTGGCCCATTGGTGAATGCGGCTACCCAAGAGTTTGTGGTGGACGGCACTTGGCTGGACCCCAAAGTAACCCAGGTGCCGCGCAAGCCCTGACGCACTGATACGTTTGATACGGAGTTGATCTATGAAAGTCGCAGCCATCCAGATGGTGTCTACCGGCCATGTGCAGGACAACTTGCAGATCGCCCAAGCCTTGCTGACAGAGGCCGCACTCCAAGGGGCCGAGCTCGCCGTGTTGCCCGAGTATTTTTGTTTGATCGGGCTGCGTGATTCCGACAAGCTGGCGATTCAAGAGCCCTTCGGGAGCGGCCCCATCCAGGACTTTGTGGCCGGGGTAGCACGCTCGCTGGGGATCTGGATCGTGGCCGGTACCTTGCCCTTGACGGCCAGCCAGCCCGACCATGTGTTCAATAGTTCGCTGGCCTTCAATCCGCAGGGGGAGTGCGTTGCCCGGTACGACAAGATCCACCTGTTTCGCTTCAATAACGGTGCCGAGAGTTACGACGAATCCCGGGTGCTCGAGCGGGGCAGCACGCCCACCGTCTTCAGCCTTCCGTCTCGGGATGGGCACATCTGGTCGGTGGGCATGAGCGTCTGCTACGACATGCGCTTTGCCGAGCTCTACCGGGAATACGCCGCACGCGGTGTCGATTTGCTCTTGGCCCCGAGTGCTTTTACCCACACCACGGGAGAGGCACATTGGGAGGTGCTCTTGCGTGCCCGGGCGATTGAAAACTTGTCGTTCGTGGCTGCGGCCGCTCAAGGGGGCGTGCATCCGAGCGGGCGGCGCACCTGGGGGCAAAGTCTGCTGATCGATCCGTGGGGCAAAGTGCTCGCTGAGCAAGCCGAAGGCCCGGGCGTGGTGCTGGCGGAACTGGACTATCGTCAGCTCCAGCATTGCCGCGCCCAGTTGCCGGCGCTCCAGCACCGGATTTTGGGATGATTGCTATTAAATTAGTAGCAATTTGCGCAATCAGTGTCTGGGCTAGTCCTCTTTTTTGTCATTATTCTCTTCGGGCGGCAGTTCCCCGTTCTTGCGCCCGTGAAACATGGTCCACCAGATGATGCCTATGAATATCAGGCCAGCGCCTAGCGCTTCGAGGAGTAGCAAAGTCATGCGTCGTTGTTTGGGGTGGTCTGTATCGGCCCTGATTGTAGGAATTCTGGCCGCGTGCGGTAGCGCGCCGCCAGTGGTGCGCGCACCGGTCGAGCCAGTACGCACCGTGGTACCGGCAGCGCCTGGCCCCGCGCCTGCAGTCGGCCCGGTAGTGACCCAATCGCGCAGCCGTTGGGTGCCGGTTCCGTGGGACAGCCTTCCCGGTTGGGGTGCTGACAACCTGTTTGAGGCGTGGAACGCGTGGTTAAAGAGCTGCGAGAGGCCTCAGCCGCCCATGTCTGCCTTGTGTGCAGAAGTGCGCCGTTTGAGTATTGGAAGTCCCCAAGAGCAAATGGAGTGGATGCAAGCCCGCCTCCAGCCGCACCGTGTGGAGACATTGCAAGGTGAGCCCACAGGGTTGTTGACCGGCTATTACGAGCCGATATTGGATGCCAGTCGGCAACAGGCACCCGGCTTTTCAGTGCCGCTGTACCAGCTGCCCGCCGGAATGACGCCCCGCAAACCGTGGTTCACCCGCCAGGAAATGGAGACCTTGCCGGAAGCGCAGGCAGCCCTGCGTGGCAAGGCGATCGCGTACCTGGCGGATCCGGTGGATGCGTTGGTGCTCCAGATTCAGGGTTCCGGGCGGGTACGGATTACCCAGCCTGACGGCAGCGTGCGCTGGGTTCGCCTGGCCTACGCGGGTACCAACGAGCAGCCCTACCGCAGTGTCGGCCGTTGGCTCTTGGATCAAGGCTTGATCAAAGACGCCTCATGGCCCGGCATCAAAGCCTGGCTGGCGCAAAACCCGCAGCGCCAGCAGGAGCTGCTGTGGTCGAACCCGCGGGTGGTTTTTTTCAAGGAAGAGCCACTCGGTGAGTTGGATGCTGCCTTCGGGCCCAAAGGCGCCCAAGGCGTTGCCTTGACGCCCGGGCGCTCCATCGCCGTAGACCCCGGCAGCATCCCTTATGGCGCGCCGGTCTGGTTGACTTCAACGGGAAATCAAACAAATTTGCAAAAATTGGTACTTGCACAAGATACCGGGAGCGCGATTGTCGGTGCGGTACGTGCCGACTACTTTGCCGGCTGGGGGCCGGACGCGGCAGAGCTAGCTGGTCGTATGCGACAACCATTGCAAATGTGGATTTTGTGGCCCAAATAGCGTAGAAACCGTTAGTATGGATACATTCAATCTGTGAGATTCGGAAATTAAGGACGGACTTATGAGCAAAGAGATGCGCGACATTGATGAGCGGACCAATCTGGCCGCCAACAGCATGTTCGAACTGCTGCTGTTCCGATTGGGCGAGGCCCCCGGCACCCAGCGCCGCGAATTGTTCGGCATCAATGTGTTCAAGGTTCGAGAAATCCTGGTGATGCCCGAAATCACCGCCATGGTGAATTCACCGCCCGCCGTGATGGGCGTCGCCAACATCCGGGGCCAAATGATCACCGTGATCAACTTGCCGCAGGTGGTGGGCTGTACCCCGACCAAGGGGCTGGGTATTCTGCTGGTGACCGAGTTCGCCCGCACGACACAAGCCTTTGCGGTCGAAGAGGTCAACGAAATCGTGCGCCTGGAGTGGAAGCAAGTGCTGTCTGCCGAAAACACCGGCGGCGGCTTGGTGACCAGTATTGCGCGCTTGGATGGCAATGCCGAAAACACCCGCTTGGCCCAAGTGCTGGATGTCGAGCAGATCCTCCGTGATGTGATGCCCCAAGAAGTCAAGGAAGAGGTGCCAAGCACCGCGCCCAAGCTGCGCTTGGAGCCGGGTCAGATCATTCTGGCGGCTGACGATTCTGCCGTGGCACGCATGATGATCGAGAAGGGCCTCAAAGGCATGGATGTCCCTTACATCATGACCAAAACCGGCAAGGAAGCGTGGGAGAAACTGCAATCGCTCAACGCCCAAGCCACGGATGAAGGCAAGTCCATCAAAGACAAAGTGGCCTTGGTGTTGACCGATCTCGAAATGCCCGAAATGGACGGTTTCACTTTGACCCGCAACATCAAGCAAGATGGCCGGTTCAGCAGCCTTCCGGTGATCATTCACTCCTCGCTAACCGGCGCCACCAACGAGAGCCATGTGAAGAGCGTGGGGGCGGATGCCTACATTGCCAAGTTCGTGGAAGAAGAACTGGCCGCCACCATCCGCGAAGTGCTGCACCGCTAAGGGCAGCGCCACCCGGCGGCCTGAGGTGGCCGCCGCGGGCTATCAGCGCAAGCTCACCCTGAGCTGAACCTCCGTTCGGGTCACGCCACTCTGGATCTGCGCGCCACGCAGGCTCTGTTGGTTGTTCTGCAGGTTTTGCTCGGTCTCTGCCACTGTCATCCACTCGCCCAAAGGGAGCAGCATGCTGTTGCCGGTGCTGGACTGTGCCGGTGGGGCATTCACTGCCCCGGCTTGGGGAAACAGGGGGCGCAGAGCTTGCTGGGTATTGAGTTCGACCTCGACCACATCGCCACTCTCCCAGCGCGGCAGCGCGCTAAAGCCCGTTCCCGCCTCGATCAGCACGGTCCCTTGGGTGGTCACGATTTGCCCGTTGCGCACAAAGCTTTGCAGCAAGCGCAATGGCGTTTGCGTTTGCACCGCGATGCGTGCAGGCCGGCCATTCAGAATGAGGATTTGTTGCACCGCCGTGCCGCTGCTCCGGCCTTGCGCCAGGCCGCCTGTGACCCTGCCGCCTTGTACGTCTAAGCCCGCCTGCTGGCCATCTTCGGATTGCACCTGCCGCACTCCGATGAGCAGATTGCGCAAGGGCAAGGGGGTTGCGTTTGCTCCTGAATTGATAGCTGCTTGCGCATGCGCAACGGGCGCCAGGTGCCAAAACAATGCTAAAGCCAGCCAATCTCTGCGGTTCATGGGCGTCCTTTCATGGTGGCGCCTGTGGGCGGCGCTTGTAATTGGCTCAAGGGCAGCGCACTACTGGCCTTGACCTCGCCCAGCGAGAAGCTGGTGTGCAGGTCTTTCACGTTGGGCAGGTTGATCAGCACCTCGCGTGCAAACTGGCTGAAACTGTTCAGGTCGCGGCTGACCACCTGCAGCTCAAAAGTACCGGTGCCGCTGATGTAGTGGCAGCTGATGACCTCCGGGATCCGCCGAATCGCCTCTTCAAGTTCGTGCAGCACATCGCCGCTGTTCCGGTTGGCGTCCAGGCGCACAAAGGCCAGCACCCCCAACCCGATTTTTTGGCGGTTGATTTCTGCCCGGTAGCCGGTGATGAAGCCGCTGTCCTCCAGCGCCTTCACCCGCCGCCAGCACGGCGCCGCACTAAGGCCCACGCGGGTGGCGAGTTCGGCGTTGCTGAGGCGCCCATCGTTTTGCAGCTCGCTCAGGATGGCCAGGTCATAACGGTCAAGTGTTTCCATAAAACGCATTATGGAGAAAGAATCGTTCTTTGAGAGGTGGTTTTCAGGCAAAGAACGCAAACACCTATCTGAGTTGCGGGCATACACTTTGCCGAACAAAAACACGGAGACAAGCACCATGAATGCACCCCTCAACCGGGACCTGCCCGCGCACATCCGCACGGCGCTGGATTCGGTCACCCTCGAACGACAAATACGCCCTGGACCACGGCCGCGCTTTCATGAGCGGTGTGCAGGCGCTGGTCAAGCTGCCCATGCTGCAGCGCGTGCGCGACCAGCGTGCGGGCAAGAACACGGCCGGCTTTATCAGCGGTTACCGTGGCTCGCCCTTGGGCACTTATGACCAGTCGCTGGTCAAGGCAGAAAAGTACCTGGAGGCCCACCACATCAAGTTCCAGCCGGGGGTGAATGAGGAGCTGGCGGCCACCGCCCTGTGGGGTACCCAGCAACTGGGCTTTGCACCACCCGGCACTAACAAATACGACGGCGTGTTCGGCATCTGGTACGGCAAGGGCCCCGGCGTGGACCGCTGCTCTGACGTGTTCAAGCACGCCAACATGGCCGGTACCACGCCCTGGGGCGGTGTGATCGCCGTGGCGGGGGATGACCACATCTCCAAAAGCTCTACCGCCGCCCACCAGAGCGACCATATCTTCAAGGCTTGCGGGTTCCCGGTGTTCTTCCCGGCCAATGTGCAGGAGATTCTGGACCTCGGTCTGCACGCCTTTGCCATGAGCCGTTTTTCCGGCGTGTGGGCCGGCATGAAGACGATCCAGGAAATTGTGGAGTCCAGCGCCACCGTCACCATCGACCCCGAGCGCGTCCTCACCCGCATGCCGGCCGACTTTGAGTTGCCACCCGGCGGCCTGCATATCCGCTGGCCCGACCATGCGCTGGACCAGGAAGCCCGCCTGTTTGACTACAAGTGGTATGCCGCGCTGGCCTACATCCGCGCCAACCGACTGAACCACAACGTGATTGAAGGGCCGCATGACCGCTTCGGCATCATTTCCAGTGGCAAGGCGTACAACGACACCCGCCAGGCGTTGTTGGACCTGGGGTTGGACGATGACACCTGCCGCCGCATCGGCATCCGCCTGCACAAGGTGGGCGTGGTGTGGCCGCTGGAGGCGCAACTGACCCGCGAATTCGCCACCGGCTTGCAGGAGATTCTGGTGGTGGAAGAAAAGCGCCAGGTCATCGAATATCAGCTCAAGGAAGAGCTGTACAACTGGCGCGCGGACGTGCGCCCCACAGTGTTGGGCAAATTCAACGAGGTGGAAACGCCAGATCACTATGGCGCCGGTGGCGAGTGGTCCATGCCCAACCCGAGCGCCAACACCTTGTTGCGTGCGAATGCAGATTTGTCGCCGGCGATCATCGCCCGCGCGATTGCCCAGCGCATCAAAAAGCTGGGGCTGGATGCCGACACCAGCGCCCGCATCGATGCCCAGATGGCGATTCTGGAAGCCAAAGAGCGGGCTATGCACGTCATTGACTTGGGTAACTCCGGTGCAGCGGCTGCGGTTCGCCAGCCCTGGTTCTGCTCAGGCTGTCCGCACAACACCAGCACACGGGTGCCCGATGGTTCGCGCGCCATGGCCGGCATCGGCTGCCATTTCATGACCATCTGGATGGACCGCAGCACCGATGGTTTTACCCAGATGGGCGGCGAGGGCGTGCCATGGGTCGGGCAGCAGCCGTTCACCAACGACAAACACATCTTCGCCAACCTGGGCGATGGCACTTACTTCCACAGCGGCTTGCTGGCGATTCGCCAGAGCATTGCGGCCGGCGTCAACATCACCTACAAAATCCTCTACAACGATGCGGTGGCCATGACTGGCGGCCAGCAAGTGGGTGAGCGGCCGGAAGGGCACTCGGTGGTACAGATAGCCCAGAGCATGCGTGCGGAAGGCGCTATCAAAATCATAGTGGTGACGGACGAACCTGAAAAATACGACGATGTGGATGGACTGCCCGAAGGTATTGCCATCGAGCACCGCGACGAGCTGGACCGCATCCAGCGCGAGTTCCGCGACATCAAAGGCACTACCGTCATCATTTACGACCAGACTTGCGCGACCGAAAAGCGCCGCCGCCGCAAGCGCGGCACCATGGTGGACCCCGCCAAGCGCGTGGTCATCAACGAGTTGGTGTGCGAAGGCTGTGGCGATTGCGGCGTGCAAAGCAACTGCATGAGCGTGGAGCCGCTGGAAACACCTTTCGGACGTAAGCGCCAAATCAACCAGAGTACCTGCAACAAAGACATTTCTTGCGTCAAAGGCTTTTGCCCCAGCTTTGTAACGGTGGAAGGCGGCAGCCTGAAGAAACCAGTCAAGCTGCAAACTGATGCCAGCGGCTGGCCGGCGCTGCCGGACCCGCAGCTCCCCGACCTCGCAAGGGTACAAGGCGGCGTGTGGGGCACCATCGTGGCCGGCGTGGGCGGTACGGGCGTGATCACCATCGGACAGCTGCTAGGCGTAGCAGCCCACCTAGAGGGCAAAGGTATCGTCACCCAGGACGCCGGTGGTTTGGCACAAAAGGGCGGCGCGACTTGGAGCCATGTGTTGATCGGCGCATCCCAAGACGCGATCCGCACGACCCGTGTGGGCACCGCGTCTGCAGATTTGGTGCTGGGCTGTGATCCGGTCGTGGTGGCTGGCAAAGAAACGCTGATCCGCATGCGTCCCGGTCGCACCCATGTGGCCCTCAACGCCAACACGGTGCCGACCGCCGGCTTTGTGCGCAACGCCGACTGGGCCAACCCCGGCGACCAGTGCGTCGCCGACATCACCCGCACGGTGGGTGAGGCGCATGTGGGCTTGTTCGATGCGGATGCCGCCTCTACCAAATTGTTGGGAGACAGCATTTACACCAACCCCATGATGCTGGGCTACGCGTGGCAAAAGGGCTGGATTCCCTTGGGGCTGGCATCGCTGATGCGCGCCATCGAGCTCAATGCAGTGGCGGTGGGCAACAACAAGGCGGCATTCGAGTGGGGACGCCGTGCTGCGGTGGATTGGCCTGCTGTGCAGCGGGCCATGTCGCCAGGACAGGTACTGGCATTTGTTCCCCGCAGCAAAGAAACGTTGGATGAACTTATCCAGCGGCGCAGCGAGTTTTTAACGGCTTACCAAAATGCAGCGTACGCGGGCCGTTATGTCGACTTTGTTACCCGGGTGCGCACAGCAGAGTCTGGCATCGAGGGGGGCAAGCTGGCATTGACGGAAGCGGTTGCGCGCTACTTGTTCAAGCTGATGGCCTACAAAGACGAGTACGAGGTCGCCCGTCTGCACACCGATACCGCATTTCACCGCAAGATCAGCGGGATGTTTGAGGGAGATTTCAAGCTCGCCTACCACTTGGCACCCCCGATCTGGTCGCGTAAAAACGAGCAGGGCGAGGCCTTGAAGTCTCGGTTTGGCGCCTGGATGGGCTGGGGCTTCCGTCTTCTGGCACCCATGAAAGTGCTCCGGGGTACCGCACTGGACGTCTTCGGATACACCGAGGAACGCCGTGAGGAGCGGGCGCTGATTGGCGAATACCGCTCAGCCATTGAAGGAATGTTGCCTGCTTTGAGCGCGTCCAACCGTGATGCCGCGCTGGCGTTCGCCCGTGTGCCCGAGCACATCCGCGGCTATGGCCATGTCAAGGCCCGTCACTTGAAGGCTGCTCGGACCCAGTGGGTCGATTTGTTGGCCCGCTACCACGCAAGCCCCGCTACCCAACAGGCCCGAGCCGCCTAAGGCCTTGCCCGCCCATCATGGGCGGGCCTTTTCCCCCGCTTACAATGACTGGTTGACTGGTTATCAGCCGGTCGGTTCGCGTGCGGCTGTGCCGCGGGTGGAAAACTATTTGTTCTGATCCCTTTTGTGGAGTTTGCCTGTGTTCATTTCTTCTGCTTTTGCTCAAACTGCTCCTGCTGCCGCTGGCGGTGACATGCAATCCTCTTTGATGAGCATGCTGCCTTTGGTGCTGATGTTTGTGGTGCTGTACTTCGTGATGATCCGCCCCCAAATGAAGAAGCAGAAAGAGCACCGCGCCATGATCGACGCCTTGGCCAAGGGTGATGAAGTGGTAACTGCTGGTGGCGTACTGGGCAAGGTCAGCAAGATGGGTGACAGCTATGTCGGCCTGGAAGTGGCCAGCGGCGTGGAAATCCAAGTGCAGCGTAGCGCGGTAGTGCAAGTGTTGCCCAAAGGCTCCATCAAGTAAGCGGCCGTTTTTAACTGTTAGCGAAGCGCGATCATGAACCGTTATCCGGTGTGGAAGTACGCGATCATTCTGGTCGCGCTGGTGGTCAGTGGCTTGTATGCCCTGCCCAATCTGTTTGGCGAAGCACCGGCAGTGCAGGTTTCAACGGCCAAGTCGTCGGTGAAGGTCGATGCAGCCACACTGGCCAAGGTAGAGCAGGCGCTGAAGAGCGCCGGCTTGACGCCCGATGCAGTGGCCTTGGATGGTGCGTCCATCAAGGCGCGCTTCTCCGACACGGACACGCAGCTCAAGGCCAAAGATGCGGTTCAGAAAGCGATCAACCCTGAAAGTGCGGATCCTTCCTACATCGTTGCGCTCAATTTGCTGTCGCGTTCGCCTGCCTGGCTGACGTCCTTGCGCGCATCGCCGATGTACTTGGGATTGGATTTGCGCGGTGGTGTGCACTTCATGTTGCAGGTCGACATGCAGGCAGCGCTCACCAAACGGGCAGAGTCGCTGTCCGGCGACATTCGCACCATCTTGCGTGAAAAGAACGTGCGCCACAGCGGTATTGCCCGCAACGGCCAAGCCATCGAGATCCGGTTCCGGGACGCGGCTACCGCTCAGGCAGCCCAGCGCATCATTCAGGACCAGTTCACCGATCTGGATGCTGTGTCTGCCGCTGATGGGCAGGACGTCAAACTGGTCGCCACGATCAAACAGGTCTCCGGAAAAACCATCCAAGACCAAGCGCTCAAGCAAAACATAACCACCTTGCACAACCGGATCAATGAGCTGGGTGTTGCAGAACCAGTGATTCAGCAGCAAGGCCTGGACCGTATCGTGGTGCAGTTGCCTGGCGTGCAGGACACAGCGAAGGCCAAAGACATCCTCGGACGCACTGCAACACTGGAAGTGCGCCTGGTCGATGAAGGCTCCGAAGCCCGTGCGGCGGAAACCGGAACCGGCCCTGTTCCCTTCGGCTCTGAGCGTTACCTGGATCGCGAAGGCATCCCGGTCATCGTAAAGAAGCAAGTGATTCTGACGGGCGAGAACCTGACAGACGCGCAACCCGGATTTGATGGCCAGACCCAAGAGCCCACCGTGAATTTGTCGCTGGATGCCAAGGGCGCCCGAATCTTCCGTGATGTGACCCGCGAGAACATCAACAAGCGCATGGCGATTTTGTTGTTTGAAAAAGGCAAAGGCGAAGTCGTGACCGCACCGGTGATTCGCGCCGAAATCGGTGGCGGGCGTGTTCAGATTTCCGGCCGGATGACCACCGTGGAAGCGGCAGACACTGCGCTGCTGTTGCGTGCCGGATCTTTGGCGGCTCCGATGGAGATCATCGAGGAGCGCACGATCGGGCCGAGCTTGGGTGCCGAGAATATTGCCAAGGGTTTCCTGAGCGTGACCTGGGGCTTTGTGGCGGTTGCCATTTTCATGTGCGCTTATTACATGCTGTTCGGCGTGATTTCCAGCCTAGCGCTGGCCTTCAACCTTTTGTTGTTGGTGGCGGTGCTCTCCATGCTGCAAGCGACTTTGACATTGCCAGGCATGGCCGCGATGGCGCTGGTTCTGGGTATGGCGATTGATGCTAACGTGTTGATCAATGAACGCGTTCGGGAAGAGTTACGCAATGGCGCATCTCCCCAAGCCGCGATTCACGCCGGTTATGACCGCGCATGGGCGACCATCATCGACTCGAACGTAACCACCCTGATCGCAGGCTTGGCATTGTTAGCATTCGGTTCCGGCCCCGTGCGAGGTTTCGCGGTTGTGCACTGTTTGGGTATTTTGACCAGCATGTTCTCCGGCGTGTTCTTCTCGCGTGGTTTGGTTAATTTGTGGTACGGTCGTCAGAAGAAGCTGAAAACGGTTTCTATTGGGACCGTGTGGCGTCCGGACAGCGGCACCGAAGTCACTACCCCTTAAGGAAAAGTCATGGAATTTTTTAAAATCCGCCGTGACATTCCGTTCATGCGGAATGCTTTGGTTTTCAATGTAATTTCGTTCGTCACTTTTTTGGCGGCCGTATTTTTTCTGTTCTCCCGCGGTCTGCACCTGTCGGTAGAGTTCACCGGCGGAACGTTGATGGAGGTGAGCTACTCCCAGCCTGCCAACCTCGACGCTATTCGCACCACGGTGGCAAAGTTGGGAATCAATGATGTGCAGGTCCAAAACTTTGGCACTGCACAGGATGTGTTGATCCGGATGCCAGTTCAAAAAGGCAGTACTTCCGGGCAGCAAAGCGACATGGTGTTGACTGCGCTGAAGGCGTCTGATGCCACAGCAACCTTGCGCCGCACGGAGTTTGTGGGACCTCAGGTTGGCGATGAACTGGCCGCTGATGGTTTGAAAGCGCTTGCGTTCGTGGTGGTCGGCATCATGATTTACTTGGCTATCCGTTTTGAGTGGAAGTTTGCCGTCGCAGCCATCATCGCCAACTTGCATGATGTGATCATCATTCTCGGTTTCTTCGCCTTTTTCCAGTGGGAGTTCTCACTCCCGGTACTGGCAGCGGTTTTGGCTGTCTTGGGTTATTCGGTAAACGAGTCGGTTGTGATTTTTGACCGGATCCGTGAGAATTTCCGGCGCTACCGCAAGATGAACACGGAGCAAATCATTGACAATGCGATTACCTCCACAATCAGTCGAACCATAATCACCCATGGCTCGACCCAGTTGATGGTGTTGTCGATGTTGATTTTCGGCGGTGCCACGCTTCATTACTTTGCGATGGCGCTCACGATCGGCATCTTGTTTGGCATTTATTCGTCTGTGTTTGTGGCTGCTTCCATTTCCATGTGGTTAGGTATCCAGCGGGAAGATTTGGTAAAAGGCGGGCCCAAAAAGGATCTCGATCCAAACGACCCGAACGCAGGGGCGGCAGTTTAGTAAAAGGACTCTCCCAACATGGCTACCGGCCAGGCGCTTTCGCCTCGATTGCAACTCGCTCGCGCACTGCGGGAGCGGTTTTTCGCGGAATCTTGCAAAGCCTTGTTGGAAATCGGCGCAGCAGTTCAGGATCGGCTCACAGAGCTGGTCGACGAGCCTAGCAATGCCCGTGATTCGCAAACTCGTCGTGACATCTGGATGGCTTACAAGCAAAGCCGTCCCTTGTGGGTCGAGGGCACACAGAAGTCTTGGCGAGAATGCCTGTCTCCTTCTGAAGTAAAGAAGGCGACAGAAGTCCGTTCCGTGAACCTGGAGCTTGTGGGCACCGAGGTCGTCGAAAACAAAATCCTCGCGTCGCGGATGGTATTGTCCGTGAACGAAAAAGTCTTGCCGCAGCTTGAAGACTTGCGCGTGCGGATCAAATACCTTGAGGGCCTGGATGATCTGGACGGAAAAGACCTTTTCCGCCCGGAGGTGCTGGTCCTCTTGCTGGTGGAGCAATGGTCTGTTTCAGGAATGCCGGGTGACTCTTGGCCGATGGTGACAGAAGTTGTCCAGCGCTTATTGATTGAGCGACTGATTACTGCCTACAAAAATGCGAACGATGTTCTGATCAGCAAGGGCGTATTGCCTACGATCGAGTTGAAAGACCGGGTCAAATCACCTGTCAAAGGACCCAACCAACGCCCGCCCAATTCAGGCGCACCTGTATCTGGTGGTGCTGAGTTAAGCGGAGCAGGGTATGAAAATGGTGACCCCTACCAAGCAGGCTTTGGTGGTCCGCGCGGCTCTCAAGGCACGGGTGCACCTTCATTGGCTGGAGATAGGGCCTCTTATGGGGGGGGTTATGCCGGGGGAGCTGTTGCTTCGGGCTCTGAGGCGCGGGATGCCCGCCTTTTCAGTGGCCGTTTGGGTTGGGGCGGGGCTGCCGCCGATTCATCGAGCGCAGGTGCAGCGTTAGCTTCGGGTGCGCAAGGAGTAGGCACTTCGACACCTACGCCATTCTGGCGACAGTCCACGACCATCAGTGCATCGGGCAACGCATACGGCGCGACTGACGAGACGCGCATGCTGACAGCAACCACGCCGCTCGCGCGGGCGCGGAGTCGTGCACAAGGGGTCATCGGCCAAATTCGCAGACTGTTTGTGAGTCATGCGGGCGGCGATTATGGTGTCGCTGAGCACCAGCCACCATCACCCGCTTTGGCTGCTGCCATGGCCTATCGACCTGGCGTGGCGGGAGACTATGCGCCTGGCGGCACGCAATTTGAAGACTACAGCCCTGCAGGGGTTGCACGTGTCGCTGGTGATTTGCGTCAGAAAACCCAGGAGCTCAAAAAGAAAGCGGAAACCAAGGGGGAAAAAGCCACGATTGAAATCGTCGCCCTCATGTTTCAGGCAATTCTGGCTGAAGAGCGCATCCCCACGGGCATACGCGTTTGGTTTGCCCGACTGCAAATGCCTGTGTTGCGGGTCGCTTTGGAGGATGCGGATTTTTTCGGTACCGCTACGCATCCCGCCCGGATGTTGATTGACCGCATGGGTTCCTGTGTCATGGGTTTTGACGCGGTGGGCGTACATGGCAGCGCGATGGAAGCGGAGATCAAGCGGATCGTTCAGGTCATTGAGCAGTATCCTGAAACCGGCAAGAAGGTTTATCAGATCGTTTTTGACGAGTTCCAAAAATTCCTTGCCAAGTTTTTGACTGAAAAGGGCCCCGCCCAAAAGGTGGTGGGAGTCGCACAGCAGGTCGAGCAAAAAGAGACGCTTGCGATTCAATACACCATCGAAATGCGCAACATGTTGAAAGACATGCCTGTGCGGGACGAGATCCGTGAGTTTTTGTTCAAAGTCTGGTCAGAGGTTTTGGCCGTTGCGGCCGTTCGCAAAGGCCCACAGCATGCAGACACGCTGATTTTGAAAAAAACTGCGACGGATTTGGTGTGGGCGGCAAGCGCCAAGCCGGACCGCAACGACAGGGCTCGTGTCATCCAGGATTTGCCGAATCTTTTGCTACGCTTGCGCTCCGGCATGACCTTGTTGGCCATGGCTCCGTCTGAGCAAGAGGCGAATGTCAAGCGAATCAGCGATACCCTCGCCGACGCGTTCATGTCGAAAACCCAAGCGATCCCGCAGGCCCAAATTGATGCGATGGCGCAGCGCCTTGGTCATCTTGAGGACTTTGTTTCCGAGGATGGCATGGGCGATTTGCCGCTGGATGCCGAAAGCATCGAAATGATGCTTGGCATCGATGCTTCAGCGATTGAGGTGGTGGTGAATGGAGGCTCTAAACCCACCGCTGCCATGCTGACTTGGGCACATGAGCTGCAGATTGGTAGCTGGTACACCCTCGACCACAACCATCAGATCATCCAAGTTCAGTTCGCTTGGCGCAGCGACAAGAAGCACCTTAATTTGTTTGCTTCCACCGCCGGCAAGAGTTTCCTGATCCAAGGCGGACGATTGGCTGCCTACTTGCAGGCGGGACTTTTGTTGCCCCAGGAAGAGGAGGCGCTGACGGTCCGGGCCACCCGTGATGCGTTAGCGAAATTGGAAGCCAATCCGGAGCGATTACTCGCCTGATTTTTCAGTAGGCCGCTCAGTGAATCGTGCGTGTCTCGTGCGTTTCGCACAGCTCATCCAGTGCGAGGGCGTCCGGCTCCTGGCCGAAGCTCCAAAATACCATCAGGATGATGATCTTCAATTCATCCAGTGAGACGGGGCCCTCTTGCACCGCCATTGCGCGCTCCAACACGACTTCGCGGATATGGGCGGGTGTGATCCCCGCATGATCCAAAAAGTGAAGGTAGCCAATGCATTCGGACTTCAAATGGTTCTGCTCCCGTGGCGAGTAGATCCGCATGCTGCCGGCCGTCGGTAAATGAAAGCCCGCGGCAGGCAAGACAGTGGGAATCGCCGCCACTGCCGGTTTGGCAAAACGAGCGGCGTTGCCAAGACCCGTGAGCCAATCCAGTGCGTCAGCGATTTCTTCGGGGTCAAACCCCACACCGCTGAGTTTGCGTTGCAGATGCGCCGGTTCCGGGCAGCTGTCTTCCGCGTAAAAGTTTTCGTACACAAAGGCGAGGACTTCAAACATGGAAGCCAATATATCGCACAAAAAACCGACTTCCCAAGGCGGCCAGAACTGCCCCCTATTTCCTCGGATTGAACCGTTAGAAGTGTTTTTCAGGCCCGTCCGAGCTGCTGGAACTTGCCGCCCGGCAAGCGGGCAACCCGGCCGGCAAGCTCGAGACCCATCAGCAAAGCCTGCAAAGTGGGGGTGTCCATCCCGCTGCGTTGCTGCAGGCTATCGAGCGTGGTCGGCTCAAAGCCCAGGGCGTTGAGTAAACCCGTCTCCAGAGACGAAAGTCCATCCAAAGCAGCGTCGCTTTGCCCGCTATTGGAAGTCCCGGCAGATGAGGATAAATCGCGGCCACCGGAGGCGATGGGGAGTTCATCCAGAATGTCTTGCGCAAACTCGACCAATTTGGCACCTTGTTTGATCAGCGCATGACAACCCCGTGCTTGTGTGGAATGGATAGAGCCGGGAATCGCAAACACGTCTTTGCCCTGCTCCACGGCCAAGCGGGCCGTGATCAGGGAGCCTGACTTCAAGGCCGCCTCTACCACCAAGGTGGCTTTGCACAGGCCCGAGATGATGCGGTTGCGCTTGGGGAAGTTTGCCGAGAGCGGCGCAGACCCCAAGGGATACTCGCTGAGGAGAACCCCGTTTTCTGCAATACGGTGTGCAAGCTCAAAATGGGCTCTCGGGTAGACACGGTCTAACCCGGTCCCTACAACTGCCACGGTACCCCAGGCTGGACCTGCATAGCCTGCAAGCGCGCCCTCGTGGGCAGCGCCATCAATCCCCAAGGCAAGTCCGGAAACGACGGTGATGCCCGATTGCCCCAGTGACTCCGAAAACTGCCGCGCATTCTGCACGCCCTGTGGCGTTGGGTTCCTGCTACCCACCACGGCCACGCCAGTCCGGGCACAATCCTGAAAGCCTTCGACGAGCTTCTCGACACGCCCCAGCGCGTAGAGCATGAGCGGAGGATCCTCGGTGTCCAACAAGGCCTGCGGGTAGGCGCTATCGCCCAGTGTGATGATGCGCCGTTGACTCGGGGCTTGGCTCAGCCACTCTTCCGTGCGCAAGACAAGGGCATCTAAGCCTTCCGGTACGAGGCATAGTGAACCCGCTTGGCGGACCGTGACACAAGCACGCAGCTCTGACTCACTGGCCTCAAAAATTGCTTGTGGCAGACCGAAGTGTTGCAGGAGACTCCGCGCGGTGACATCACCCACGCCATCCGTGAGCCCCAAGCGCAGCCATGCGCGCAGTTCAATCGACTCCACAGTCCCTGCCTTGCCGTGGATCAGCGGGGGTTGATCAGGCGGTCGCCGATCCGAACGGAGTCACTGATCTCCAGAATCAGCGCATACGACACCCGTTCGTAAGAACTGAACACCATCAAAATGCCATTGCGTTCATCGGGCAACTTCATCAGAGGACGGGACGGGTCGGATCGATCCACCACCCGCGCTCCATCCTTTTGGATGGCCAACACATGGCCGGACTCAATGCCATCGCGTTTGCCCAAGCTGATCGCCACCACTTGATTCTGGGAGGCGTTCACAATCGACGTGCTTCCATAGACCGACACAATGCGGCCGTTGACGCGCGCTTCCGGGGCACGCGGCGTGTAGCTGGCGAACTGCTTGGGTGGTTCGGGAATCAGCCGATCACCCACCCGCATCTCTTCCTTGGCCGACACGATATCGATGGTGGCGGGCACTACTGCGCTCTGCACCTTCCCATCGGAGCCGTTGACCTCGGATGTGCTTTCACTCCGCGCAAGGACCGCCTTCCCGACGTACTGCGCCTCATACGCCAGCACCTCGCCGGTGCCGGGATCTTTAAGAGGCTTGGCATTGCGGAACACGCGGAACAGTTGTTCCTTGTTTTGGTTGTCCAGCAGGGGCGAATCGGTGCCGCGGGCGTAGGCCCGGTCGCCACGTCCCAGCAGCACCCGCTCTTCTTGCGTCGCCACAATGCGGGCAGCGCCTTCCAGACCTGCTTCATCTACGATCATCGGCTCTGCCAAAAACGCCTCAATCACACTGGTGCGAAGTGTGGGGAGCGCAAAGTCAGGCAAATTCTCGGAGCGGGTACGAGGGCTGAGCCGCACGGTGTCCGGTGCACCGTTCGCTGTGCCGACGGCATTGGCGAGCCTCAAGGTAGCAACGCCGTTGTTCCGCTCCAGCAGCAAAATTTGGCCCGGGTAGATGCGATGAGGGTTCTTGATGTCCTCAAGGTTCATGCCCCAGAGCTCAGGCCAGCGCCAAGGGCTCTTCAAGAAGAGGGTTGAGATGCCCCATAGCGTGTCGCCGCTCTTGATGGTGTAACGATCGGGCGCGTTGGCGGCCAATTCGCTCAAGGGCACACCCTTTTGCGCCACTGCAGCGGCGGTCTGGCGCTGTTCGCTGGTAATCGGGAAACTTTGCGCCCCTACGCTTGCGCTTGTCAGCGCCCCAGCCAGAGCAGCTACAGCGGCCAAGGCCAAGCGGGATTTCGCCATCAGGTGTGTCGTCATAGGGTGCAAATCAGGGTCTAAACTTGATAATTTACGCGCGATTTTGCGCTCAAGCCCTTGATTCAGCAACGATTTTGGGCAGCCCGTAATGCAAGCAAGCGTAAAAGTGGCGAAAATACCCACATCTCCAAGGCAGCATTCATGGCTCTACTTCCCATCCTTTGTTTTCCCGATCCCCGTTTGCACACGGTGGCCCAACCCGTAAGCGCTGTTGATGACCGCATCCGCGCATTGACGCGGGACATGCTCGAAACCATGTACGACGCCAGTGGCATCGGCCTGGCTGCCAGCCAGATCGATGTCCATGAGCGTGTCATCGTGATTGATGTGTCGGAAGACCGCGACCAACCCATGGTGTTGATCAACCCCGAATTGGTCTGGACCAGCGCGGAAACGCACCTGAATGAAGAGGGCTGCCTCTCCGTGCCGGGCATTTACGATGGCGTGACGCGTTTTAACGCGGTCCATTGCAAGGCTCTGGACGCGGACGGCAAAAGTCGGGTGATCGAAGCGGACGGTTTGCTGGCAGTTTGCATCCAGCACGAGATGGATCACCTGATGGGCAAAGTGTTCGTCGAGTACCTGTCGCCGCTCAAGCGCAACCGGATCAAAACCAAGATGCTCAAGGCCAAGCGCGAGGAAGCGCGCTAAGTGCCGGCAGCGTTCAAGCCGCTTCGGGTCATATTTGCAGGCACCCCTGAATTCGCCCGGCTCGCTTTGGCTGAGCTCCATGCCGCCGGCCACACCATCGCGCTGGTGTTGAGCCAGCCTGATCGGCCTGCGGGTCGTGGCATGAAGTTGCAGGCCTCGGCGGTCAAGCAATATGCGGTGGAACACCAAATTCCTGTCGCCCAACCACGCAGCTTGCGCTTGGACGGCAAGTATCCGGACGATGCCGGTTTGGCCCGCACGACGATTGCCGACGCGCAAGCGGATGTCATGGTGGTGGCTGCCTATGGGCTGATATTGCCCCAGTGGGTGCTCGACGACATGGCCGCCCCCCATGCCGATGGACGGCCCCGCTATGGCTGCTTGAATATCCACGGCTCCTTGCTCCCGCGTTGGCGGGGGGCTGCGCCTATCCACCGGGCAATCGAGTCCGGCGATACCCAAACCGGCGTCACCATCATGCAAATGGATCTGGGCCTGGATACCGGCGATATGTTGCTCAAAGAATCGCTCCCGATTGCCGATAGCGACACCACCTCGACCTTGCATGACAAGGTGGCCGCGCTAGGCGCGCGCATGGTGGTGCAAGCCTTGGCCGATGCTGCGCAGGGCGTTTTGCAGCCGGTGGTCCAGCCTGCTGAGGGTGTGACCTACGCCCACAAAATCGATAAAGACGAAGCGCCTATCCGGTGGGCCGACGATGCGGGTGCCATCGTGCGGCGCATTCGGGCCTTCAACCCATTTCCCGGTGCCAGCACCGTGTTGGAGGGTGAGGTGATCAAGGTCTGGGCTGCGCAAGCTCAGGCGACGGAAACAGCGGTTCCTTCTGGGCAAATTGTTGCTGTAACGCCCGATGGTATTGCGGTGGCTGCTATGAATTCTGTAGTGCTATTGACGGAGTTGCAGCGCCCCGGGGGCAAGCGCCTCCCGGTGGCTGACTTTTTGCGCGGCATGCCCTTGCAGGTCGGCCAGCGCTTCGATGTGCCGCCGCTGTAAGGGCTGGCTCATCCATGTTTTTTCTGCGGGAAAACTACCGCCACCCTGAGTTTCGCAAAGGCTTTCGCGACATGGCCGGCGTGGCCCCCGGCATCGCCGCGTGGGGCCTGATGACGGGCGTGGCCATGGTGAAGTCCGGATTGAGCGTCACTGAAGCCTTGCTGATGGCGCTCACCGTGTTTGCCGGTAGCTCGCAACTCGCGGCCATGCCGCTCATTCAAGCCGGTGCGCCGGTCTGGGTGATTTTGGCGACCGGCTTTTGTGTGAATTTGCGTTTCGTAGTGTTCAGTGCGCATTTGCGGCCGTATCTGATGCACCTGCCCCGTTGGCAGCGTCTGGTCACCGGCTACTTGTCTGCCGATTTGACCTATGTGCTGTTTACCCAGCGCTACCCGCAGCCGGGTGAAGGGGAAGCAGCCCGGCGCGCCCAAATGGCCTATCTCGCGGGCAATGGCGGTATCAACTGGGCCAGCTGGGTGAGTAGCAGCGTGGCCGGGGTGGTGCTGGCCAATTTTGTTCCCACGGCCTGGGGCTTGGGGTTTGCGGGCATCTTGGCACTGGTCGGCATGTTGGCCTCGTTGGCCAGCAGCCGCATGCGTTGGGTGTCGGCCGGCGTTGCCGGTTCTGCTGCGGTGGCGGCTTTTGCTTTGCCCCTCAAACTCAATATTCTGGTGGCGATTGCTGCTGCGGTGGCGGTTTGCCTGTTGCTGGAGTCACGGCTCGCACCCCTTAAGCCGGAGGAGGCTGCGGGATGAGTCTCTTTGAAAACACCGATGTCTGGACCCTGCTGACGATCGTGGGGCTGGCGTGCGTAACCGTGGTTGCGCGCTCTTTCTTTTTCATCTTCGACAGGCACTGGGAAATGCCTGCATGGGCGCAGCGTGGCTTGCAATATGCGCCCATCGCCGCTTTGGCAGCCGTGATCGTGCCGGAGATCGTGATGGTTCAGGGCCAGATAATTCACACGCTCAAAGACGCGCGCCTGTATGCGGTCGCCGCGGGTTTGGCGTATTTTTTCTGGCGGCGTGGACGGGGGCAGGCCGTGCTGGGCACCATCATGTCCGGCATGGCGGTGTATCTGCCGCTGCATATTGGCTGGGGCTGGTAGGCGCTGCACCGTACCGTACCGGGTAGGGAACCCGCACACCGGTAGTGCGCTTCTACAATGCGCGCAGTGACAGCGCTGCGCGGCTGCCGAACCGGTTTTTCAATTAACTATCTCGAGGTTTTTTCATGCAAGTGATCCGCTTTTCTGATCTGGTCGCCCAAGGCCAGGTGGCCGGCAAACGTGTTTTCATCCGTGCCGATTTGAATGTGCCTCAAGACGATGCCGGTCACATCACTGAAGACACCCGCATCCGCGCCAGCATTCCGTGCATCGAGATGGCGCTGAATGCCGGAGCTGCCGTGATGGTGACCAGCCACTTGGGGCGCCCCACTGAGGGCGAGTTCAAGCCTGAAGACTCTTTGGCCCCTGTGGCCAAGCGCATGGGCGAGCTGATGGGCCGCGAGATTCCGGTGTTGGCCAATTGGACCGACGGCGTGACGGTTGCACCCGGCCAGCTGGTGATGCTGGAAAACTGCCGCGTCAACAAGGGCGAGAAAAAGAACAACGAAGAACTCGCCAAGAAAATGGCCGCTCTGTGTGACATCTTTGTGCACGACGCGTTTGGTACTGCCCACCGCGCGGAAGCTTCCACTTACGGTATCGCCCAATTCGCGCCGGTGGCGTGTGCAGGCCCCTTGCTGGCCGCGGAAATGGATGCGATCAGCAAAGCCCTGCTGGCGCCCAAGCGCCCGCTGGTGGCCATCGTGGCGGGTTCCAAGGTGTCCACCAAGCTCACCATTTTGAAGAGCTTGGCCGACAACGTGGACCAGTTGATTGTGGGCGGCGGTATCGCGAATACCTTCATGCTGGCGGCCGGCTTGAAAATCGGCAAGAGCTTGGCTGAGCCCGATTTGTTGGCAGAGGCCACTGCAGTGATCGAGGCCATGAAAGCGCGCGGTGCCGCAGTGCCTATCCCGACGGACGTGGTCACTGCCAAAACCTTTGCGGCTGATGCGCCCGCCACCATCAAGGCTGCGACCGACGTGGCGGATGATGACCTGATTCTGGATATCGGCCCGCAGACGGCCCAGGCGTTGGCTGAGCAACTCAAGAAGGCCGGCACCATTGTGTGGAACGGCCCGGTGGGTGTGTTTGAATTCCCGGCTTTCGAGAACGGCACCAAGGTGATTGCCCACGCCATCGCGGAGAGCAGTGCCTTCAGCATTGCCGGCGGTGGCGACACGCTGGCTGCGATTGCCAAGTACGGCATCGAAAAACAAGTGGGTTACATCTCTACCGGTGGCGGTGCGTTCCTCGAAGTGCTGGAAGGCAAAACCCTGCCGGCTTTCGAGATTTTGGGCAAGCGCGCAGCGGGTTGATTTGCTATTATTTTAATAGCTAGAGGCGCAAGTTCTATGTGCGCTAAGGGCACTTCCGGCATTCAGCTGGCAGTGCCTTTTTTTATGGGCGTGTTCGCGATCAGGTGGCCGGCTGGGTTGCGCCGTCGAGTTGCAGGGCACGGATCTGCCCGGTCCCTGCTTTTTTGGCGTGTTGGAGTTGCTCGCTGGCGGCCTGTAAAAACGCTTCCCAAGTCACAGGCGCGGCCTGCAAGCGGGTCACCAGTCCCAGGCTGATCGTGACCTGTCGCCCTGCAGACTGATCCGGCTTTAGCCCCACGAGTTCGCGCACACGTTGCTCCATGTGGTTCGCAAGCTTGCGCGCGTGTGCGGGCGAGGTGTCTGGCAATAGACAGGCGAATTCTTCTCCGGCAAAACGGGCCACTACGTCGGCCGGGCGGCGCAACACCTCTTTGAGCGCTAACGCAATTGTGCGCAAGCAGTCATCTCCGGCTTGATGGCCGTAGCGGGTGTTGTAGGCCTCGAAGTGGTCCACATCCACCAGAATCAAAGAAAGTGATTGGCCGCTGCGGGTCGAGCGCGCCCACTCCGAGGCGAGCTGTTGATCAAAATAGCGGCGATTGAACACCCCAGACAAGCCGTCGAGCAGTACCAGTTTCTTCAGCATGTCTGCCTGGAACTTGAGTGTGAGCTGGGTGTGCACCCGTGCCTTGACCACTGCCGGGTTGATCGGCTTAGCAATAAAGTCCACTGCGCCCAAGCTCAGGCCGTGGGTTTCCTGGCCGGGGTCTGAGCGGGCGGTCACAAAAATGATGGGGAGCGCAGCCGTCTGAGGGTCGGCTTTCAGGGCTTTGCACACGGTGAAGCCATCCATGCCCGGCATCAGCACATCCAACAGCACCAGGTCGGGCGGGTCGCTACGGCACAGCGCCAAGGCCTGCTCACCGCTGGTCGCCATATAGACCTGGTAATCCGCAGAGAGCGTGTGCATCAGCAACTGCAGGTGTACGGGCTGGTCGTCGACCACCAGAAGCTTGGGCTTGCCGTGGGTGCTGTCCAGCAAGGCGGCAGTGTGTGAGGCAGCGGCATTCATGGTGCGGGCGATGAACTAATAAGCGGCAAAGCTGGTGATTCCACCATGACCCGTAACTCGCCGGCCCCCGTAGATACCCGCCACTGTGCGATCTTGTCCCTTGCATGTAACCAAGGTACATACAAGCGTGTAAAAATAGGTAACTACCTCTAGGAGACAGACATATGCCGCGCCGCGCCACCAAAATTGTTGCCACCCTCGGACCCGCCTCCAGCGATGCCGCCATTCTGGAGCAGATGATCCGGGCCGGTGTGAACGTGGTCCGGCTGAATTTCAGCCACGGCAAGGCGCAAGACCATATTGATCGCGCCCGTTTGGTGCGCGAAGCGGCGCAGCGCGCAGGGCGTGAAGTGGCCATCATGGCCGACCTGCAGGGCCCCAAAATTCGCGTCGGCAAGTTTGCCGAAGGTAAGGTATTTCTGGAGCAAGGCCAGAAATTTGTGCTGGATGCAGCCCGCACCGAGCTGGGTGATATCGACGCGGTGGGTCTCGATTACAAATCCCTGCCCAGCGAAGTCAAAGCCGGCGACGTGCTCTTGCTCAATGACGGTTTGATCGTGATCGTGGTGGACTCTGTGGTCGGCGACAAGGTGCACACCACCGTCAAGCTGGGCGGCGAGCTGTCCAACAACAAGGGCATCAACAAACAAGGCGGCGGCTTGACAGCGCCTGCCCTGACCGGCAAAGACATGGAAGATATCCGCACTGCGATGAGCTTCCAGGCGGACTACGTGGCCGTGAGCTTCCCAAAGAACGCCACCGACATGGAAATGGCACGCCAGCTCTGCAACGTGGCCGCCGCCGAGTACAACCACAAGCCCGGTTTGATCGCCAAGATCGAGCGCGCTGAAGCCATCCCTAAGCTCGAAGAAATTCTGCTGGCATCGGACGGCATCATGGTGGCCCGTGGTGACTTGGCTGTGGAGGTGGGTAACGCTGCAGTCCCCGCACTGCAAAAGCGCATGATCAAGATGGCCCGCGAGCACGACAAAGTGGTGATCACTGCGACCCAGATGATGGAATCCATGATCACCAACCCTGTGCCCACCCGCGCGGAGGTGAGCGACGTGGCCAACGCGGTGCTGGACGGCACCGACGCGGTGATGTTGTCCGCTGAAACCGCAGCTGGCAAGTACCCGCTGGAAACCGTGATCGAAATGGCCAAGATTTGCTTGGCAGCCGAGAGCAGCGAAATGGTCAAGCTGGATGCAGACTTCACCGGCAAGACCTTCACCCGCATCGACCAGTCCATCGCCATGGGCGCGCTGTTCACTGCTCACCACCTGGGTGCCAAAGCCATCGTGGCCATGACTGACAGCGGCAGTACCGCCTTGTGGATGAGCCGCCACCTGATCCATGTGCCGATTTACGCCTTGACCCCCAAGGTCAGCACCCAGCGCAAGATGACGCTGTACCGCAACGTGCGCCCTTTGCTGATGGGCACCAGCGCGGACCGCGATACCGCGTTGATGGATGCTGAAAAGCACCTCAAGACCCGCGGTATTGTGCAAAAGGGCGACATCTACGCCATCACTTGTGGCGAGCCGATGGGCGCACCGGGTGGTACCAACATGTTGAAGATTTGCGCGGTCAGCTAAGCGGCAACTGCAGACGAAAAAGGGAGCTGAGGCTCCCTTTTTTATGCCCCCAAGTCGAAGTGGCGGGGGTTAACCCTTGGCGAGTAGAATCCGGCAACGGTAAAAGTTACCAAGCGGTTACCAAGTCGGGCCGTTGACGGATTTTTAACTTCCTGGGGATAGAAAAATGGCACTCGTTTCGATGCGCGAGCTTCTGGACCACGCGGCAACGCATAACTATGCGATTCCAGCGTTTAACGTCAACAACCTGGAGCAAGTCCAGGCCATCATGGAGGCCGCCAAGGAAACCGGTGCCCCCGTGATCATGCAGGCTAGCGCCGGCGCCCGCAAATATGCCGGCGAACACTTTCTCAAGCACCTGATCCAGGCGGCTGTTGAGAGCTACCCCACCATTCCGGTGGTGATGCACCAAGACCATGGCCAAAGCCCCGCGGTATGCCAGGGCGCGATCGACCTGGGCTTCAGCTCGGTGATGATGGACGGCTCTTTGGAAGCCGACGGCAAAACCATCGCCAGCTTTGAATACAACGTCGAAGTCACCCGCAAGGTGGTGGACATGGCCCACAAGTTGGGTGTGACCGTGGAAGGCGAGTTGGGCTGCCTCGGCTCCCTGGAGACCATGAAGGGTGACAAGGAAGACGGCCACGGCACGGACGCTGTCATGACCCGTGAGCAGCTCCTGACAGACCCTGAAGAAGCCGCTGAGTTTGTCAAACGTACCCAGCTGGACGCTTTGGCCATTGCCATCGGTACCAGCCACGGCGCATACAAGTTCACCCGCCAGCCCACGGGCGATATCTTGGCGATTGAGCGCATCAAAGAAATTCACGCCCGTATTCCCAACACCCATTTGGTGATGCACGGCTCCAGCGCAGTACCGCAAGAGTTGCTGGCCGCCATCAACCAATACGGCGGCAAGATGGCCCAGACCTGGGGCGTGCCAGTCGAAGAAGTGCAGCGCGCCATTCAATTCGGTGTGCGCAAAGTCAATATCGACACCGATATTCGCATGGCCATGACCGCTGCTGTGCGCAAGTTCATGTTTGAGAACCCTGAAAAGTTCGATGCCCGCGAGTGGCTCAAGCCCGCCCGTGAAGCTGCCAAACAGTTGTGCAAACAGCGTTACATCGAGTTCGGTTGCGAAGGTCGTGCGGCCAGCATCAAGGGCCACAGCCTGCAAGTGGTGGCTGGCCAGTACGCGCGTGGCGAGTTGTCTCAAGTGGTGCAGGACAGCGCGGTCACCGCCTGAGCCGCTCACTCGCCGCACGCCGGCGCGAACTTGCGATAATCCAAGGCTTCGCCTTCCATTCCGGGGCGAAGCCTTTTTAATTTGTTGGACGCCATGACTTCAGCTTTGCACACCTCCGCCCTGTCCCTTCCATTGCTTGCCCGCGGCAAGGTGCGCGACAACTATGCGGTGGGCGACGACCGTATCCTGATGGTGGCCAGCGACCGTTTGAGCGCGTTTGACGTGATCATGGGTGAGCCGATTCCGGGCAAAGGCGCGCTGCTGACGCAGATGGCGCTGTTCTGGTTCGAGAAGCTGGGTAAAAATGGCGCCGATGTGTGCCCCAACCATTTGACGGGTGACGCCCCCGAGAGCGTGGTGACTGCTGCAGAGGTGGCCCAAGTGACCGGGCGCTCGATGTTGGTGAAGCGCCTCAAGCCCCTACCGGTCGAAGCCGTCGTGCGCGGCTATCTGGCGGGCAGCGGTTGGAAAGAGTACCAGCAGAACAGCGCAGTCTGCGGCGTGCCTTTGCCGGCTGGTTTGCAAAATGCCAGCAAGCTGCCGGAGCCGATTTACACCCCTGCCGCGAAGGCCGCGGTCGGTGACCATGATGAGAACATCACGTTCGAGAAAACTGTCGAGATGATCGGTCTCGATCTGGCGACACAGATTCGCGACATCAGTATCCAGATTTACAAAGTGGCAGCCGAGTTTGCGCTCACCAAGGGCATCATCATCGCGGACACCAAGTTCGAATTCGGCCTGGACAAAGATGGCACCTTGACGCTGATGGACGAGGTCTTGACCCCCGATTCATCCCGCTACTGGCCTGTGGAGAGTTACCAGGTTGGCACCAACCCCCCGAGTTACGACAAGCAGTTTGTACGCGACTGGTTGGAGCAAGCGCTGGTGGACGGCAAGCCGTGGGACAAAACGCCCCCCGCACCCCGCGTGCCCCGGGAGGTGATCGAGAAGACCGCTGACAAGTACCGCGAAGCCCTGCAGCGCTTGACCGCTTGATGTGTTGAGGCAAGGCCACAGGCACTTCGCCTGTGGCCCCAGCAGCGACGGCGTGAAACAAAAAAGGCCCCGAGGGGCCTTTTTTATTGGGCGGAAGGTGCCTTCGCTCAGTTCAGCGCCATGCTGAGCTTGCGGCGGTAGCTGGCGACCAGCTGCGCTTGCGGGTCTTGTTCCGTGACCACTTTGCCCAGCACCTCGATACCGCCTGTGGCCTTGCCGGCAGCTGCCGGGTCGACTTTGGGTTTGGGCGGGGTCAGTAGTTCCAGAATAGCCACAAAGGTCTTGCGCGGTACTTCGTTGTTCCAGGCCTTGTCGCGCATGATGATTTCCAGCAGCTCGTCCATCGAGCCGGTCCAGTCACCACCCACCATGAGCACACGGGCTTTGGCTAAGCGGGTGTCGAAGTCGCGCTTGTTGGTGGCGATCACTTCGTCAAACTGGGACGGGGTCCACAGGCCTTTGTCGTCGGTCAGTACGAACTTGATGGCATCCAGAAACTGCGCCAGTGCCTCAAAGCGCTGCTGCTTGGGGATGTAGGCCAAGGTCGGGGCCAAGGCGGCCTCGGCGTCTTCGATCATGTCGCTCTCGATCAGCAGCTTGACGTAGTCGTAGCGAGCGTCATCGTTGCCGGGGTTCAGGGTCAGGGCTTCGTGCAGCTTTTGTAAAGCGGCACGGGGGTCACCTGCTTCTGCCAGAGACTGGGCGTCTTCCACATCGGCTTCGGCTTCCAGCACTTCTTCGGTGGGCACGTGCTTGTCCAGAAACTCTTTGAGCTTGCTCTCAGGCACCGCGCCCATGAAGCCATCTGCCGGCTTGCCGTTGATCATCAGCACGCAGGTCGGAATGCTGCGGATGCCGAAAGCCTGGGCGAGCTGTTGCTCCTGGTCGGAGTCGATTTTCACCAGCTTGAAGCGGCCGCCGTAGTCGGCTTCTACCTTCTCGAGCAGCGGTCCCAGCGTCTTGCAAGGGCCGCACCAAGGCGCCCAAAAATCGACCAGAACGGGCACCTGGTGGGAGGCGGCGATGACTTCGGTTTCGAAGTTTTCTAGGGTGACGTCGATCATGGGAAGTTAGCTCGGGGTGAAAAAGTAAAATTCAACTATGAAAACAATTCAAATCGGCGTCGTCATGGGTTCCAACTCGGATTGGGACACCATGCAACACGCAGTCCAGATTCTCCAACAGTTTGGTATCGGCTTTGAGGCGCGCGTCATTTCCGCCCATCGCATGCCTGACGACATGTTCCGCTACGCCGAGGCCGCTGCGGGCCGGGGCCTGAAGGCCATCATCGCCGGAGCGGGCGGTGCGGCCCATCTGCCGGGCATGCTGGCGGCCAAAACCACGGTGCCGGTGCTGGGTGTGCCGGTGCAGAGCAAAGCGCTCTCCGGGGTCGACTCTTTGCACAGCATTGTGCAAATGCCCAAGGGCATTCCGGTCGCGACCTTTGCCATCGGCAGCGCCGGTGCTGCCAACGCTGCCCTGTTTGCAGTAGCGCTGCTGGCCAACGAAAACCCTGACCTGCGTATGGAGCTGGATGCGTTCCGCATCGACCAGACGCAAACCGCCCGCAACATGACCCTGCCGGTGACCGGTAGCGCGACCTAATGGCCGCGATGGACACCGCACCGGCCGCTGCCGCGTTAGGCGGCAGCAAAGAGACCACCTTGGGCGTGATGGGTGGTGGCCAGCTAGGTCGCATGTTTGCGCATGCTGCGCAGCAGATGGGTTTTTTCACCGCCGTGCTGGACCCGGATACGACCAGCCCTGCCGGTCGCATCAGCCACCACCATGTGCAAACTGCGTACACCGACCCTGAGGGCTTGGCCCGATTGGCTGCGGTGTCTGCCGCCATCACCACCGAGTTTGAGAATGTGCCGGCCGAGGCGCTGAACCAACTGGCGCGAAGCCGCCCGGTGGCGCCCAGCGGGGCTGCGGTTGCCATCGCGCAAGACCGCACGGCGGAAAAGGCGCACTTTGTGCAATGCGGCGTGCCTTGCGCCCCTTACGCAGTGATCGAGACGGCTGAGCAATTGGCCGTCATTGATGCCAATCTGCTGCCCGGTATTCTGAAGACCGCCCGCATGGGCTACGACGGCAAAGGCCAGGTGCGGGTCAAAACCCCCGTCGAGTTGGCTGCCGCATGGACCGACTTGGGGCAAGTGCCCTGTGTGCTGGAGAAGATGTTGCCCCTTCAGTGGGAGTGCAGCGTCATCGTGGCGCGCGGTGCCGATGGCACTTGCGTGAACCTGCCAGTGCAGCGCAACCTGCACCGCGACGGTATTCTGGCGGTCACTGAGGTTTATGAAGGAAATGTGCCTCCAGCCCTCGCGGAGCGTGCGGTTGCTGCTGCGAAATCGATAGCGCAGGGTGTGGGCTACGTCGGTGTGCTGTGTGTGGAGTTCTTTGTGCTCGATGAGTCGAACCCTGCCGCTGCTGGCCTGGGCGGCTTGGTGGTCAACGAAATGGCGCCGCGTCCGCACAACAGCGGCCACTACAGCATGGACGCCTGCGATGTCTCGCAGTTCCACCTGCAGGTGCGCACGCTGGCTGGCTTGCCGCTGGTGCAACCGCGCCAGCACAGCCCGTCCATCATGCTCAACCTGCTGGGCGATGTGTGGCCTGAGGATGGTCGTAATGGCGGTGTGCCCGATTGGTCTGCCGTGCTGGCCTTGCCCGGCACCCACCTGCACCTGTATGGCAAGCTCGACGCCAAAAAGGGCCGCAAGATGGGGCACCTCAATATCACCGGCGCCACCATCGAGCAGGTGCGCGCCACCGCGCTGGAAGCGGCCCGCATTCTCGGCATTGCCGCTTTTTGACCGGTCCTTACCCGAGCGCAACCTGCATGATTGTTTCTGCCTACCATTTCGCTGACGGTATTGAGCTTGCTCCTGATTCCATAGCTGCTGCCGCAGATGCCGTGCGCGCTGGAGGCCTGATGGGCTTGCCTACCGAGACGGTGTACGGCTTGGGGGCTGACGCCTCCGACCCGGCGGCCGTGGGGCAGATATTCGCCGCCAAGGGGCGTCCGGCGGACCACCCCCTGATCGTGCATGTGGCGGCCTTTGATGGCGGCATGGGCGGTGTGGCGCACTATTGCGCCCGGGTGCCGGCGTTTGCCCAGCAGCTGATGTCGGCCTTTTGGCCCGGTCCACTGACCCTGATCCTGCCGCGCAAGGACGGCGTAGGCGCAGCGGCTGCCGGCGGGCAAAACAGCATCGGACTGCGCTGCCCGTCACACCCGGTGGCCCAAGCGGTGCTGTCTTTGCTGCGCAAGCCCTCCGATGGCGGGCGCGTGGTCTGGGGGATTGCGGCCCCTAGCGCCAACAAATTCGGCCGGGTCAGCCCTACCACCGCGGCCCATGTGCACAGCGAATTTGGGGACGACTTGTTGATCCTCGATGGCGGCCCCTGCGAGGTGGGCATTGAGTCCACCATCATCGACTGCACCCGGGGTGCGCCGGTGCTCTTGCGCCCGGGGTCCATCACTGCCCAGCAGGTCGAAGACGCGTGCGGGCGTAAATTGCTATCAAAAGAAGAGCTGGAGGCGCAGACGCAGCAGGCGCCCCGGGCCTCCGGGACTCTGGAGTCTCACTATGCGCCCAGCGCCACCGTGCGTCTGATGGACGCCCAGGCCCTGCAAGCGGCCCTTGATTTGCTGAGCAGCGCAAAACCTGCGGACCCGCGCCCCACGATTGCGCTGTACCACCGCAGCCCGCTGCAGGTGCGTTCGCCGTTGGTGTCCCCCCACCGCATGCCGGTGCATGCCCAGCCGGCGGCGCACGAGCTGTTCTCCAAGCTGCGGGAGATGGATGCGCTCGGCGTGAAGCTGATCTGGGTTGAAACTCCGCCCGACACCCCCGAGTGGGATGGCGTGCGCGACCGCCTGACCCGCGCAGCGGCCTGAAGCCGCCCGCCACCCTGCGTTTTACTGATCCCGCCCGGCCCAGTCCACCAAGGCGTCCAGCGCAGGGCGGGCCTCATTGGCGTTGGGGTGGTTGATAAAGGCAACCAGCACATAGCGCTTGCCACTCACCGCATGCACATAGCCCGCCAAGGTGACCACGCCGTTGAGGGTGCCGGTTTTCAGGTGAGCGGTGCCGCTGGTGCGGGTCTTGATGCGCTTGAGCGTGCCATCGACCCCCGTGATCGGTAGGGATGACATCAACTCCGGCATAAAGGGGGCGGTGAACGTGGCTTGCAACAGCCGGCCCATGGCTTGCGCGCTGATGCGCTCCTGGCGGGAGAGGCCGGAGCCGTTGTCCAGCACTGGGGCGTCGTCGGTGCCGATCCGGTCTTTCCACCAGCGTTGCACCAGCGTGCGGCTGGCGGCAAAGCTGCCCGGTGGCAGGTTGACGTCCGCCACTGTGTCGACCGGCAACCCTTGGGCGGTGCCTGCCACGCGGCCCAGCGTCAAAAACACCTGCTGGGCCATCACGTTGTTGCTGTATTTGTTGATGTCGCGAATCACCTCCGCCAGCGACGCGGACTGGGTCATCAGTGCCGGTTTGCCGGCCAACAGGGCTGCTGGCACGCTGCCAGTGCGCACGCTGCCCAGCACCCGGCCCCCCATGCTCTCCCACAGGCCTTGCACGGTGCGTACGGCATAGGCTTTAGGGTCGGCGTAGGCGACAGGCCAGACTTTTTCACCGCACGCCGCGGGGTAGTTGCCGCCAAAGCGGACGCGCAAGGGGTCTGAAAAATCGGCCTTGAGAGCGCCGCGGTAGTCCCCGCATTCGGCGGCGGTGGTGTTGAGCGCTACGGTGGCGGGCAGGCTCACTCCGGCCAGGGGTGGGTCGTACTGCACATAGGCGAGGTTGGCGCTGCGGTCCGGGGTGAATGTCATCACCACCGACTTGAAGTTGAGCAGCATCGCATCGGGGGCCACGTTGTAGGGGCGCAGGGGCTCACCATCGAACTTGGCCGGGTCGGGCTCGGGCACGTCGAGTGCGCTGCGGTCGAGCACGATGTCGCCGGCAATGGTCTTGATGCCCATGCCCTGCACCCGGCGCATCAGCAGCCACAGTCGCTCCATCACCAGCTTGGGGTCGCCCTGGCCCTTGAGGTAGAGGCTGCCATTGAGCACGCCGTTTTGTACCGTTCCATCGAGGTACACCGGCGTGGTCCAGGTGTAAGCGGGCCCCAGCAGGTCGAGGGCGGCAATGGTGGTCACCAGTTTCATGGTGGACGCCGGGTTCATGGGGCTGGTGCTGCGGTGGGCCAAACGCGGTGTTGCGCCGCCTTGGGCATCGGTCACGAGGAAAGACACTGCATCGCGCGGTACTTTGGCGCGGGCCAGCGCTGCATCGACTTCGGGGGGCAGGGCTTGGGCCGAGACGGCGGCGTGCAGGGCCCACACGGCGAGGGCGGCACAGGCGGAGCGGGAAAGTGAGCGGGAGAACAACATGGGGGCATTATCCGGCCCGCCCCAGCAGGGATAATTGGGGCATGAACCTGTTGGCCCTAGATACCGGAACCGAATTTCTCTCGATCGCCCTGCGCACCGACGGGCCCCATGGCTCGCGTGTCGTCGAGCATCAGAGCGCCGGGGGGGCCAAGGCATCGACCGATTTGATTGCGGCCGTATTGCAGATGCTGGCAGACGCTGGGGTGCGCTTGGCAGACCTGGACGCCATTTGCTTTGGCAGCGGCCCGGGCTCGTTTACCGGTTTGCGCACCGCTTGCTCGGTGGTGCAGGGCTTGGCCTTCGGGGCAGGGGTGCCGGTGTTGCCGGTGGACTCGCTGTTGGTTGTTGCCGAAGACGCGCGGTTTCGTGCCCTGCCGGACGTGCCGGTGCTGCAAGTGACCGCCCTGTTGGATGCCCGCATGGACGAGATGTATGCCGCCCGTTATCGTTTTGAAAACGGCCAGTGGCAGACCTTGAGCGCCAGTGCCCTACTGCGGCCCGAGGACTGGGCTGCCAGCCCCGCGGACGACGCGCCCCATGTCGTCGCGGGCAATGTATTTACGGTATATGCCGATCGCCTGTCTCCTGCATCGCTGCAGGCTGCTCAGGTCGTGCCGGCCTTGCCTTTGGCTGCCGCCATGTTGCGTGTGGCACCTGCCTTGCTCGCCCAGGGTCTGGCCGTGGATGCTGCTTTGGCCATGCCCAGCTACATCCGCGACAAAGTCGCCAAAACCACTGCCGAGCGGGAGGCTGAAAAAGCCGCTGCCCTTGCGGCCGCTGTGCCATGAGCCCCTATCGCGCGGTGCCCGCAGCAGACGTAGTCCACGAAGCCACGTTCGAGCCCATGCTCGCGGATTCGCTGGACCGGGTGCTTCAGGTGGAGCAACGCACCTACGCCCACCCCTGGAGTCGTGCCAACTTTATTGATGCCCTGCACAGTGGCTACCAGGCCCAGATGATCACTGGCCGCGGCGAGTTGTTGGGTTACTTTGTGGCCATGAAAGGGGTGGACGAAGTGCACTTGCTCAACATCACGGTCGCCCCCGAATACCAAGGCCAGGGCTGGGCCCGCGTCATGCTCGATGCCTTGGGCGTCTGGGCCCGCGGGCAAGGCGCACAGTGGCTCTGGCTGGAGGTGCGGGTGCATAACGCACGCGCCATCCAGGTCTACGAGGCGCATGGCTTTCGCCGCGTGGGCATGCGCAAAGCCTATTACCCCGCAGACCGCGGGCAGCGCGAAGACGCCATTGTCATGAGCCTGGCACTGGAGCACTGAACACCATGACATTGCAACTCGACGAGCGCCAACGCGCCATGCTGCTGGAAATGGGCGTTCGCGTCTGGTTGCCAGGCACCGCCTTCGCAGTCCAGGCAGATAACGACCCGGCACCCGTAGCGCCCACCCGTGCGGCGGTGGCCAGCCCGGTGCTCCGTGCGCCGCAGCCCGCACCGGTAGTGCCCAAGGCCCCTGCAGCCGCCCCGGAGGCGTTGCCGGTGCAACCTTCGGACTTGGCCACGCTGGACTGGAATGGCTTGGCAGACACTGCCGCGGCCTGCACCGCCTGCGGCTTGTGCGCGGGCCGCAAATTCGGCACCCTGCAACCAGCCGCCCAAACCCAGGCCGATTGGATGGTGGTGGGGGATCCGCCGGAAGAGGAGGAAGACGCCGCCGCCCAAGCCTTCACCGGTGCACCCGGGCAACTGCTCGACAACATGCTGCAAGCCGTGGGAGCAAGCCGCACCGGCAGCGGGCCGCAAGGCGCCTATGCCACCAATGTGGTGAAGTGCCGCCCGCCGCATGGCCGCAACCCCGCGCCTGCCGACCTGGCGGAGTGCGCGCAGTTCCTGCAGCGCGAGGTGGAGCTGGTCCGGCCGAAAGTGATTTTTGCGGTAGGCCGCTTCGCTATTCAGACGCTGTTGTCCGAGCATGGCGCGCTGGCCACCCAACCCTTGGGCAAGCTGCGCGGCATGGTGTACCGCTACCGCGGCATTCCGGTGGTGGTGAGTTACCACCCCAAGCTGTTGCTGCGCAATAGCGCGGACAAAGCCAAAGCCTGGGCCGACTTGTGCCTGGCCATGGACAGCGTCACCCCTTCTTAAAATAGGTCCCCATGACATTTATTGAACAATTGCGCACTGCCGAGCGCGAAAACGGCTCGTTGTTGTGCGTGGGGCTGGACCCGGAGCCGGCCAAATTTCCGACCCATTGGCGCGGAGACGCCAGCAAGATTTACGACTTTTGCGCGGCCATCGTCGACGCCACGGCGGATCTGGTGAACTCGTTCAAGCCGCAGATTGCCTACTTTGCCGCCCATGGAGCCGAGGCCCAACTCGAAAAGCTGATGGAGCACATGCGCCGTACCGCGCCGGGCGTGCCGGTCATTCTGGATGCCAAGCGCGGCGACATCGGCAGCACCGCAGAACAGTACGCCAAAGAGGCGTTTGAGCGCTACGGCGCCGATGCGGTCACCCTTTCGCCCTTCATGGGTTTTGACTCGGTCGCTCCGTATTTGAAGTACCGCGGCAAAGGCGCGTTCCTGTTGTGCCGCACCTCCAACCCCGGGGGCGACGATTTCCAGCCGCAGCGCTTGCTGGATGTGCCCGGGCAGCCACGGCTGTATGAACACATTGCAGCCCTCGCACAAGGGCCATGGAACCTCAACGGCCAGTTAGGGCTGGTGGTCGGAGCGACCTATCCAGCGGAGATCGAGCGGGTGCGGGCATTGGCGCCCACGGTTCCCCTGCTGATTCCCGGGGTCGGCGCTCAGGGCGGCGATGCGGTCGCCACCGTCAAGGCCGGTTGGAAGTCGGTGAACGGCGAGACGACCGCGCCGATCGCGGTGAACTCTTCCCGTGCGATTTTGTATGCGTCTGCGGGTATGGACTTTGCGTCTGCTGCCCGGGCAGAAGCAATCCGGACCCGCGCAACCTTGCAGCAGGCGGCGGCTGCTTAGTCACCGTCGGTAAGTGTTTGTAACGCAGCTGATGGAATAGGGGTACCACACCGTAATCTTCATTGAAGGGCTTGTTAGCAAGGGTGCGCAAGTCAATCCGCCAATGAAAGACGGTATGGAAACAGATACATCTCCTATTACACAGCAGCCGCGCGCCAGTGCACCTCAGCGGAGTGCCGGCATCTCCATGGTGGGGCTCTCAGCAGCTGCGCTTGCCGCTTGCGGCGGAGGAGAGGGTGGTAGTACTGCCGCCACGACGACGACTTACACACCGGTAGACACAGGCAGGAGCGTGGCCTTGACCAGCTCTGCCGCGCCTGTCAATGATGCGCAGGCGGCCCGGTTTCTCTTGCAGGCGGGTTTGTCTGCGAGCAGCGCCGAGATTGCCTCGGTGCGCAGCTTGGGCTACGCCGGTTGGATGAAGGCCGAGATCGCCAAACCGTCAGGCATCAGTGGATGGGACTGGCTCGACTCGCAGGGTTACGGCAATGCCTTGAACCCCGGCAACTTTTACGACTCTGAGTCTCCCGGCGACCACATGATCTGGAGCCAATTGGCGACCGCTTCAGATCCCATGCGCAAGCGCGCCGCCTTGGCACTTTCAGAGATATTGGTGGTGTCCCTCACTGGCTTGGATATCAGCTGGCGCAGCCATGCGATCGCACGGTACTGGGACATTTTGGTGCAGCACGCGTTCGGCAACTTCAGGGACCTGCTGGAGGCCGTGACCCTGAATGCTGCGATGGGGGTCTACCTCAATACCAAAGGCAACCTGAAAGAAAACGCCAGCACTGGGCGCCTGCCCGATGAGAATTACGCCCGCGAGGTCATGCAGCTATTCACCATCGGGCTCTACAAGCTGAACCCGGATGGCACTCAGCAGTTGGACGGCAACGGCAAACCGCAAGAAACCTACACCCCCAGCGATGTTGCCAACTTGGCCCGTGTATTCACCGGCTATGACTTCGATCGCAGCCAGAACGTAGATACCGTGATCCCCCAAACCGGTGGCGGCACCCGTACCATTCCTAACACCAGTTATGTCCGCTTGCCGATGACGCTCACGGAATCCAAGCATTCGAAATTGAAAGTCGAATTCTTGGGAAGCACCATATCGGAGAACACGCTGGGAGCAGATGCCTTAAGGGCCGCGCTGAAAACCTTGTTCAACCACCAAAATACGGCCCCATTCATTTGCAAACAGTTGATCCAGCGCTTGGTTACGAGCAACCCCACTCCGGCCTACGTGGCCCGTGTGGCGGCCGTTTTTGCCAATAACGGGGCGGGTGTGCGGGGCGACATGGCCTATGTGTTTGCCGCCATCTTGAATGACGACGAGGCACGCAACGCCACCGGGTTGACTGCCCCGGAGTTCGGCAAGCTGCGTGAGCCCATGTTGCGCTTGGTGCAGTGGTTACGCACCTTCAACGTGACCTCCGCCGCGGGCACCTGGAAGATTTGGAATACGAGCAACGCGGCTGATTCCTTGGGCCAAAGCCCCTTGCGGTCTCCGTCGGTGTTTAATTTTTTCCGTCCCGGCTATGTGCCGCCGTCTACAGTGGCGCCACCGGCGACTGGCTTGAGTGCTGGGAAAGTGGCCCCCGAATTCCAGATCGTGAACGAGAGCAGCGTCGGAGGCTACCTGAACCTCATGATGAATGTGATCGACACGGGTTTTAACTCCGGCGACATCAAGGCCGCGTACACCACCGAGCTGACGCTGGTGCTCGACCCAACAGCGTTGGTGCAACGCCTGAACCTGCTGATGGCTGCAGGGCAGTTGTCCGCTAGCACGGTGAGTACCATTGTCACCGCTCTGTCTGGTGTGAACGTGACAGCCAGCAGCAGTGCCGCGATAAAGCGCAACCGGGTGTGCGCGGCGGTTCTCATGGTGATGGCGAGTGTGGAATATCTGGTTCAAAAATAAGGCGCAAACCGATGACAAGCTCAACCCTTCCTGATATGCAGCGCCGTGCGTTTTTGCGCCGCTCGGGCCAACTCGCCCTGACCGGTACCGCCCTGCCATTTGCAATGAACCTGGCCGCCTTGGGTGAAGCCGCAGCGTTCAATGCCCCTTCAGGGGATTACAAGGCCCTGGTGTGCGTGTTTTTGTATGGCGGCAATGACTACGCCAACACCTTGATCCCTTACGACGACGCCAATTACAACCTTTACAGCGCGATTCGTGGCGGCGGCAGTGGCCAGACGGCCGGTGGCATCGCGCTTGCCAAATCGAGCTTGACGTCAACCCTGTTGAACCCGATTGCTGCCCCGGTGGATAGCCAAGGCCAAACCGGGCGGCAGTTTGCCCTGAATCCCACCATGACCGGGCTTGCCGGCCTTTTCAATACCGGCAAGATGGCAGTGCAGCTCAACGTCGGGCCGCTGGTGAAGCCGCTGACGCGCGCCCAGTACGACAGCAACGACCGGGTCAGCTTTCCGCGACCTCCACAGTTGTTTTCGCATAACGACCAGCAAAGTATTTGGCAATCGTCTTCCCCCGAGGGGTCGACGGTCGGCTGGGGCGGTAACCTGGGCGATCTGACGCTTGAGAACAGTTTGAACAGCAAATCGGTGTTCACCGGGATTTCGGTTTCGGGGAACGCGGTGTTCTTGTCCGGCGATACAGCGCTCCAGTACCAGGTCAGCACCGCTGGAGCGATCAAAATCAAGCCAGCGACTAACACCTGGGTTTATGGAAACCCTTCCGTCGCAGCTGCGATTACCAGTCTGATGCGGGAAAACCGCGTGCACAAACTGGAGAACGAATACAACGCCGTCACCAAGCGCGCTTTGGATGCCGAGTCTGCGGTAACCACCGCCTTGTCAGAGGCAGAGCCCTCCACCGTGTTCCCGAATGATTCACTGGGCAACCAGCTCAAGATGGTGGCGCGCTTGATCAAAGGGCGGGCCGCCTTGGGCGTGCGTCGGCAGGTGTTTTTTGTGTCGATCGGCGGATTCGATTTGCACGACAACCTGATCCGGGACCATGGCACTTTGCTAGGCCGGGTCAGCGATGCCATGACCGCGTTTTACAACGCGACGGTGGAAATGGGCGTGGAAAACCAGGTCACCTCGTTCACTGCGTCTGACTTTGGCCGCACCCTGTCGTCCAATGGCGATGGCTCCGACCACGGGTGGGGTAGCCACCACTTTGTCGTGGGCGGTGCAGTGGATGGCCAGCGCTATTTCGGTGAAGCCCCGCCCATCAATGTGACCGATGGCACCGGCTGGCCCAGGGTCTACACCGCAGCTGAACAATGGCATGTTGGTCAGGGCCGCTTGCTCCCCCGCACCTCGGTCGATCAGTACGCCGCCACGCTGGCCAAATGGTTCGGCGTGACCAACACCGAAATGCCCCAAGTGCTGGGCAATATCAACAACTTCGGGGCGCCCGCCGGCCGGGCAGACTACCCGTGGGATCTGGGTTTTATGACGTGATGCTATGAAATCAGGAGCTGTAGGCGCATGTTTTACGTGCGCTACAGCCTGATTTTATGCATTATTTAGAGCTGAGGCTTCTCAATGCCCAGCTCGGCGAGTTCAGCATCCGTGAACACCCGGGAACGCGTGTGAAACGCTTTCCCCTCTGGCCCTTCGAGTGAGAACGTGCCGCCGTGGCCTTCGATCACGTCGATGATGAGCTGGGTGTGTTTCCAGTACTCGTATTGCCCGATGCCGATGTAGAAGGGGCTGCCGCCAATGTCGCCCAAATACACATCGCCCGCACCCATGGTGATTTCGCCGGGCAGGTAGCAGTTGGCTGCGCTGTTGTCGCAGCAACCGCCACTTTGGTGGAACATCAAATCGGGGCCATGCTTGGTTTTGAGGAAGGCCACCAGCTCCAGGGCAGCGGGGGTGGCTACTACTTTGTCGACCATGGTTTTGTCTCCTGTTCGCAATATCACTTGAATCTACGTTCTAGATGCTCACAGCCAAACGGCTTTTGTTGGCTCTCGCAACGCAATAACCCAACGGGGCGTCCACCTCATGCTGGAGTACCAGAAATCGGTGGCCGCCCCGTCGGGTTATCGCGTTGGGTGTCAGTTGACGTGATTCGCTTTAAAAGAAGCCCAACTTGTTTTCAGAGTACGACACCAACAAGTTCTTGGTCTGCTGGTAGTGGTCCAGCATCATTTTGTGGGTTTCGCGGCCGATGCCTGATTCCTTGTAGCCACCGAATGCAGCATGTGCGGGGTAGGCGTGGTAGCAGTTGGTCCACACGCGGCCCGCTTTGATAGCGCGGCCCATGCGGTAGGCCACATTGCCGTTGCGGCTCCACACACCGGCGCCCAGGCCGTAGAGCGTGTTGTTGGCAATCGCCAAGGCTTCGGCTTCGTCCTTGAAGGTGGTCACGGCCAGCACGGGGCCGAAGATTTCTTCCTGGAAGATGCGCATCTTGTTGTGGCCCTTGAACAGGGTGGGCTGCACGTAATAGCCGCCTTCCAAGTCGCCACCGAGGTGGGCTTGGCCGCCGCCGATGAGTACTTCAGCACCCTCTTGCTTGCCCAGGTCCAAGTAGCTCAGGATTTTGGTCAGCTGCTCTTTGGAGGCTTGCGCGCCCATCATGCTGTCGGTGTCCAGGGGGTTGGCGTGCTTGATGGCGGCCACGCGCTTCAATACACGCTCCATGAACTTGTCGTAAATGCTTTCTTGGATCAGTGCGCGGCTTGGGCAGGTGCAAACCTCGCCTTGGTTGAAGGCAAACAGCACCAGGCCTTCAATGGCTTTGTCCAGGAAGGCGTCGTCCTTGTCCATGATGTCCGCAAAGAACACATTGGGGCTCTTGCCGCCCAGTTCCAGCGTGGCAGGGATCAGGTTGTTGGCAGCAGCTTGGGCAATCACGCGGCCGGTGGTGGTGGAGCCGGTGAACGCGATCTTGGCGATGCGCTTGGAAGTCGCCAAAGGCATACCGGCTTCACGACCGTAACCGTTCACGATGTTGAGCACACCGGGCGGCAGCAAGTCTGCAATCAGCTCGGCCAGGATCAGGATGGAGATGGGGGTGCTCTCTGCGGGCTTGAGGACCACGCAGTTGCCGGCGCCCAAGGCAGGCGCCAGCTTCCAGGCTGCCATCAAGATCGGGAAGTTCCAAGGAATGATCTGGCCGACCACGCCCAGGGGTTCCTGGATGTGATATGCCACGGTGTTCTCGTCGATGTTGGACAAGGCGCCTTCTTGTGCACGCACGCAGCCTGCAAAGTAGCGGAAGTGGTCCACGGTGAGCGGAATGTCGGCATTCAGGGTTTCGCGGATGGCTTTGCCGTTGTCCACGGTTTCGGCATAGGCCAGCAGCTCCAGGTTTTGCTCGATGCGGTCAGCAATCTTGAGCAAGATGTTGCTGCGGGTGGCCGCATCGGTCTTGCCCCAAGCGTCGCTGGCGGCGTGGGCAGCGTCGAGTGCCAGTTCAATATCTTCTGCGGTGGAGCGCGCAGCTTGGGTGTAAACCTTGCCGCTGACCGGGGTGATGACGTCAAAGTACTGGCCCTTGACCGGTGGCACAAACTTGCCGCCGATGAAGTTGTTGTACTGGGATTTGTACGAGATCTTGGCGCCTGCTGCGCCGGGTGCTGCGTAAATAGCCATGGTTGTCGTCCTCTTGTGCTTGGTTTGATTTCCTGCGGAGTGGCTTCCGGCAGGTGCTCTTGTGACTCAAGAGGCGTGCCACCTGCAGGTGCGCATGACCAGCGTTGATTTCATTGGGTTTTTTCTGTCTACAAGTTCGTCCGCCAGTGTCCGCTAGCCTGTGCTGTCACGCTTTGCCACAGTGACAGGTGTCACAAAATGGAACACTCGGACAGTTTTGAGGGTCTGCGCCATTGCTCCCTGCGCGCACAACCCCCATACTGAAACGCAGAGCGGGGCGACATGACTCCGCGCAGGAGACAACGTGCGATCACCTTCCCCTTTGCTGGCCTTACGTCAGGCCCGACAGCAGCTTTTGGAAACCGGGCAGTGCCCGGCCGGTATCGTGGATGAGCGGCTCGCTCGCTCGTGGCACCGCAGCATGGCGGCGGGTTTGGCGCCCACTGCCCGGGTCTCACCCGAACATGCCAGCACCCACCATTTGCGCCATGTGCTAGCAAGTAACCATGCGCTGTTGGCCCACTCGCGCCCGGTCATGGAATATGTGTTTGACCAGGTGCGCCAAAGCCAGAGCGTGGTGGTGCTGGCCGATTCCGCCGGCATGTTGATGCACACCCTGGGCGACCCGCATTTTGTCGACAAGGCCGAACGGGTGGCACTGACTAGCGGTGCATCTTGGAACGAAAGCCACCGGGGCACCAACGCCATCGGCACTGCGCTGGCGGAGCGCGGTGCGGTGGAGATCCATGGCTCGGAGCATTTCTTGGAGCGCAATGGTTTCTTGACTTGCGCGGCTTCGCCGATTTTGTCGGCCACCGGCGAGTTAAGCGGCATTCTGGATATCTCCGGAGACCACCGCAATGGCCACGCCCACACCTTGGGGTTGGTCAGCACCGCCGCCCGCATGATTGAAAACCGCCTCATGGTGGCCACCTGTAAGCGCAATATCCGGCTGCATTTGCACGCGCACCCGGAGGGCATCGGCAGTGTGGCCGAAGGCATCATTGCGCTGTCAGACGACGGCTGGATTGTGGGCGCCAACCGCGTGGGCCTAGCGCTGCTGCGGCTCAACACCGGCGACATCGGTGCCACCTTGCTGGAGCGGGTGCTGGATGTGCGGCTCGACGACCTGCTCTCCCGCCACAAGCGCCGGCCTCTGCAAGCCCAGCAACTGCGACTGCACAACGGCGCTATCGTGTTCGCGCAGATTCAGGTAGATCCTGCGGTGCTGCCCGCCATCAGCTATGCCGCAGCATCGCCTGTTGCCACGCCTGCTGCTAGGCCCGGAGTCGACGCACTGAGCGCCTTGGACACCGGCGATGCCCGCTGGCGCAGCGCCGCCGACAAGGCGCGCCGCATCGTGGCTAAGCCGATCCCGCTGCTGGTACAGGGGGAATCCGGGGTAGGCAAAGAGATGTTTGCCCGCGCCCTGCACGCCAGTGGCCCGCGCCGTGACGGCCCATTTGTGGCCATTAACTGCGGGGCTATCCCCGAGAGCCTGATCGAGTCCGAGCTGTTTGGTTATGTGGCGGGCGCTTTTACCGGTGCGCGCAAAGAGGGCAGCCCCGGCCGCTTGCGCGAGGCCCACGGCGGCACTTTGTTTCTGGACGAAATCGGTGATATGCCGCTGACCATGCAAACTCGCTTGCTGCGCGTGTTGCAAGAGCGCACCGTGACCCCGGTGGGCGCAGGCAAAGCCGTGGCGGTGGACTTTGCGCTAGTGTGCGCCACCCATTGCAAGCTGGCGGAAGCGGCGGCCAATGGCAAGTTCCGCCACGACCTGTATTACCGCATCAACGGCCTGACGGTTACCTTGCCTGCCCTGCGCGATCGCAGTGACTTCGCAGCACTCACCGAGCGGCTGTTGAGCGACCTGAGCCCCGCTCTGGCACTGCAGGTCGCCCCGGAGCTGCTCAGCCGTCTGGCGGCCTACCCGTGGCCCGGCAACTTGCGGCAATACGCCAGCGTGCTGCGCACTGCCTGCGCGATGTTGCAAGACAGCGAAGACACGCTGGACTGGGCGCACATGCCCGACGACCTGCTGGAGGCGCTACAAGCCGTAGCGCCTGTGGCGGCGGCGAGCTCCCCGGGCCCGGCAGTGGCTGCAGGGACTGCACCACTAGGGGCTCAGCCCGCGGCAATGCAGGTGCCCCAGAGCTTGCAAGCACTCTCGCAAGTGGCCATTCAGCAGACCTTGGAGGCCACGCGCGGCAATGTGTCGCTGGCCGCTCGCCAGCTGGGCATCAGCCGGCAGACGCTGTACCGCAAGCTGGCTGCTGCCGGCGTTTGATTCGCCGCCAATATTTGCTACTGAATTTGTAGCTACTTGCGCATGTTTTATAAGGGCTAGAGCCTTGTTTTGTTCAAAGAAGGCGCCTACATACTGATTCAGAGCAGCGCCTTCAAATAGCGCCCCGTGTGGCTGGCCGGGTTGGCGGCAATGTCTTCCGGCGTGCCCACGCCGACCACGGTGCCACCACCTGCGCCGCCTTCGGGGCCAATGTCGATCAGCCAGTCAGCGGTTTTGATCACGTCCAGGTTGTGTTCAATGATGACGATGGTGTTGCCCGCATCGCGCAACTGGTGCAGCACTTTGAGCAGCAGCGCAATGTCGGCAAAGTGCAGGCCGGTGGTGGGCTCGTCCAGGATGTAGAGCGTGCGGCCGGTGTCTTTTTTGGATAGCTCCAGCGCCAGCTTCACCCGCTGTGCTTCGCCACCGGATAGCGTGGTAGCAGCCTGCCCGAGGCGGATGTAGGACAGGCCTACATCCAGCAGCGTTTGTAGCTTGCGGGCGATGGTGGGCACTGCGTGCAAAAACTCGTAGGCAGCTTCCACCGTCATGTCCAGAATCTGGGCGATGTTCTTGCCTTTGTAGAGCACTTCCAGCGTCTCGCGGTTGTAGCGCTGGCCGGCGCACACATCGCAGGGCACATACACATCGGGCAAAAAGTGCATCTCCACTTTCACCATACCGTCGCCTTGGCAAGCCTCGCAGCGGCCACCGGCCACGTTGAAGCTGAAGCGGCCCGGGCCGTAGCCCCGTTCGCGCGCGGTGGGCACCTCCGCCATCAGCTCGCGAATAGGGGTGAACAGACCGGTGTAGGTGGCCGGGTTGGAGCGCGGCGTGCGGCCGATGGGCGACTGGTCGACGTTGATGACCTTGTCGAAATACTGGATGCCATCGATGCTCTCATGCGCCGCCGGCTCGTCGTGTGCGCGGTAAAGCTGACGCGCTACCGCGGCGTACAAGGTGTTGTTGACCAGCGTGGATTTGCCTGAGCCGGACACGCCGGTCACGCAGGTCAGCAAGCCGACCGGGAAGTCCACACTCACGTGTTTGAGGTTGTGCCCCGTGGCGCCGGTGATGCGGATGGCTTGCAGTTCGCCTTGGGTGGCAATGTGCTGCGCCTGCCGCTCCGCCCAGGCCAATGCTGCCTTGCTGGGAGCGCCTTTGCCGGCACCTTTGGCAACCGGCTTGGCCTCTTCCACCACGGGTAGCCAAGGGGTGCGGCGCTTGGGCACTTCAATTTGCAGGGTCTTGGCCAGGTACTGGCCGGTGAGCGACGCCGGGGTGGCTTTGACCTCGTCAAACGTGCCCTGGGCGATCACCCGCCCACCGTGCACGCCCGCGCCCAGGCCCATGTCGATCACATGGTCGGCCGCGCGCATCATGTCCTCGTCGTGCTCGACCACCAGCACGCTGTTGCCGATATCGCGCAGGTGTTGCAGCGTGCCGATCAGGCGGTCATTGTCGCGCTGGTGCAGGCCGATACTGGGCTCATCAAGCACATACATCACGCCGGTCAGGCCCGAGCCGATCTGGCTGGCCAGGCGGATGCGCTGGCTCTCACCGCCACTAAGTGTTTCTGCACTGCGGTCTAGACTCAGGTAGTTCAGACCCACGTCGTTCAAAAACTTCAGGCGCAGGCCGATTTCGCGGATAACCTTGGCTGCAATTTCGCCGCGCGCGCCCGGCATCTGCAGGCTGTTGAAGTACTCAAAGCTTTCGCGTAGCGTGACGTGGCTGATCTCGTAGATCGCACGCGCCTCGGTGCCTTCGCCGATCTTCACATGGCGGGCTTCTTTGCGCAGGCGGGAGCCGCCGCAGTCCGGGCAGGGCTGGGTGCTGCGCAAGCGGCCCAGGTCTTCCCGGACGACTGCAGAGTCGGTTTCCCGGTAGCGGCGCTGCATGTTGGGGATGATGCCCTCGAAGGGGTGCTTTTTCGTGACCTTCTTGCCCTGAGAAGCGCCGGAATCCATGATGTAGCTGAACTTGATCTCCTCAGAGCCAGAGCCCTGCAGGATGGCGTGCTGCACCGTGTGCGGCAGGCTCTCAAACGAGGCGTCAATGTCGAACCCGTAGTGCTTGGCTAGGCTCTCCAGCATGCTGAAGTAGTAGCCGTTGCGCCGGTCCCAGCCTTTGATGGCGCCGCTGGCCAGGCTCAGCGTGGGGAAGGCCACCACGCGGGCCGGATCAAAAAACTCATGTTGGCCCAAACCGTCACAGGTCGTGCAGGCGCCGACCGGTGAGTTGAACGAAAACAGCCGCGGCTCCAGCTCCGCGATCGAATAGTTGCACACTGGGCATGCGAACTTGGCGTTGAACAGGTGTTCCACGCCCGTGTCCATTTCGAGCGCAATCGCGCGGCCGCTGGCAATGCGCAGGGCGGCCTCAAAGCTCTCGGCCAGCCGTTGCTTGAGGTCCTGCCGCACCTTAATGCGGTCGACCACTACGTCAATGTCGTGCTTCTCGGTTTTTTTGAGTTCAGGCAGGTCTTCCGCTTCATAGGGCTTGCCATTGAGCCGGAATCGCACATAGCCCTGCGCCTGCATCTGGGCAAACAGGTCCTGGAATTCCCCTTTCTTCTCCCGCGCCACGGGCGCCAGAATCATCAGCTTGGTGTCTTCCGGCAGCGCCAGCACGGCATCCACCATCTGACTGACGGTCTGACTTTGCAGGGGCAGGTCGTGGTCCGGGCAATAAGGGGTGCCAGCGCGGGCGAACAGCAGGCGCAGGTAGTCGTGAATTTCGGTGACGGTACCCACTGTGGAGCGCGGGTTGTGGCTGGTGGCTTTTTGCTCGATGCTGATGGCGGGCGAGAGCCCTTCGATCATGTCCACATCGGGCTTGTCCATCAGTTGCAGGAACTGGCGCGCGTAGGTCGAGAGGCTCTCCACATAGCGGCGCTGCCCCTCCGCGTAGAGGGTGTCAAACGCGAGGCTGGACTTGCCCGAGCCCGACAGGCCGGTGATGACCACCAACTGGTTTCGCGGAATATCGATGTCGATATTCTTCAGGTTGTGGGTGCGCGCACCCCGCACACTGATGTTTTGCTGCTGCAAAGCGCGGGCGAGATATTTACCGTCGTCAGAAGAGGAGTTCAAGAGAGTGGCCGCCGGAAGAGTAACCCGCCATGATAGACAATGTCGGGCTGTGGCGTCACCCTCCGGTTTCTGCCACCCTTTAACGCTTGAGAGTGACCGATTTGTCCGTCCCCACTGATTCCGACACCACCATGACCCCGCTGGAGCGGCGTTCCAGTGCATCGCTGGCACTGATTTTTGCGTTGCGGATGCTGGGGCTTTTTCTGGTGCTCCCGGTATTCGCGCTGGAAGCCCGCAAATACCCCGGTGGGGACGATGCGGCGCTGGTGGGGATTGCGATGGGCGTGTATGGCCTGACGCAGGGCTTGTTGCAGATTCCCTTCGGCATGGCTTCCGACCGGTTCGGGCGCAAGCCGGTGATGGTGGTTGGATTGCTGGTGTTTGCGCTGGGGAGTGCTGTGGCCGCGTGGGCGCCTACCCTGGAGTGGCTGGTAGCCGGCCGGGCACTTCAAGGCGCAGGGGCTATCTCCGCAGCGGTAACTGCCTTGTTGGCAGACCAGACCCGGGACATCGTGCGTACCAAAGCCATGGCTTTGGTGGGGGCGAGTATCGGGTTGATGTTTGCCGTGTCTCTGGTGCTGTCTCCCTTGCTCGCGGCCCACATCGGTTTGCACGGCTTGTTTGCCCTGACCTCCGCGTTGGCGCTGGGCGGGGTCGCGGTGGTGATCTGGTGGGTACCGCCAGCGCCACTGCAGCAGGTCGACCAAGCCAGAAGCGGTGTGCTCGCCGTCCTGCGCCACCCTGCTTTGCTGAGATTGGATTTTGGTGTTTTTGTACTCCATGCGGTGCAGCTGGCCATGTGGGTGGCGCTGCCTGCCATGTTGGTGCAAGCGGGATTGGCGCGCGATCAACATTGGCAGGTGTATCTGCCGGCGGTGTTGGCCTCGTTCTTCGTTATGGGAGCCACCCTCTTTCCGCTCGAGAAAAAAGGCTATCTGCGCGCGGTGTTTTTGTCCGCCATTGGGCTGATTGCGGTGGTGCAAGTGGCGCTATGGCTGCTCACCCAGGCCGGGCCCAGTATCTGGACCATGGGTCTTGTCCTGTTTGTGTTTTTTTGTGGCTTCAATGTGCTGGAGGCCAGTCAGCCCAGCTTGGCCTCGAAGGCGGCGCCAGCCTCGGCCCGTGGTGCGGCACTGGGGGTTTACAACACCTTGCAGTCCCTGGGTTTCTTTGCTGGGGGCGCTTTGGGCGGCTGGTTAGTCAAGTCCGCCGGAGCTCAGGCCCTGTTTGTGGCCAGTGGTGGCGCCATGGTGGCATGGCTGCTCGTCGCGTGGCGAATGGAGGCGCCTGCTGCTAAACCTGCGGCAAAGGCGGGATAATCAGCGACTAATCTGGAGAAAACCATGGCATCCGTCAATAAAGTCATTCTGGTCGGCAATTGCGGCCGCGATCCTGAAATCCGCTACTTGCCCTCCGGTCAGGCGGTGGCGAACGTCAGTGTGGCCACCAGTAGTCGTCGCAAAGACCGAAATACGGGCGAAACCGTAGAAGATACCCAATGGCACCGTGTGACGTTTTACGACCGCTTGGCAGAGATCGCCGGTGAGTACGTTAAAAAAGGTCGCCCGATCTATGTCGAAGGGCGTTTGAAATACGGCAAATACACCGACCAGTCTGGTATTGAAAAGAATACGGTCGATATCGTGGCTACCGAGCTGCAATTGTTGGGTGGTCGTGAAGGCATGGGCGGTCCTTCGGATGCGGGCGATGAGGGGGGTGCGCCACCACCCCGCCGCATGGCACCGCCCCCGCGCGCTGCTGCTCCGGCCCCTGCGCCTCGCCAGGCGCCGGCCCCGCGCCCGGCCAGCGGCTTTGACGATATGGACGACGACATTCCGTTTTAAGACTCGGTCACCAGAGTTTGGCTTGCAACAGCGGCTCTGCCGCTTGGTGATGCCCATAAAAAAAGCGACCCTCGGGTCGCTTTTTTCGTGGAGGACTGCGGCTTAAAAGGTGCGGCCTTTGGTGACGGTTTCCTTCAGGATTTTCCAGGCGCCGTTCGCGTACTCCATCGAGAGTGTTTTCTCAACGGTATCGCGGTAGTCTTCGGAGCCGTATTCTTGGGTGAAAGACACTTCGGTGGTCTTGCCATCGCAGCGCGCGGGGGTGATGTTTTTCAGCACGGTGGAGATTCCACCTTGCTTGCCCACCCGCTTTTTACGCAAGTTTTCCCACTGCGAACGGCTCAGGCCTTGTGCAGGTACAAAGCTGTCGGAATACGCGCTGAAATAGCCATTGATGTCTTTGCTATTCCACGATGCGATCCACTTTTCAACGGAAGGCGCTACCGCATCACACAAAGCCTTGTTGGGTGCAGCAGGTGCCACGGGCACTGGCAGGGGAGCCGGTGCCGGGACGACCGCAGCTACGGGTGTTGCCAAGGTGGGTTTTGGCAACGTGCTCTTGTCTAGAACGATGTCGGGGCCTAGGTCACTGGCGCACAGCATCGCGTCGTCGTTGGCGTCGGTGCCACCGTTTTGCTCGGGGACGTTCACTTCCAAGGGGCGCAGCTTAAGCGCACTCAGCAAAGTGCCGTTCACTCCCAGAACTCGCGCTTTGGCGAGCGACAGGTCGTATTCGGCATTGACGAGCGCACGGCGTGCTTGGAAATACTCGTTTTCGGTGTCCAGCAGATCGAGCAATGAGCGTTGGCCGATATCAAATTGCTGGCGGTAGGCTTCACGCGCCTTGGACGTGGAGAGTTCGTGTTGGCTCAAGAACCCGATTTGGGACTCGAGCTTTGCCACATCATTCAGCGCGATTCGGGCAGTCTGGCGCACGTCCCGGCAGACTTTGTCGCGGAGATCGTAAGTGGCGTTGAGCTTGTCTACGTATTGGCGAATGCGAGCTTGGTCAGAGCCGCCGCGGTATAAGTTGTAGTTCAGCACCAGCTGAACCGCAGAGTCGCGGTAGTCGCCGGTCACTGCGGAGCGGTTTGTCTCAAAACTCTGCGACGCTCGGAACTCCAGGGTCGGGTAGTTTGCAGCCTTGCGCAATTCAGCATCTGCACGGAATGCGCGGATGTTGGACACCGCACCCAGAAACTCTGGGTTACCGCGTACAGCGTTACCCACATAGTTCTCGCGCGCTGGCAGCGACGGTGTCAAGTTAGGGATGGGGCTGAGGTCCGCTGCGGGCTGTTCTCCAACTAAACGCTGGTAGCGCGAAGAAACATCATGCAGGTTGGATGCTTCCGTCAGCCAGTTGGACTCGGCCAGGGCCAAGCGCCCGGAGGCTTGTTCCAAGTCCACCCGACGACCGACACCCGCCTTGACCCGCGTTTCCAGCCGGGTGTACACATCAAAGTGATTCGCGTAGTTTTCTTTGGCGAGCTCGACCAGCTCACGGAAGCGCTGTACGTCCAGGTAGGCGCGTGCTGCTTCCAGGCCAATGTTGTCGCTGCTAGCCAAGAGGTCGTAGTAAGCCGCCATGCGGCTGTAGCCCAAACGCCTCACATCGCTTGCGGTGGCAAAGCCGTCAAACAGTGTTTGCCGCAATTGCAAGCTAGCGGTCGAGTTGGAGTACGCGCGATCTCCAGACAAGCCGGGGGAGAACGTGGATTTCTCACCAACAGTAGCCTCCAAGTCGATCCTCGGCTTGAATCCGCCTTCCGCAACGGCGCGCTCATTGGAGCTGGCCATCAAGTTCTTGTGCTTGAGTTTGACTTCCGGGTTTTCAAGGATTGCCTTCTCGACCGCGGTAGATAGCTGCGTCGCAGGCTGTGCATTGGAAAAACCGGTGAAGAAAATACTGGCGATTGCAAGAGCCAACGGAGTGCGATATGTCATTTTTTTTCGGCTTTCTGGCCTAGGCATCAGGTGACTAGGGGCGTCGTAATCAAAAACAAGGTGCTGTTACAAATGCTAACGAAGTCTGGTACTGCTTGCAATTTTAACCCTTTGGGCCAAAATGTGACTAGCCATTCTGTGATAAACGCCCGTTTTTTTATTTTTTCTTAATGTGCATCGTCTTTAACAAATTAATGGTTTTTGGTGCCGGCGGTCAGCTGCTTGCGCAACGACTGTTACTTTGGGTGCTTTTGGGCGCGGCGATGTTGAGCGTTCAGGTGGGGGCTGGCATTGATACGGTTCAGGCTTCGTTCTTGCAACGTTGGGGTGCGGCTGCCCAACCCCGATTCGATGCGTGGCGCAAATTGCTCCCCACGTTGACCGATCTGGGGGACACAGAGCGTCTCAAGCGCGTCAACAGTTTCGTGAATCAACAGGTGCAGTTCAGCGAAGACACGGCCGTGTGGGGGCAAACCGATTATTGGGCGACGCCTGTCGAAACGCTGGGGCGTGGTGCCGGAGATTGCGAAGACTTCGCTATTGCCAAGTACTTCACACTCCTTCAGATCGGGGTGGCGCCCGACAAGCTCCGATTTATCTACGTGCGCGCCAAGACTGGAACGTCTGATGCAACACAAGCGCACATGGTGTTGGCCTTTTATGCCTCGCCGGACGCAGAACCTTTGGTGATGGATAACTTGGTCGGTGAGATCAAACCGGCCTCGCGTCGCCCGGATTTGGTTCCGGTGTTTAGTTTTAACAGTACGGGCGTTTTTACCGGGGCTGCGGGCGCGAGCCCTGCTGCGGAGGGCACCGGGCGTTTGTCGCGCTGGGAAGATTTGTTACGCCGGGCTAAGGCCGAAGGCTTTGAGTAATTTAGTAGGAAGAGGAAACACCCATGTCTATGTACCGACAACTGTGGCTGGCGATTATTGCCAGCATGTTGCTGGCCCTTGGTGGGGGCCTGTTGGCATCACTGCTCTCGGCGCGGGGCTATCTGGAGTCGCAACTGGCGATCAAGAATACCGACAATGCTACTGCTCTGGCGCTTGCTTTGAGTCAGAGTGATCCGGATCCTGTGAGTGTGGATTTGGTGTCTGCGTCGTTGTTTGATAGTGGGCACTACCAACTTGTGCGTGTGTTGGATCCGACAGGCAATGTGATTTCGGAGCGGATTGCGCCACAGGGAGAGTTCGATGCACCCGCATGGTTTGCGGCATTGCTTCCGATTCAATCGGCTCCAGGGCAGGCGCAGATATCCAATGGCTGGAAGCAGTTCGGCACGGTTACGCTGATCAGCCATAGCCGTTTTGCTTATGGCGCTTTGTGGAAAAGTGCGTGTGACATGACACTGGCACTCGCTTTGGCGGGATTGGTCGGCGGCTGGCTGGGGAGCTCGGTGTTGGGGCGCTTGCGGCGACCTTTAGACACGGTGATCGAACAAGCGACGGCTATTACGCAGCGACGCTTCGTCACGGTGGAGGAGCCCAAGGTACCAGAGCTGAAGCAGCTCGCCAGCGCGATGAATGCAACGGTCGGGCGCTTGAAGTCGATGTTTGACGATGAAGCCCTTCGCCTTGAGCAAGTCAGGCAGGAGGCTAACTTTGATAGCTTGACCGGATTGGCTAATCGAGCTTATTTCATGGCGCGATTGCGTCAAAGCATGGACGCGGAAGACTCTTCAGGTGGCTTGCTGTTGATGGTTCGTTTGGCGGATCTGGCGGGTATCAACCGGCGTCTGGGGCGTGCAGCGACGGACGACTTCTTGAAGTTGACCGGACATGTCCTCAAGCGGGTAGCCGAAGCCCACTCAGAGAGCGTGCCTGCCCGACTGAACGGTGCTGATTTTGCGCTTTTGGTGCCAGCCAAGGTGGAGGGGCAAGAGCTCGCAAGCCGACTCATCCAAGTACTGATTAAAGAGGCTGCGCCCTTTGTGGAGGGTGGAAATACAGCAGCAGTGGGCTATGGACGTTTCAGCCAGGGCGAAAACATCGGTGAGCTTCTGGCGCGGATCGACAGTGCGCTGGCGACTGCAGAGGCCTCCCAGGCGAACAGTGTTCAAGAGGCTCGCGTATCGACAGATGATGATTTGCCACGCACTGCAGACCAGTGGGCCATCATGATCCGACGTGCTTTGGAGCATGGCTGGGTGCGCCTCATTTCTTTCCCCGTAATGACCATGTCTGGCGGTCTATCGCACCGCGAGTGCCCTTTGCGCTTGATGTTTGACGAGCGCGGAGAGTGGTTGCCGGCCGGGCGTTTTTTACCGATTGCAGAGCGACTGAAGTTGACCGCTGATTTGGACCTCAAGGCGGTGGAGCTTGGGTTGCAAGATCTTGCGCGGACGCCTGCGCTTCCGGGCTTGGCCATCAATCTCTCCGCGAGCTCATTGGATGACCGTTCCTTTATCCCGAAGCTAATTGCTTTGGTTCGCCAAAGTGCAGGAGCCGCTGATCGGCTCTGGCTTGAAGTCGCAGAAGAGGGGGCATTCAAACATTTGGAGGCATTCCGGGCACTATGTCCGCAACTGAAGTTGTACGGCTGCCACGTGGGTTTGGAGCACTTTGGTCACCGCTTCAGCCAAATCGGGCAGTTGCATGACTTGGGGCTCGACTATTTGAAGGTGGACTCGAGTTTCGTTCGCGGCGTAGATTCCAACGTGGGTAACGCAGCCTTCCTGAAAGGTCTTTGCGGTATTGCTCACAACATTGGACTCGTGGTCTTGGCTGAGGGTGTTTCGACCGATGCTGAGATCGACGCGTTGAAGTCCTTGGGCTTTGATGGTGCAACCGGGCCTGCAGTGAAAGATGCCCCGTCTACCTGATCACATTTCCGAGTAAGCGCACTATATAAAAAAAGGCCTCAGAGACGTTTGTCTCTGAGGCCTTTTAGCTGCCGAGGTCGAGTCAGTCTGTGATGAGCTTACCGCGATTGATGAGCTCTTGAATTACCTGCGTATCAGTGGCGTTGGTTGCCAAGCCCAGTGATGTCCGCAAGTTACCTACGCCTTGCAAAACGATTTCCTGGTCCGCTGCAGCTGCGCTGTAGGTGCCATTGGTAAATGCACCGGTTGTGCTGATCCGGATCACAGTGGAGCCGTTTGCGGAATTGAAATCCAAGTAGTTCTGCAAGTTGCTGACCCCCGCTTCTCCTTGCAGTAGATCTCGCAGGTCCAGTACATCACCGCCAGACTTCGCTGATGTGACATCGAAATCCGTAATCGTGTCCACCGCAGGTTGGCCGGTGATTCCACGGTCTGACAACTGCCAGCGGAATGTGTCTGAACCAGCGCCACCAGTTAAGGTGTCATTGCCTCGGCCGCCTTCCATCCAGTCAGCACCCGTACCTGCGCTGATGGTGTCGTTGCCATCACCTCCATGAATTCGATCCCTGCCGGCGCTGCCGGTAATCGTGTCATTAGAGCCAGAGCCGGTAACTTCTTGGCCGGTGCGGATCAGGTACTGACCGTTAGTAGGGCTTTCGACGATATCTTGGAGATCCGACAGCACAGGCAATTCTGTACTTTGGAACATGGCCAAGTTGTCGAGACTGAGGCTGTTAAACGTTGCAGAGCCTGTCGGTCTGTAGGCAACTTGCAATGCAGCGTTGCCGCCTTGTTCCCAGTACAGGATTTCAATCGTGTGCATGCCCTCACCAATTGCGATAGGTGTTGACGTGCGTGTGGTGGGCGATTGAATGTCGTTGAACTCGAAAACAGTAACTCCGTCGATTCGAATGCTGAAGCCGTCGTCAGCAAGCACCCGGAAGTCATAGTTCCCAGCCGCAAAGTAGGCAGAGCCCGCAAAGCGCAGCATCGAATCCGTTGTGTTGCCAAAACTGCTGGTAGTTTGCAGTGTGCCTGCGTTGCTTCCGGCATTGCCTGCGCCAAGGAAGTTGTACAGCGCGCCTGATGTAACCGCCGTACCACCGCTGGCGATGTTGGGGTTAGTGCCCAAATTGCCGGTGACTGTGGGTGACGCCCCGTAGGTCAGGTTGGTTGCATTCCATGTTGCATCAGAAGCCGCAGCACTGGCTGTCCGCCCGGAGCCGACGATGGTGCTGCCTTCCCGCAAGTTAATGATGGTGTTGAGATCTGCAACACGGTCAGCGTTCCCTACCGTAGTGTCTCCTGCCTGGTAGTTGTTACCTGCAATATTCGCGGTCTCGTTGTAACCGTAGTACTCGCCATGCAAGCCGGAAGTTGCAACTGCAGCGGTCGTCGTAGACAGGGTTAGCGTCAATCCCGTGTCGATGGCAGATGCCGGAGCTGTTCCCGGAGGGTTGACCGTAATGGTGAGTGTGTTGCCAGCGGTATCTCCATCCTGATCTTGCAGCGAAAAGCCAATCGATTCGTTGAAGGTAGTCGATGTTGATACAGGCGGCGTATAGGTGTACAGGCCATTGTCCATATCCACTACGAACTTGCCACCCGCAGTGGTAGAGATCGTCATGGTGTTGGTTGATGTGTCAAACGTGCCGCGATTGGTGCCGCTCGTGGTGATAGTCCCGTTGCCAGCAGGGTCGTAGGTGTACGTAGTTCCATCGATTGTGACGCTCCGCAAGAAGCCGCCATCGGCACCGAGACCGGAGCCTTCGCCCAGTCCACCGGTAACAATATCGCCACCAGATGGTGTGAGGATGGAGTCACGCAGAATTGGAGGCAATTGGGTAATGTCTGCCACCACCACGCCCGCTGTGTTGTTGCCGGCGCCTAAACCGTTGTAAGCAATCGGATCCAAATTCGCTTGGGTTGCACCTGTACCCATGCCGTACGCAAACGAGTTGATGTCGTTGCGATTCAAGAAGTCTGTCCAAATCGCTTCATCAGCAGCGCCCATTTCTTGACCTGCGGTAGGCGCACCGTCCGTCAGGAAATAGCTAACGTTTTGTGCATTCACCAACTTTCCTGGGGTCGTCCAGGAGGTCTGTGCTGTGGAAATGGCCGCATTGTCACGCGCAGTATGAAAATGACACGCAAACGCGGTGAGGAATTGATACACCTCGACTAACGTGCCAAGCCATCCGAACCATGGATGGGACTGGCAATGATTACGAACGAGGAGTACATGGAACTCAAGGTTTTAAGGAAGCACAGGCTGAGCTTGCGCGAGATATCGGCGCAAACTGGAATGGCAGTCAACACGGTGCGTAAGTATTTGGAGGGCGGTCCGCCGGCCATGAAGAAACTGCCGGAACGTAAAAGCAAGCTCGATCCATTCAAGGACTACTTGGCTGGACGTATTCAGGCGGCCAAGCCTGATTGGATTCCCGCAACGGTGCTGCAGCGTGAGATTGCCGCACAGGGGTATACGGGCTCCGTGCGCATCCTGCAGGAGTACCTCAAGGAGTTGCGTCCACAGGCGCGCCCGGATCCGGTTGTGCGGTTCGAGACCCAGCCCGGTGAGCAAATGCAGATGGACTGGATCGAGTTCCGCAAGTCTGGGCATAAAGACGGCATGTTGGCGGCGTTTGTGGCAACGCTTGGCCACAGCCGGGCGACCTTCGCGGAGTTTGTCACAGACATGAAGCTGGAGACACTACTGGCGTGCCATGTCAGGGCGTTCGAGAGCTTTGGTGGAGTCACCCGTGAAGTGCTGTACGACAACATGAAGACCGTCATCCTCAAGCGTGACGCCTACGGCAAGAACCTGCACCAGTTCCAGGGTGCCTTTGCTGACTTTGCGCACCACCATGGCTTTGTGCCGCGGGTGTGCAAGCCCTATCGGGCCAAGACCAAGGGCAAAGTCGAACGCATGAATGGCTACATCCGGCGCAGCTTCTGGGTGCCATTGGTGGCGAGTATGAAGCAGCAATGCTTGGTGGTGGACGCGGACACAGCCAATCGGGAAATGCGCACCTGGCTGCGTGACGTTGCCAATGTGCGGATCCACGGAACCACTGGGTGTGTGCCGGCACTGGCTTTGCAACAGGAGCGCACACATCTGCTGGCCATCCCCAGCGCCTACAGTGGGCGAACAGTGCGTCAATTGCAAAAAGTCACCGGTAGCGGCGCAGCAGTCCGGCCAATTCCAGCCGCGGCATGGCGAGGCCTGCAGCATCCTCTGGCGATGTATGACACGCTGGTGCACAACCAAGCCTCAGCAGGAGGACGACCATGAGCCTGCAAATGGAAAGACTGCGTGAACTGTGTGATCAGCTGCGCCTGCTCAACTTACCCGATCAGCTTGCCCACTTGGGGCAAATGGCGGCCAAGAAAGAGCTGGGGTACCTGGAGTTCCTGGAGCAAGCCTTGCGTGGCGAGGCTCTAGCCAGAGTGGAGAGAACACGCGCCATGCTCACGCGCATAGCGGGCTTCCCCGCCATCAAGACGCTTGATGAGTTTGACTTCCAGTTTGCCAGCGGCGTGCCCAAACCCCTGGTACAGGAGCTTGGCAGTCTGGCCTTCGTGGAGCGCAGCGAGAACGTGGTCTTGCTGGGCGCCAGTGGGGTGGGCAAAACCCACTTGGCCATCGCCTTGGGCTACAGGGCAACCCAGGCTGGAATCAAGACGCGTTTCATCACGGCGGCAGATCTGCTGATGACACTGAGCACGGCACTACGGCAGAACACCCTGGAAGAGGCTATCAAACGCATCGTGCGTCCCTACCGGCTGTTGATCATTGACGAGGTCGGGTACCTTCCCATGAATCGGGAACAGGCGAATCTTCTGTTCCAAGTCATTGCCAAACGCTATGAAGTGGGAAGTCTCATCCTGACCTCCAATCTGCCGTTTGGGCAATGGGACCAGACGTTTGCAGACGATGCCACGCTGACAGCGGCGCTACTTGACCGACTGCTCCACCACGCCCATGTGGTCCCGATTTCAGGAGACTCCTATCGCCTGAAAGATAAGCGGCGTGCCGGTGTGATTGCCGCCAGCAGCAATACCCTACTCAAACGAAAACGCAGTCACCTTGATACACAGGAGGAACAGGCAGCCTAAGGGCGCCAAGCAGTCAGTGGCGAGCCACTGACTGCTTGAAAGACAAGCAAAGACAAAACAGACAATCGCCCCACACAACGGTGTATCAAATCCACGCCGCGTTTGCGTTCGACAGCTGTATCAAATCGAAACTGCGTTTGACAGCATCGTAATTGGTGCCGCCATTGGCAGTCAAAGCATTCACAAAAGTCTTTGCCTGTGCAATTGATACCCAACCCGCACTGTTCGCCACAGCTGCGTCCGAGAAAGTCACGATACGTACCTTGATGTCGCCCAGGTTGTCGTACTGATCGAGCAACAGCGCAACGGAATCTTTCATGATCTGCAGTCGCGTGGTGTTGCCTACAGCGGACCCCATGCTGCCGGAAACGTCGAGGATCAGTTCGATGTTGGTGTTGATGGCAGGCAACGTCACTACGCGTGTGCTGGCAACAGCGGCCGGCGCATCGTCTTCAATATTGAGTGTGATGGTGCCTGTTGCTGTTGCTGACGGAGATCCAGGGTCCGTCGCTGTTACGCCGATGTTCAGTGATCTGATGTTTTCATTACCACCGGTGGGGTGATCGATCGCCTTGGACAAAGTGATCGTGTAGTTACCGGTATTGTCAATGGTGGCCCGCAACACTTCGACGCCGGATGCGCTGCCGACGAGTGGCGAAGCACTGGTTCCATTACCTGTCCATGTCACCGCCACACCACCAGAAGTTAGCACTCCTGCAGGGGCCGTGAGTGTGATCGTCGGTGTGCTGTCGATATCAGAAATCGCAATGGTTCCGCTCACGCTCCGTGCGTTTGTTGTATCGCTGGGGTTGCCCGCGGTATCTTGGATGCCTCCCGCGAGACCTTCTTCCGACACACTGGCACTACTGGATCCGACGGTAGGCGCGTCATTGACGGCGATGACATTGACGGAGATGTTAGCGGTTTCGGAGACGCCACCGGAGGTGACGGTGTAGGAGAACACAGGCACGGTGCCGTTGAAGTTTGTAGCCGGTGTGAACGTGAGGACATTGCCTGCAGCCAGGCTGACAGAGCCATTGGTCACAGCGACAGAGCCACCCACTGCGATGGCGGTGCCGTTGATCGCGGTGATCTGAGGATTGGCGCCTTCGAAGTTGTCCGCACTGGCGCCATTGGTGCCGGTGATGGGGTTAAAGCTGATGGCGGTGTCTTCATTGGTGGAGACCGCGTCGGCGACGATATCGGCAATGGAGGCCACATTGATGGCGACCGTATCGGTGTCGCTGAAGGTGCCGTCGGTGGTGGTCAGCGTCAGCGTTGCGCCGCCGTTGTAGTCGGCAGTGGGCGCGAAGCTCAAGCCATTCAACGCACCGTTAATAGCTGCTGCAGTGCCGGTGATCGTCACAGAGCCGGAGCCATTGTTGGTGATGGTGGCGCCGGCAAAGGCCACGGCAGTCAGGGTGCCGTTAGTGACGGCCACCGTAGTGCTCAGAGTGCCGCCATCGACATCAGACACCGACAGTGCGTTGTTGTTGGCGGTGCTGAAGACGCGGGTGGTGTCTTCGTTGGTGGATTGTGCTGCAGGAACGCCATTGACTGGTGGGTCATTGACGGCGATGACATTGACGGAGACGTTAGCGGTTTCGGAGACGCCACCGGAGGTGACGGTGTAGGAGAACACAGGCACGGTGCCGTTGAAGTTTGTAGCCGGTGTGAACGTGAGGACATTGCCTGCAGCCAGGCTGACAGAGCCATTGGTCACAGCGACAGAGCCACCCACTGCGATGGCGGTGCCGTTGATCGCGGTGATCTGAGGATTGGCGCCTTCGAAGTTGTCCGCACTGGCGCCATTGGTGCCGGTGATGGGGTTAAAGCTGATGACGGTGTCTTCATTGGTGGAGACCGCGTCGGCGACGATATCGGCAATGGAGGCCACATTGATGGCGACCGTATCGGTGTCGCTGAAGGTGCCGTCGGTGGTGGTCAGCGTCAGCGTTGCGCCGCCGTTGTAGTCGGCAGTGGGCGCGAAGCTCAAGCCATTCAACGCACCGTTAATAGCTGCTGCAGTGCCGGTGATCGTCACAGAGCCGGAGCCATTGTTGGTGATGGTGGCGCCGGCAAAGGCCACGGCAGTCAGGGTGCCGTTAGTGACGGCCACCGTAGTGCTCAGAGTGCCGCCATCGACATCAGACACCGACAGTGCGTTGTTGTTGGCGGTGCTGAAGACGCGGGTGGTGTCTTCGTTGGTGGATTGTGCTGCAGGAACGCCATTGACTGGTGGGTCATTGACGGCGATGACATTGACGGAGACGTTAGCGGTTTCGGAGACGCCACCGGAGGTGACGGTGTAGGAGAACACAGGCACGGTGCCGTTGAAGTTTGTAGCCGGTGTGAACGTGAGGACATTGCCTGCAGCCAGGCTGACAGAGCCATTGGTCACAGCGACAGAGCCACCCACTGCGATGGCGGTGCCGTTGATCGCGGTGATCTGAGGATTGGCGCCTTCGAAGTTGTCCGCACTGGCGCCATTGGTGCCGGTGATGGGGTTAAAGCTGATGGCGGTGTCTTCATTGGTGGAGACCGCGTCGGCGACGATATCGGCAATGGAGGCCACATTGATGGCGACCGTATCGGTGTCGCTGAAGGTGCCGTCGGTGGTGGTCAGCGTCAGCGTTGCGCCGCCGTTGTAGTCGGCAGTGGGCGCGAAGCTCAAGCCATTCAACGCACCGTTAATAGCTGCTGCAGTGCCGGTGATCGTCACAGAGCCGGAGCCATTGTTGGTGATGGTGGCGCCGGCAAAGGCCACGGCAGTCAGGGTGCCGTTAGTGACGGCCACCGTAGTGCTCAGAGTGCCGCCATCGACATCAGACACCGACAGTGCGTTGTTGTTGGCGGTGCTGAAGACGCGGGTGGTGTCTTCGTTGGTGGATTGTGCTGCAGGAACGCCATTGACTGGTGGGTCATTGACGGCGATGACATTGACGGAGACGTTAGCGGTTTCGGAGACGCCACCGGAGGTGACGGTGTAGGAGAACACAGGCACGGTGCCGTTGAAGTTTGTAGCCGGTGTGAACGTGAGGACATTGCCTGCAGCCAGGCTGACAGAGCCATTGGTCACAGCGACAGAGCCACCCACTGCGATGGCGGTGCCGTTGATCGCGGTGATCTGAGGATTGGCGCCTTCGAAGTTGTCCGCACTGGCGCCATTGGTGCCGGTGATGGGGTTAAAGCTGATGGCGGTGTCTTCATTGGTGGAGACCGCGTCGGCGACGATATCGGCAATGGAGGCCACATTGATGGCGACCGTATCGGTGTCGCTGAAGGTGCCGTCGGTGGTGGTCAGCGTCAGCGTTGCGCCGCCGTTGTAGTCGGCAGTGGGCGCGAAGCTCAAGCCATTCAACGCACCGTTAATAGCTGCTGCAGTGCCGGTGATCGTCACAGAGCCGGAGCCATTGTTGGTGATGGTGGCGCCGGCAAAGGCCACGGCAGTCAGGGTGCCGTTAGTGACGGCCACCGTAGTGCTCAGAGTGCCGCCATCGACATCAGACACCGACAGTGCGTTGTTGTTGGCGGTGCTGAAGACGCGGGTGGTGTCTTCGTTGGTGGATTGTGCTGCAGGAACGCCATTGACTGGTGGGTTGTCATTGTCGGTAATGGTGGTCGTGATAGAACTGTTGCCCACAGCAAGGTTCTCATATCCGCCGCCGGTTGAGCCGGTAATCAATACCCTGAACTGTTCGCCAGTATCTGACACCGCATCGTCCAGCGTTGTAACAACGAATGTTGCTGTTGTGGTTCCTGCCGCGATTGTTACTGTCCTTGATACCGGGACTAAGTCCCCATCATTTGTAGTGATGTGGTTAGTTACTACGCTCACTACCAAGTCGGTTGCAGGGGCTTTGTCCACAGTCAACGTGTACGTAGCAGTCGAACCTTCGGTGATGTCTGTTGGACCGGATAACGACAGGTTTGCCGTGTCCTCTGGGCCGGGGGTGGCGGGGCCGCCGGGAGTCACATCATCATTGATGGTGGTAGTGACAGAGCTGGCAGCGGGGTTGGCGGAGATCGCCTCAAAGCCGCCACCGGAGATGGCGCCCAATTCCACGACGATGGTCTCGCCGTTATCGGCCAAAGCGTCATCGAGGGTGGTGAGGTCGAAGGTGGCAGAAGTGGCGCCTGCGGGGACAGTCACATTGACCACACGGGTGTAGTCGGAGCCATCGGTGGCGGTGCCGGAGTATGTCAAAGCGACAGTGACGGGGGTGACGGCGGCCTGGCTGAGAGTGACGGTATAGCCGGAGGCGGACTGACCCTCAGTGACGGAGGCAGGACCGGTGAGGGAGACGGAGACCGTGTCCTCTGGGCCGGGGGTGCCGGGGCCGCCGGGAGTCACATCATCATTGATGGTGGTAGTGACAGAGCTGGCAGCGGGGTTGGCGGAGATCGCCTCAAAGCCGCCACCGGAGATGGCGCCCAATTCCACGACGATGGTCTCGCCGTTATCGGCCAAAGCGTCATCGAGGGTGGTGAGGTCGAAGGTGGCAGAAGTGGCGCCTGCGGGGACAGTCACATTGACCACACGGGTGTAGTCGGAGCCATCGGTGGCGGTGCCGGAGTATGTCAAAGCGACAGTGACGGGGGTGACGGCGGCCTGGCTGAGAGTGACGGTATAGCCGGAGGCGGACTGACCCTCAGTGACGGAGGCAGGACCGGTGAGGGAGACGGAGACCGTGTCCTCTGGGCCGGGGGTGCCGGGGCCGCCGGGAGTCACATCATCATTGATGGTGGTAGTGACAGAGCTGGCAGCGGGGTTGGCGGAGATCGCCTCAAAGCCGCCACCGGAGATGGCGCCCAATTCCACGACGATGGTCTCGCCGTTATCGGCCAAAGCGTCATCGAGGGTGGTGAGGTCGAAGGTGGCAGAAGTGGCGCCTGCGGGGACAGTCACATTGACCACACGGGTGTAGTCGGAGCCATCGGTGGCGGTGCCGGAGTATGTCAAAGCGACAGTGACGGGGGTGACGGCGGCCTGGCTGAGAGTGACGGTATAGCCGGAGGCGGACTGACCCTCAGTGACGGAGGCAGGACCGGTGAGGGAGACGGAGACCGTGTCCTCTGGGCCGGGGGTGCCGGGGCCGCCGGGAGTCACATCATCATTGATGGTGGTAGTGACAGAGCTGGCAGCGGGGTTGGCGGAGATCGCCTCAAAGCCGCCACCGGAGATGGCGCCCAATTCCACGACGATGGTCTCGCCGTTATCGGCCAAAGCGTCATCGAGGGTGGTGAGGTCGAAGGTGGCAGAAGTGGCGCCTGCGGGGACAGTCACATTGACCACACGGGTGTAGTCGGAGCCATCGGTGGCGGTGCCGGAGTATGTCAAAGCGACAGTGACGGGGGTGACGGCGGCCTGGCTGAGAGTGACGGTATAGCCGGAGGCGGACTGACCCTCAGTGACGGAGGCAGGACCGGTGAGGGAGACGGAGACCGTGTCCTCTGGGCCGGGGGTGCCGGGGCCGCCGGGAGTCACATCATCATTGATGGTGGTAGTGACAGAGCTGGCAGCGGGGTTGGCGGAGATCGCCTCAAAGCCGCCACCGGAGATGGCGCCCAATTCCACGACGATGGTCTCGCCGTTATCGGCCAAAGCGTCATCGAGGGTGGTGAGGTCGAAGGTGGCAGAAGTGGCGCCTGCGGGGACAGTCACATTGACCACACGGGTGTAGTCGGAGCCATCGGTGGCGGTGCCGGAGTATGTCAAAGCGACAGTGACGGGGGTGACGGCGGCCTGGCTGAGAGTGACGGTATAGCCGGAGGCGGACTGACCCTCAGTGACGGAGGCAGGACCGGTGAGGGAGACGGAGACCGTGTCCTCTGGGCCGGGGGTGCCGGGGCCGCCGGGAGTCACATCATCATTGATGGTGGTAGTGACAGAGCTGGCAGCGGGGTTGGCGGAGATCGCCTCAAAGCCGCCACCGGAGATGGCGCCCAATTCCACGACGATGGTCTCGCCGTTATCGGCCAAAGCGTCATCGAGGGTGGTGAGGTCGAAGGTGGCAGAAGTGGCGCCTGCGGGGACAGTCACATTGACCACACGGGTGTAGTCGGAGCCATCGGTGGCGGTGCCGGAGTATGTCAAAGCGACAGTGACGGGGGTGACGGCGGCCTGGCTGAGAGTGACGGTATAGCCGGAGGCGGACTGACCCTCAGTGACGGAGGCAGGACCGGTGAGGGAGACGGAGACCGTGTCCTCTGGGCCGGGGGTGCCGGGGCCGCCGGGAGTCACATCATCATTGATGGTGGTAGTGACAGAGCTGGCAGCGGGGTTGGCGGAGATCGCCTCAAAGCCGCCACCGGAGATGGCGCCCAATTCCACGACGATGGTCTCGCCGTTATCGGCCAAAGCGTCATCGAGGGTGGTGAGGTCGAAGGTGGCAGAAGTGGCGCCTGCGGGGACAGTCACATTGACCACACGGGTGTAGTCGGAGCCATCGGTGGCGGTGCCGGAGTATGTCAAAGCGACAGTGACGGGGGTGACGGCGGCCTGGCTGAGAGTGACGGTATAGCCGGAGGCGGACTGACCCTCAGTGACGGAGGCAGGACCGGTGAGGGAGACGGAGACCGTGTCCTCTGGGCCGGGGGTGCCGGGGCCGCCGGGAGTCACATCATCATTGATGGTGGTAGTGACAGAGCTGGCAGCGGGGTTGGCGGAGATCGCCTCAAAGCCGCCACCGGAGATGGCGCCCAATTCCACGACGATGGTCTCGCCGTTATCGGCCAAAGCGTCATCGAGGGTGGTGAGGTCGAAGGTGGCAGAAGTGGCGCCTGCGGGGACAGTCACATTGACCACACGGGTGTAGTCGGAGCCATCGGTGGCGGTGCCGGAGTATGTCAAAGCGACAGTGACGGGGGTGACGGCGGCCTGGCTGAGAGTGACGGTATAGCCGGAGGCGGACTGACCCTCAGTGACGGAGGCAGGACCGGTGAGGGAGACGGAGACCGTGTCCTCTGGGCCGGGGGTGCCGGGGCCGCCGGGAGTCACATCATCATTGATGGTGGTAGTGACAGAGCTGGCAGCGGGGTTGGCGGAGATCGCCTCAAAGCCGCCACCGGAGATGGCGCCCAATTCCACGACGATGGTCTCGCCGTTATCGGCCAAAGCGTCATCGAGGGTGGTGAGGTCGAAGGTGGCAGAAGTGGCGCCTGCGGGGACAGTCACATTGACCACACGGGTGTAGTCGGAGCCATCGGTGGCGGTGCCGGAGTATGTCAAAGCGACAGTGACGGGGGTGACGGCGGCCTGGCTGAGAGTGACGGTATAGCCGGAGGCGGACTGACCCTCAGTGACGGAGGCAGGACCGGTGAGGGAGACGGAGACCGTGTCCTCTGGGCCGGGGGTGGCCTCGTCTTGCAGGTTTAATGTTTGCGTGTCATCGCCAATCGTCGCATTTATAGGTGCACTAATTTGAACGCTGAAGGTCTCTGTACCTTCCAGAAGAGCGTCATCAAGGATTGATACCGTCACCGTTTTGCTAGTCTCACCTGGCGCAAACGTGAGTGAGCCTGATGTTGCAACATAGTCTGTACCTGCGATAGCAGTGCCATTGACCGTGTTGAAGTTCACCGTTGCGGGCAAGTTGGTTGCGCCTGTTTTTGTAACAGTGAAAGTGATCGTTCCAGCGTCTTCGTTGATCGTGAAGTCGCTGCCCATGTTGAACACCGGGCGGTCGTCATCTGTAATGCCTGTGCTGCCATCGTCAACAATGGTGCCCGTGCCTGTAGCAACAGCGATGGTTGCGCCCACAGGGTTACTTAAATTGACGTTAAAGGTTTCTGCTCCTTCTAGGACCCCGTCATTGGTGACGGCTACTGCAATCGTGCGAGTAGCTTCACCTGGCGCAAACGTGACCGTTCCTGGTGCGATCGTGAAATCTGCGGCTCCTGCGCTACCGTTGGTGCTGCTGAAGTCAACAGAAGCAACTTGACTCAAGTCGCCAGTTCGAGTGACCGTAAAAAAGACAGTCCCTGATGCTTCGTCAATTCGAACGCTGTTGATAGCTAACGACGGAACGTCACTTTCCAAGATGGTGCCGGTTCCTGTGACACTGCCAATAGTGATAGGCACGGTTTCGTTACCCTCAAACTGGGGGTCGTCGACCGTGGGGACCGATACGGTGAAGTTGCTTACTCCAGGCGGGACGGTGATGGTCCCGGCAGCTGCATTGAATATGACGCCGTTGCTAAAGCTCAATGTCCCCAAGTCCGCCGAGCTCGCTGTACCACCTCCGAGCGAAAAAGGATATGTACTGGCCGATGTCGTGACGCTGGAGAGCGCGACGTTGAAAACGAGCGTATTGCCTTCTGTTTGACTTGTGCTGCTAATGCCAGCAATGCTTGGTGCCGCAGGCGTGGCGGCGTTCTCTTGCACAAAGACTGTTTCTTGGGTGTCAGCGTCGCGATCAATGGATGCTGTACCCAGGGACTCATTGATCCGCATGACGCGGACGAAGCTATGAGAGTCACTGGCATCACCGCCGGAGAGGCCGGCCGCGGTCGCTTCGAGCTGTGTGCTCAGGTCTCCGCCTGACGCAATGATTTGTTCAATGGCTGCTGAACCGCTATTCAGGTCCCGTAAGGCGGCTTCAGTGGCATCGGTAGGGCTCAATCCCAGCAGATTGGCGTCGATCAACAGCTCTCTGCCAGCTTCCAAGCTGATGGCTTGCCCATTGGGCAAAGCCAACTCTAAGCGAGTCCCGTTCTCGGTGATGACGACTTGACCCTCTTGGATTTCGTCGCCGACCTTGATGGCACGCTTAGTTCCGTCCGGAGATACGACCCATGCGTTGCCTTGCAAAATTACGACGACGCCACGGGCTTGGGCGGAAACTTGGGATGTAGCCATGTCAAAAACTCCAGAATCAGCATTGAATACTGACCAATGTAGAGCCTTTGAACTGTCTTAGCTATTGTCCCGTAGTACAGGTTTTCGAAAATTATTGGATCCCGTGAACTTTTAACGCTAGTTGCAGGCGGTCCGTAACGTTCAGCTTTTCAAAAACAGCGCTCAAATGGGCTTTGACCGTTCGTTCGGTGATGTCGCATTGGGCTGCAATCACCGCATTGGTCGCGCCATGTGCGGCGAGGGATGCGATTTCCCGCTCCCGTGAGGTCAGTTGTTCGGCCCAATGGGTCGGGGCCGGTTTGCTCACCGGCATGGCGCTATTGGCCCGTTGGATCAATTGCTGCATCAGTTGTTGCCCGATCCACACATGGTCGGCCGAAGTCACCTGGTGGACCTGAAGAAGCGTTTCCGGATCTGCGAACGCATGGCAGTAGCCCGCACATCCTCTATCCAGCGCGATCATGGCCTCTTCGTCCTTGGGGTAAGAGCTGGCGGCCAGAATCCGCAGCTTTTTGTGTTGCAGCAGCTCGTTCCAAACAGGGTCAGACCACGGGGGAATATCGGCCACTGCCAAATCCAGCCAAACGATGTCACCAGTTCGGCGCACCAGACCTTTCAAGGCCGCGAAACTGCTGAGCTCTATCGGCGACTCGATGCCCAGCGCACTCCGCCAGTGCCTCAGTAAGCCGGGATCGCTGCTGACGAGCAGGGGCGCAGAGCTTTGTCTCATCGTTCAGTCATTGCGTTGGACTTGGCTCGCAGGATGGGCTTCATCAAGTAAGCCAGTACTGACTTCTTTCCTGTAAGTATGTCGACCTCCGCCACCATTCCAGGAATGATGGGCAGATTTTTTTGCCCGATGGTGGTGGCAAGCGTACGAACTTTGACCACAAAAAAGGCATTCCCTTTTTCGTCGATAACGCTATCCGCGCTGATCTGTTCGAGGGTTGCTTCCAGTCCGCCGTAGACGGCAAAGTCATAAGCGGTGAACTTGACCAAAGCCTTTTGCCCGGGGCGCAAGAATGCAATATCTCTGGGCAACACGCGCGCCTCGAGCAGCAGTGCGTCGTCAGAGGGAACAAGTTCAATCAAGTCTTTGCCAGGTTGCACCACCCCGCCCACGGTATTGACGCGCAATTGTTTGACTGTGCCATTGACCGGGGATCGAATTTCGGTTTGCTTGACCCGGTCTTCAAGTGCCGTGCTGCCTTCAGACAATGCGCTCAGTTTTGCACTGGTTTCACTCAGTTCAGAACGCGCAATGTTACGGAAGGTCAATTCCACTTCCTGAATTTTTCGGTTGGACTCGGCAACCGCGGATTCCAGACGTGGAATGTCCGAGTTCGCACTGTCTCTTTCACCCCGGTACCGGGCGACATCCCGTTCCAAACGCAGAAGCTCCACGTCAGAAACAGCGCCGGACTTGACCAGCGGACGTGTGAGCTCTAACTCACGGGCTGTAAGAGTAAAGCTCTGGGCTGCTTGCTCTCGCCGTGCGCGCACAGAGATCAACTCCTGTGATCGTTGGGAGGATTGTTGACGCGCTACCCCGACTGTCGCATCCAGTTCGGCACGGCGGGATTCATAGAGGGCCCTCTCTTGCTCGACCAGCAAGGGCGCCTCTTTGAGCACTTCTTCAGGGGGCACAAACCGCGAGCCTTCCGCCAGAGCCTTCAGGCGGGCGGCCTTGGCCAAGAGCGACAAGTATTGCGATTGGTTTTCACGCAGGGATGACACCATCCGTGTCGGGTCCACCTTCAGTAAAAGGTCGCCGGTTTTGACCACTTGACCTTCTCTGGCCAATATTTCGGAGACGATGCCACCGTCCAGGCTTTGCAAAATCTGAATCTGCCGTGACGGAATCACTTTGCCTTCACCGCGGGTTACTTCATCGAGTTCAGCCAATGCTGCCCACACAAGCAGAACAGCGACCGTCAATGCACTAAGCCAGACCACTATTCTTGCCCCATGGGGCGTTTGCTCTGCGATGGCCCAGTCTGCGCTGGCGTCGAAGTCGCTGTCGAGGCTCGCTTTTTTGGCGGCCGTGAGGTCCAACGCCCGGTCTAGTGCGGGGGAGCAGAAGCCGTAGACGCGCTCCCACAACCGCGTCCACCAAGCTTTTTCTTTGGCTGGGGTATCCATCAAGAGGCCCTCCCGATACGGCCACTTTGCAGTGCTTCCACCACCTGTGCCTTGGGGCCATCTGCGACGATTTTGCCGCTATCGATCACGATCAGCCGGTCCACCAATTCAAGCAGCGAGGTCCTGTGCGTGACCAGCACCATGGTTTTGCCGGTACAGAACCGCTTCAGGCGACTCTTCAAGGCGTCTTCGCTCTGGTGGTCCATCGCACTGCTGGGTTCATCGAGAAGCAGCATCGGACTGTCATTGAGAACGGCTCGTGCGATGCCGACCGCTTGCCGCTGCCCGCCTGAGAGGGACTCACCCCGCTCGCCGATGGTCATGTCAAAGCCTTTGGGGTGCTTGTTGGCAAACTCTGTGACTCCCGCCACTTCAGCTGCAGCCAGGATGTCTTGGTCGTCTGCGAAAGGCGCGCCCAGTGCAATGTTTTCTTTCAAAGTACCGTAAAAGAGGCTCACGTCTTGCGACACGAAGCCTGCGGCCCGGCGCAGCTCGGCGGGATCGATCTGCCGCGCGTCGATGCCATCGATCAAGATCGCGCCCTCAGTCGGTTGCTGCAGACCCAAAATCAGCCTTTGGATCGTGGATTTGCCCGACCCAATGCGCCCAATGAAGGCCACCTTCTCGCCAGCCTGGATTTTGAACGTAACGTTACTCAATACCGATTGCTGCTGCCCCGGGTAAGTAAAGCTCACATTTTTGAACTCGATGGTGCCTTGAAAGCTGCCCCGGTGAAGGTACGCGGTGTCTTCACTTCTTTCGGGTTGCTGTTGCATATGCATGTCTACCGACGCCAAGCCGCTTTTTGCGCTGTGGTACTGCAACAAAAGGCCTGCGACCTGACCAAATGGCGCCATCGCGCGACCCGCTAACATGGACGCAGCAATGATGGCGCCCATGCTGACCTGGTTGGCAATCAACAAATACACCCCCACGATGATGCTGGTAACAGACACCAATTGCTGCATGGCCTGTGCAAAGTTCATGGTTCCGTTGGAGAGCAGTTTCAGCTTTGTGCTGGTTTGCGCCAAGAACACGGTGCTCTGCTCCCACTGTCGCTGAAAGCTGCTTTCCGCCACCATGAATTTGATGGTTTCAATACCCACAAGGCTCTCTACCAAGGTCGCGTTTCGCTGGGATGTGGCCCGTTGGGAGGTTTCGACCAGCTCTTGCATCTTGCGCTGGGTTATCAGGGATACGATCAATAACAGCACGATGCAGACAAGCGGGGGTATCGCCAGCCAGGGCGAGATCCAGATCAGCGCCAGGAAGAACACCAGCACAAAGGGCAGGTCGACAATCGTCGTGATCGTAGCTGAGGCCACAAAGTCGCGAACAGACTCAAACGCCCGGAGGTTGGCGGCAAAAGACCCGACCGACGCTGGCCGGTCAGACATCTTCAAGCCAAGCACCCGCTCCATGATGCGCGCAGACAGTGTTACGTCAATCCGCTTGCCGGCCGTGTCCAATATATAGGCGCGCATCGTCCGCAGCACCGTATCAAACAGCATCATGAGAATGACACCTACCGTGAGCACCCAGAGCGTTTCTTCCGCACGGTTGGGGACTACGCGGTCATACACCGTCATCGAAAACATCGGCATTGCCAGCGCAAACAGGTTGATCAGCAGTGCTGCAATCAAGCTGTCCCGGTATAGGCGCCAATTCTGGAATACGACGCTCCAGAACCAATGTTTGGATTTGAGCTCACCGGTGGCGGGGGTTCGTGGATCAAACTTGAATACCGGGCGGACAAAGAACACCACGCCCGAAAACAAAGCCTCCAAATCCTTGCGACTGATCACGTCACCCGATTCTCCGCTTTCTGGAAAACGCACGCGCGCTTGATCGGTTTCCATCCATTCTAGGAACACGCAGGCCTGTTTGTTTTGCAAAAGCAAAATGACCGGCAAGAGTCCGGGGCGCAAATCGTCCAGTTTGCGTCGCGCCAAGCGGGCAGTCAGCCCTGCCCGGGCTGCAGCGCGGGGAAACAGCGCCGGGGTGACCAAGTTGTTTTCCAGGGGAAGACCCGCTGACACAGCGGCTTGCGTCGTCGTGATCCCGTAGATCCGCGCCAGAGAAACCAAACTATCCAGCAAAGGATCGACGTGGGTGCTGTGCTCACTGATGCGCCAGCCACTGTTGGGGGGCGGCGTGATTACGGCGGAGGTGGGCAATTGCACAGTCATTCAAATAATACGTTGGTCATCGTCCAATAGATTCAAAGCGCCTTGCATTCGATTGCGCAGGCCCTTGCGACGGGTGATTTTCTGCTGTGCGGCGACGGGGAGATCGGTGTGCCGGATGATGTTTTTCACAATCAGGGTGTCGATCAGGTCTTCCAGAACCCGCACAAACTCTGCGTCCGCCTCGCTGAAGCTGGACACGTTCCCGCTACCTTTCAGGAACGCCTGAATCGCCGGGTGGTCATCCGGAAGCAGTTCGCCGCCGGGTCTTTCCGTACGAGCGAGCGAGGCAATCGAGCCATCTTCATTTCTCAGCACGTGAAACATAACAGGCACATCCTCAAGGTAACGGGTGGGCTGGAGCGTGCGCCCGAGCGCGTTCATACTAGCACTGCAACTTCAAATTCCGAAGGCAAAAAAGCCCTGGTTTTTACGAATATTTGCTGAGGCGATTGCAGTGCGGCGGGCTTTCACCTCGCCAGTGCAGAGGCCTGCTCAATCACGCCCCCGCCCAAACAAACCTCGCCTTGGTACAGCACCGCGGATTGTCCAGGCGTCACGGCCCACTGCGCTTGTGGAAACTGCAATGCGAACGTGGCCGGCCCATCGGCATGGAATGTGCAGGGTGCATCGGCTTGGCGGTAGCGTGTCTTCGCCCCTGCAGATTGCGGGGCCGGCGGAGTGCCTGCAACCCAACTTGCATTCAGCGCTGACAAGTTTTCTGACAACAACCAAGGGTGGTCATGGCCCTGAACGACCCACAAGGTGTTGTTGTCCAAATCCTTGCGCGCGACAAACCAAGGGTTGTGGTCGCCGCCGCCGCGCTGCGCACCTTTGGCCTTGATGCCACCAATGCCCAAGCCCTGGCGCTGGCCCAGGGTGTAGAACGACAGGCCGACATGCTCACCGATGGTGTGGCCTTTGGGGTTTTTGATCGGCCCGGGCTCTTTGGAGATGTAGCGATTCAAGAAGTCGCGGAAAGGGCGCTCCCCGATGAAGCAAATGCCCGTAGAGTCTTTCTTCTTGGCATTGGGCAGCCCGATGTCGTTTGCGATCCGGCGCACTTCGGTTTTATGAAGCTCACCCACTGGAAACAGCGTTTTGGACAACTGCGCCTGATTCAGCCGGTGCAAAAAGTAGCTCTGGTCCTTGGCGGGGTCCAAGCCTTTGAGTAACTCATGTTGGCCGCTGTCCTCATTGAGGCGCACCCGGGCGTAGTGACCTGTCGCAATTTTTTCGGCACCCAAGCGCATGGCGTGGTCTAAAAACGCCTTGAACTTGATCTCTGCGTTACACAGAATGTCCGGGTTGGGGGTGCGCCCGGCCTGGTACTCCTGCAAGAACTCTGCGAACACTCTGTCACGGTATTCGGCTGCAAAGTTGACGTGTTCGATTTCAATGCCTAGCACATCGGCCACGGCTGCGGCATCCACGAAGTCGATGTTGGAGGAGCAATATTCGCTGTCGTCATCGTCCTCCCAGTTTTTCATGAAGATGCCGACGACCTCATGGCCTTGCTGCTTTAACAGGTGGGCCGTGACCGCAGAGTCGACGCCGCCGCTCAGTCCCACCACAATTCGTTGCTTGCTCATGGCTGCATTTTAGTCGGCAGACCCGTATAGGGTGTTCAGGATAAAAAAGGCCACTAGCGCAGATTTAGTATGCGGATGTAGCTATGATTTTTGTAGCGACTCTATTGTGTGCAGCCTTGCAGGCTGGGGGCGCTGTACACCAAGGACAAAGGGAACCGTTGGCCGCGCAGGTAGTCTTCCATGCACTGCAGGACCAGGGGACTGCGATGCCGTTCTTGGCTGGCGCGAACCTCTTCGGGCGTGAGCCATAAGGTTCTGACGATGCCGGCATCCAAGGTGCGCCCGTCAATGGCTGGACCGACCGTTCCGCAAAAAGCAAACCGCACGTAGGTGATGTCTTCGGTACCGCTTGCGCTGGATCTCACAAACCGCGAGAGGTACACGCCCACCAAGGCGGTGGGCTCCAAGAGGTGGGCGGTTTCTTCCAGCGTCTCACGCACGCAGCCTTGCGCGGGCGATTCCCCCGGGTCCAGATGGCCGGCCGGATTGTTGAGCCGCAGGCCCTCTGGGGTGTGCTCCTCGACCAACAAGAAGCGCCCGTCGCGTTCAATTACCGCGGCCACCGTCACACTGGGTTTCCATCGTTCAGTCATGGCAGATTATGTGCATTTAGCGCAAAAGTCTTTGGCAAAACTCGCAACTTTAGCCCTATGGAATGCAGGGAAACTCATGTAAGCTTGCTGACAGCTTGAATCCAACCTTTATAGGAGAGCCGCATGCAGATAGGCGTACCCGCTGAAACACTAGCGGGCGAGACCCGAGTTGCCGTGACCCCGGAAACAGTCAAAAAGCTGAAATCCCAAGGGCACACGGTTCGTATCCAAAGCGGTGCCGGTGTAGCGGCCAGTGTGACGGACGAGGCCTATGTGGCTGCAGGCGCCGACATCACCGATGCGGCGGGTGCGCTCAGCTGCGACCTCGTTCTCAAGGTTCGCACCCCTACGGAGGCAGAGGCCGCGTCGATGACGCCTGGTTCCACCTTGGTGGGAATGCTCAACCCGTTTGATAAGGAGGGCCTACAGCGCTTGGCAGCCGCCAAGCTCAATGCCTATGCCCTCGAGGCCGCACCCCGCACCACCCGCGCACAAAGCATGGATGTGCTCTCCAGCCAGGCCAACATCGCCGGCTACAAAGCCGTGATGATGGCGGCCGACAAATACCAGCGCTTCTTCCCGATGCTCATGACAGCTGCCGGTACGGTGAAGGCTGCTCGCGTGGTGATCTTGGGGGTCGGCGTGGCCGGTTTGCAGGCGATTGCCACCGCCAAGCGCCTCGGGGCGGTGATCGAGGCCTCTGATGTGCGCCCCAGCGTCAAAGAACAAGTCGAGTCCTTGGGGGGCAAGTTCATCGACGTTCCTTACGAGACGGATGAAGAAAAAGAAGCCGCTGTAGGCGTGGGCGGTTACGCCAAACCCATGCCCCAGAGCTGGCTGGACCGCCAGAAAGCTGAAGTTGCCAAGCGCGTGGCGCAGGCTGATGTGGTGATCAGCACCGCGCTGATTCCCGGTCGCGCAGCCCCCACCCTGATCACCGAAGACATGGTCAAGTCCATGAAGCCCGGTTCGGTGATTGTGGACATTGCTGCGGGCAAAGGTCCGAACGGCGGAGGCAATTGCCCGCTGTCCGAGGCTGACAAGACCGTGGTCAAACATGGCGTCACCCTGATCGGCGAAACCAACCTGCCAGCACTGGTGGCGGCAGATGCTTCGTCCCTCTATGCGCGCAACGTGTTGGATTTCTTGAAGTTGATCCTCAACAAAGAAGGCGCTTTGCATATCGACCTCGAAGACGACATCGTGGCAGCCTGCCTGGTGACCCAAGGCGGCGAAGTGCGCCGCAAGTAAGCGCCACTCCACAGGCTCGTGTTTACGCATATTCCCGAATCCACCCTCACTTAAGGAGCGACACCATGGAAATGGTTTCCCCCACCATACTGAACCTGATCATCTTTGTGCTGGCCATCTACGTGGGTTACCACGTGGTCTGGACCGTGACGCCCGCACTCCACACCCCCTTGATGGCCGTAACCAACGCCATTTCCGCCATCGTCATTGTGGGGGCCATGCTGGCCGCTGCACTGACGGAAACAGGCCTGGGTAAAACGATGGGCGTGTTGGCGGTCGCGCTTGCTGCGGTGAATGTGTTCGGCGGCTTCATGGTGACGCGCCGCATGTTGGAAATGTTCAAGAAGAAAGAAAAGAAAGCCCCCACCGCAGGAGCCAAAGAATGAGCCTGAACCTCGTCACCCTGTTGTATCTTTTTGCCAGCGTCTGCTTTATTCAGGCGCTCAAAGGCCTGTCGCACCCGACCACTTCCATTCGCGGCAATGTGTTTGGCATGGTGGGTATGGGCGTGGCCGTCTTCACGACCGGCGCCTTGATCTTCAAACTCGCCGGGCAACTTGGCCAGGACGGCATGACCGGCATGGCCTGGGTGCTGGGCGCCTTGCTGGTGGGTGGCACCGCTGGCACGCTGATGGCCAAGCGCGTGGAAATGACCAAAATGCCCGAACTCGTGGCCTTCATGCACAGCATGATCGGCTTGGCCGCGGTGTTCATTGCCGTGGCTGCGGTGGCTGAGCCTTGGGCCTTCAGCATTGCAGCCAAGGGCGAGGCCATCCCCACCGGCAACCGCTTCGAGTTGTTCTTGGGTGCGGCCATTGGCGCCATCACCTTTAGCGGCTCGGTCATTGCATTCGGCAAGCTCAGCGGCAAATACAAGTTCCGCTTGTTCCAGGGCGCACCGGTGCAGTTCGCCGGTCAGCACAAGCTCAATCTGGTGTTGGGTCTTGCCACGCTAGGCTTGGGTTTGATGTTTGCCTTCACAGAAAACTGGACCGCGTTTTTTGTGATGCTGGCGCTCAGTTTCGTGATGGGCGTTCTCATCATCATCCCCATCGGCGGTGCCGACATGCCGGTGGTGGTGTCCATGCTCAATAGCTATTCCGGCTGGGCGGCAGCGGGCATCGGCTTCAGCTTGAACAACAGCATGCTCATCATTGCCGGCTCTCTGGTCGGATCCAGCGGCGCCATTCTGAGCTACATCATGTGCAAGGCGATGAACCGCTCGTTCTTCAACGTGATTCTGGGCGGCTTCGGGGGCGACGCGTCTTCTGGCCCGGCGGGTGCCGCGGTACAGCGCTCCGTCAAAAGCGGCAGTGCGGATGACGCGGCCTTTGTGTTGGGCAATGCCGAGACGGTAGTGATCGTGCCCGGCTACGGCTTGGCTGTAGCCCGCGCTCAGCACGCCGTCAAAGAACTGGCTGCCAAGCTCACCGAGAAGGGCATTACTGTCAAGTACGCCATTCACCCTGTAGCGGGCCGTATGCCGGGCCACATGAACGTGCTGCTGGCGGAAGCTGAAGTGCCCTACGACCAGGTGTTTGAGATGGAAGACATCAACGGCGAATTCGGCCAAGCGGATGTGGCCATCATCCTGGGCGCCAACGACGTGGTGAATCCCGCTGCCCACATCAAGGGCAGCCCGATCTACGGCATGCCGATTCTGGAGGCCTACAAAGCCAAGACCATCATCGTGAACAAGCGCTCCATGGCAGCGGGTTATGCCGGCTTGGACAACGAGTTGTTCTATATGGATAAGACCATGATGGTGTTTGGCGACGCCAAAAAAGTCGTCGAGGACATGGGTAAAGCCATCGAATAGAGGCGCACGCCTAAGTACAGCCCGCCTAAGGTAAACACCGTGGGCGGGCTTGTTCGTCTGCATCAAAATAGCAGGCTGCATAAAAATTGACCGGAGACACAAGACATGACTGAACGCGTTTGGCTCGGCAGCTACCCACAAGGTGTGCCTGCTGACATCGACCCTGCCAAATACTCCTCCTTGGTGGCGTTGCTGGAAGAAAGCTTTCGCAAATACGAAAGCCGCGTGGCCTACAACTTCATGGGCAAAGATGTCACTTTCGGTCAGACCGATAGTTTGAGCCTGGCGTTTGCCGCGTACCTGCAAGGCCTGGGTCTGAGCAAGGGCGACCGCGTCGCCATCATGATGCCCAATGTGCCGCAGTACCCGATTGCGGTAGCCGCCATTTTGCGGGCCGGTTTTGTGGTGGTGAATGTGAACCCGCTCTACACCGCCCGTGAGTTGGAGCACCAACTCAAGGACTCCGGCTCCAAGGCCATCGTCATCATTGAGAACTTTGCCCACACTCTAGAAAAGTGCATCGCTGCCACGCCGGTCAAGCACGTGGTCTTGTGCTCCATGGGCGATCGCTTGGGCCTGCTCAAGGGCACCATGGTGAACTACGTGGTCCGCAACGTCAAAAAGATGGTGCCGTCTTTCAGCCTGCCGGATGCAGTGCGTTTCAACGAGGCCATTGCCCGTGGCACCAAAGCGCCCTTCAAAAAGCCCGAAATCAAGGCGGATGATGTGGCGGTCCTGCAGTACACCGGCGGTACGACCGGAGTGTCCAAAGGTGCGGTGCTCTTGCACCGCAACGTCATCGCCAATGCATTGCAGTCAGAGGCCTGGTATGCACCGGCCATGGCCAAGGTGCCCGCTGATCAGCAGCCCACCACGGTGTGTGCTTTGCCGCTGTACCACGTGTTCGCCTTTACAGTGGGCATGATGCTGTCGGTCCGTACCGGCGGCAAACTCATTTTGATTCCGAACCCGCGTGACATTCCGGGGGTACTGAAAGAGCTATCCAAGCACACTATCCACAGCCTGCCTGCGGTGAACACCCTGTTCAATGGATTGGCCAATCACCCCGACTTCAACAAGGTGGACTGGAGCCATTTGAAAGTTGCAGTGGGCGGTGGCACCGCAGTGCAGAGTGGTGTGGCCAAGCTGTGGTTTGACAAGACTGGCTGCCCCATTTGCGAAGGGTACGGCCTGAGCGAGACCTCGCCCACTGTGAGTTGCAACCCAATTACCTCTACGGAGTTCACCGGCACGATCGGTGTACCTTTGCCCAGCACCTACATGAAGCTCTTGGATGATGAGGGTGTAGAGGTCGCGCAAGGGCAGAGTGGAGAGATTGCTATCAAAGGCCCGCAAGTGATGGCGGGTTATTGGCAGCGGCCGGATGAGACGGCCAAGGTGATGACGTCCGATGGCTACTTTAAAACCGGTGACATCGGGGTGGTCGACGCCCGCGGTTTCTTCAAAATCGTAGACCGCAAAAAAGACATGATCCTGGTGAGCGGGTTTAACGTGTTCCCCACCGAGCTTGAAGATGTGGTCACCCAGATCCCCGGTGTGTTGGAGTGTGCCTGTGTCGGGGTGGCAGACGCCAAAACCGGCGAAGCCGTGAAGTTGGTGATCGTCAAAAAAGACCCTAACCTGAGCGAAGAAGACGTGCGCGCTTTCTGCAAAGAGAACCTCACCGGCTACAAGCAGCCCAAAGTGGTGGAGTTCCGGACAGATCTCCCCAAAACGCCAGTCGGCAAAATTTTGCGCCGCGAGCTGCGGGATAAGTAAGCCCCTTGATCGCTATTCTGAGCGCCTTGGCCGAGGAGCAGGCCGGCTTGGTGGAGTGCATGACCCGGGTGGAGTGCGTGGAGCACGCCGGGCGCACTTTCTGGTTGGGGTACTTGGACGGGCAGGAGGTAGTGCTCACGCTGTCCCGCATTGGCAAAGTGGCAGCGGCCCTGACCGCCACCGCATTGATTGCCAAGTGGGGCGTCCAGCGGATGGTATTTACCGGGGTCGCCGGCGGTACCGGGCCCGGGGTGGCTGTGGGTGATGTGGTGGTCGGTAGCCACTATTTGCAGCACGATATGGACGCCTCCCCGCTGTTCCCCCGTTACGAGATTCCATTGACGGGCCAATCCTTGTTTCCGGCGAATCCCTTGTTGCTGGAGGCCGCGTGTGCGGCGGTTCGCGAGGTTCAGCTCGATCTGCGCGGCGGGCGCTACCGCGCAGACCTGCACTGTGGGCTGATTGCCAGTGGCGACCGCTTCGTGAGTGCCAGTGGTGAGGTGCATGCGCTGCTGGCAGCCGCTGCCGCGTCAGGCTTCCATCCCTTGGCGGTGGAAATGGAAGGCGCTGCGGTAGCCCAAGTCTGTGCAGACTATCAGGTGCCTTTCGTGGCGATTCGCACTATTTCGGACCGTGCGGATGACGCTGCCCACACCGATTTCCCGCAGTTCGTGCGGGAGACCGCCAGTGTCTATGCGTTGGCTATCGTGCGCAAAATGCTGCGATTGCTATAAAAATAATAGCTGCTTGCGCAATATTGACGGGTGCTAGAGGTCGAAATGGCTCTTATCGCAGCCAACCACGCCGGTGGAAATACCACATCGGCACCACGGCGCTGGCAATCATCAGCCCGAGTGCATAGGGGTAGCCCCAGGTCTGCCTGAGCTCCGGCATGAACTCGAAATTCATGCCGTAGACGCTGGCGATCAAGGTCGGCGGCAGCAAGGCCACGCTGGCGACCGAAAAGATCTTGATGGTTTTGTTTTGGTTGATGTTGATGAAACCGACGGTCGCATCCATCAAAAAGTTGATTTTGTCGAACAAAAATGCGGTGTGCGAGTCCAGGGAGTCGATGTCCCGCAAAATCTGCCGCGCCTGCTCGAACTGCTCGGCGTTCAACATTTTGCTGCGCATCATGAAGCTCACTGCGCGCCGGGTGTCCATCACGTTGCGGCGAATCCGGCCGCTCAAATCTTCGTGCCGGGCAATGGCGCCGAGTGCTTCGCCGGCAATCGCATCCGTCACGTTGCCGGACAGCACCTTCTTGCTGACTTTCTCCAGCTCGTCGTAAATGCCTTCGAGCGTGTCCGCTGAATATTCTGCATCCGCGTCAAACAGCTTGAGCAGGACTTCTTTGGCGTCTTCGATCAAGCCAGGGGCGCGTCGTGCACGCATGCGCAGCAGCCGGAAGACCGGAACGTCTTCATCGTGGATGGAGAAAAGCACCCCTTTGCTTTTGAGGTCGTCGTTTACCAAATTCAAGATAAAGGCGGCGCGGACGGTGCGGGGCTCATCGTCATCGGCAATCAAAAAGTCACTGCGGATATGCAGGTCACCGTTGTCTTCCGCATAGAAGCGGGCGGACTCTTCGATGTCCTCGTCCATCGCGTCGTCCGGGATCGAAAGGCCGTAGTACTGTTTGACCCATCGCTTTTCTTCGAGCGTAGGGGATTCCAAATCGACCCAGATGGGGTGGAACTTGGACAGCTCTTCCAGCGACTCGATTTCTTCTTGAAAGAGTCGCCCGTTGGCGAGCGTAAAGATATTGAGCATGGCTCACTCCCAGGTGATGTTGGCTGCAATCGGGTGTTGGGTGCTTTCAACCCCGATGCAGTGGTGGGAGTTGAAAGCTACCGACTAGGGTAGGTTTCCAAGGAGTGCTCTCCAGTAATTCAGAAGCAGAAATTATCGCACCGCACAGACTGCTAGAGTAGGTGCCCATTCTGTTCTCCAGCAACTCTTTTTACGATGCCCCTCTCCATGTCTCCCCGGCGCGAACGCTGGCTGCTAATCACGCTGGCGGGCATCCAGTTCACCAACATCCTCGACTTCATGATCATGATGCCTCTCGGGCCGGCATTGACCAGCCTGTTTCGCATCAGTGACGCCCAGTTCGGCCTGTTGGTCTCGGCCTATACGCTGGCGGGTGGCGCATCCGGCCTGCTAGCCTCGACCTACATTGACAAGTTTGATCGCAAGCGCTTGCTGTTGGTGTTGTACAGCTTGTTTGCGCTCTCCACCTTGGCTTGCGGCATTGCGCCCAGTTACGAGGCCTTGATGGTCGCACGGGTATTTGCCGGTCTTTTTGGCGGGGTGTTGTCCGCCTTGAGCCAAACCATTGTGGGTGATGTCATTCCTTTTGAGCGCCGTGGTCGTGCCATGGGTGTTGTGATGACTTCCTTCTCGGTGTCTACGGTGGCCGGTGTTCCACTGGGGTTGTTTCTGGCTGCACAGTTTGGTTGGCACATGCCGTTTCTTTTGATCGCCGCCATCTGCGTTCTGTTTGCAGTGTTTGCTTTCTTGACCCTGCCCGCATTGAATAGCCACCTTCAGGGCCACGCTGATGCATCTGCTTGGGGCCGGATATCGGAGGTGTTGCAAGACCGGAACCACCTCAAGGCCTTCAGCTTTTCGGCCTTGCTGATGTTCTCCGGATTCACAGTCATTCCTTACATCACGATTTTTATGCAAACCAATGTGGGTTTGCGCGCGGATCAGGTGCCTTACGTATACCTGTGCGGTGGCGTTGCGACCTTGATTACCGCGCGCTGGTTCGGTGGCTTGGCGGATAGTTGGGGCAAGTTCAATACCTTTCGCGCGATTGCCTTGGCATTTGTCTTGCCCCTAGTGGGCTTGACGCTTTTGGGTCGTGTGGGAATGGCCGGCGCTTTGCTGGTGTCCACCTTATTTTTTGTGTGCGGCAGCGGTCGCATGATTCCCGGCATGGCCATGGTGACTTCCGCCGCCAACCCGGCTTTACGGGGCACGTTCATGACGCTGAACGCATCGGTGCAATCCGCCGCCATGGGCTTGGCCGCGTTGGTGGGGGGTTACATCATCAGCCGGGATGCGGCCGGCCTGGTGCAGAACTATTGGCTTTCCGCCTCAATTGGTGCGGTAGCCAGCGTTTTGGCGGTGTTTGTTGCAGGAAGACTGAACCTTCATCAGGGCCTGGCCAAGCCATCTTGAGCAAGTCCATTTTTGTTGCGGTGCATTACAAAAAGTTTTTGCATTTGGGCCGAAACGGGCGCATAGTGAGTTCAACGAGACCGCAATTTGGTGAACAAGTTTGAGTGCTGAATGCCCGAGTGGCAGGAAGCTTTTTCAACCCTGAGAGCAACTGGAGGTTATTTATGAATTTGACGATCAGCGGTCACCACCTTGAAGTTACCCCGGCCCTGCGTAGTTATGTCACGACCAAGCTCGATCGCATCATGCGCCACTTCGATCAAGTGGTAGATGTCAAGGTTCTGCTCACCGTTGAAAAGCAAAAGGAAAAGGAACGACGGCAACGTGCCGAATGCAACATCCACGTCAAAGGCAGCGACATGTTTGCCGAGAGCGCGCATTCAGACCTGTATGCGGCGGTGGATGATCTGGTCGACAAGCTGGACCGCCAAGTGGTTCGGCACAAAGACCGTTTGCAAAATCACCACCACGAGGCACCGAAACGCCTGATGTAGTGTTGCAATTGAGTCCACAACACTAAAACCGCCCTAGTACGGGCGGTTTTTTTATGTGCATAATCCGCTCCTTACCATGAACCGCCTCGCGTCCATCCTCCCTCCTTCGCAAGTACTTGCGCAAGTCGATGTCACCAGCAAAAAACGCGCATTTGAAGAGGCGGGTTTGCTGTTTGAAAACCTGCACGGCCTCAGCCGGGCGTTGGTAACGGACAGCTTGTTTTCTCGTGAACGTTTGGGCTCTACAGGCTTGGGTCATGGTGTCGCCATTCCGCATGGCCGCATCAAAGGCCTCAAGTCACCGATGGCGGCTGTGTTTCAGCTGGCTCACCCGATCGGGTTTGATTCGCCGGATGATGTGCCCGTCAGCTTGTTGATTTTTTTGTTGGTGCCCGAAGCGGCTACACAAAAGCACTTGGAAATCCTCTCCGAAATTGCGGAGTTGCTCAGTGATTCCGTGCTCCGCGAGCAAATCACCAGCTGCGCAGACGCGACCCAGTTGCATGGCTTGATTGCCGGTTGGCAATCGGCGAGAGCTGCATAACACCCCACTGCCGAGCCTGGTACTGCCGTGAAACCTACCGCCGTAAGCGCTGACGCCCTTTTTGAAGAATTCCGGGGGCATTTGCGGTGGGAGTGGGTTGCTGGTTTGGGTGCCTCAGAGCGCCGCTTTGACGAGGTCGCTATCAAAGCTGCCAGGTCTGGTGCCGACTTGGTGGGTTACCTCAACTACATCCATCCTTATCGCGTGCAGATTCTGGGCGAGCGGGAGATCACCTACATCACCAATGCCACCCCCGAGGACTGCGCCCGCCGCATCTCACGCATCGTAACCTTGGAGCCGCCCGTATTGGTACTAGCCGACGGGCAAGTGGCCCCACAAGCGCTGCTCGCCATGTGTGAGCGCGCACAGATTCCCATGTTCGCGACCAAAGAGTCGTCCGCTTTTGTGATCGATGTGCTGCGGGCGTATTTGTCCAAGCACTTTGCAGATCGCATGTCCATGCACGGTGTGTTTATGGATATTCTGGGCCTTGGGGTGTTGATCACCGGTGAATCCGGTCTGGGTAAAAGCGAATTGGGTCTGGAGCTGATCTCGCGCGGCAACGGTTTGGTGGCCGACGATGCAGTGGACCTTTTCCGCATCAACCAGACGACGATTGAAGGTCGCTGCCCGGAGCTTTTGCAGAATCTTTTGGAAGTCCGTGGCATCGGCTTGCTCGATATTCGCGGTATTTTCGGAGAAACAGCGGTTCGCCGGAAAATGCGACTCAAGTTGATTGTGCACCTGGTTCGCCGCGAAACCCTGGAGCGCGACTACGAGCGCATTCCCTACGAGCCCCTTACACAAGATGTGCTCGGGATTCCAGTCCGCAAAGTGGTGATCCAGGTGGTGGCAGGCCGCAACATCGCTGTATTGGTGGAGGCTGCAGTGCGTAACACGATTTTGCAGTTGCGCGGTATCGATACCTACCAGGAATTTGTGGAGCGCCATCGCAAAGCCATGGCGCAGGGCTACTAGTTCGTAGCGTTCCGGTGCGGGCAGTCGCCCTTGGTGCAGTGGGCGTAAAGGCTCAGTGCATGGTCTGCAATCGCAAAGCCTTTGGATTTGGCGACCGCTTGCTGGCGCTTTTCAATCTCCGCGTCGTAAAACTCCTCCACGCGTCCGCAGTCCAGGCACACCAAATGGTCGTGGTGCTGCCCTTCGTTGAGTTCATACACCGCTTTGCCGCTCTCAAAATGGCTGCGGCTGAGAATGCTGGCTTGTTCGAACTGCGTCAACACGCGGTACACGGTGGCCAGCCCCACATCGGAGCGCTCTTGCAGCAAGACCCGGAACACGTCTTCTGCGGTCATGTGGCGTTGAGTGCCGCGCTGGAAGACTTCCAGAATTTTCAGGCGGGGGACAGTGGCTTTCAGGCCGGTGTTTTTCAGTTCGTCAATATTGTTCATCAGCACATTCCTGGCGTGGTCATCGGACAGGCCAATTGGGGCCAACCGCTACAATGCCGCGATCATATCGTTCTTCAATTTTCATGCCCCTTATATCCATCCGTAGTCTCCGGACTACCGCCGTTGTCTTGTCTTTGGCAACGCTGGGCGCATGCGGATCGGTCCGCTCTACCAGCGACAAAGCCTTGGGTGTGATGACACCCTACAAAATCGATATCGTGCAGGGCAATGTGGTGACCCGCGAGCAGTTGGCAGTGTTGCGCGTGGGCATGCCCCGCGCCATCGCGCAGGACGTGCTGGGTACTCCCTTGCTGACCAGTGTGTTCCATGCCGATCGTTGGGATTACGTGTTCACGCTCAAGCGCCAGGGCAGCGAGCCACAGGCCCGCAAGGTCACCGTGTTTTTTGCCAACGATGCGATCAGCCGTATTGAAGCGGACGAGTTGCCCAGTGAAACAGAATTTGTGTCCACCCTGCGCTCGAAAGCGGTCGCGGGCCCGCTACCGCCTTTGACTGCGTCCGAGGATGCGTTGAAAAAGTTTCCCGCGCCCAAGCGGGGTGATGGTGCCGCCACTCCCTCTCCGTCTTCCAGCAACTCCGGTACTGCTTACCCGCCGCTGGAACCCAGCGGACTTTGATCTCCCTTTGAAGAATAGTTAGACCATGACCCATACCATTGCCATCGCAGGTGCCTCCGGCCGCATGGGCCAGATGTTGATTGAAGCTGTGCGCGCTGCAGACGACTGCACATTGACTGGCGCATTGGATATCGCGGGCAGTGCCGCATTGGGCTTGGACGCTGGCGCGTTTTCCGGCAAAGCGGCTGGCGTGTTGATCACATCCGATTTGCGTGAAGGCCTGAAAAACAGCAAGGCGCTGATTGACTTCACCCGGCCAGAAGGCACTCTGGCGCATTTGCAGGTGTGCCGCGAGCTGGGGGTTGCCGCCGTGATCGGTACCACCGGGTTTACCGACGAGCAAAAGGCCGAAATCGCCGAGATCGCCAAGTCCATTCCCATCATGATGGCTCCCAACATGAGCGTCGGGGTCAATGTGACCTTGAAACTGTTGGAGATGGCTGCCAAAGCGCTTTCTACCGGTTATGACATCGAGATTGTGGAAGCCCACCACCGTCACAAAGTGGATGCTCCTTCCGGCACCGCGCTCAAGATGGGCGAAGTCATCGCCGACGCCCTCGGTCGTGATTTGAAGGAATGCGCTGTGTACGAGCGCTATGGTGTAACCGGTGAGCGCGATCCCTCGAGCATCGGCTTCGCCACCATTCGGGGGGGCGATATCGTGGGTGACCATACGGTGCTATTTGCCGGCACCGGTGAGCGGATTGAGATCACCCACAAGTCCTCCAGCCGCGCTACCTACGCGCAAGGCAGCTTGCGCGCCGTGCGCTTTCTGGCGGGCCGCGCGCCCGGTTTGTATGACATGTTTGATGTACTCAATTTGAAATGAGTGCGTTGCACATCATCTTCCAGGGGGATGCGGTCCACACCAGTGTTGCACTGGTTTTGTTCAGCATGTCGGTGGTCGCATGGTTTGTGATTTTTTGGAAAGGCTGGCTTTTGCAGCGAGCCTCGCGCGATGTGTCCCGCAGCACCGCCGCCTTTTGGCAGTCACCGGATATGCAAGGCGCTTTGCTTGCCCTGCCTGCTTTTGACCGCGAGGGCTTGGTCCTTCCCCTCGTGCAGGCATCTCAAGTTCAACAGCCCGGTACCTTGGCGAGTGCCGGTGACCGTGGGCAGCAACTCACCCGGGTGCTGCGCGATGCCTTGCATGGCGTGTTGCAGCGCCTCCAGGCCGGGCAGGTGCTGTTGGCCACGGTGGGCTCCACAGCGCCCTTCGTCGGGCTACTGGGCACGGTGTGGGGGATCTATCACGCGTTGGTCGGTATCACGGGAGGTGGCCAGGTCAGCATCGACAAAATTGCCGGGCCGGTCGGCGAAGCGCTGATCATGACGGCCGCGGGCTTGGCGGTGGCGATTCCTGCTGTGTTGGCCTACAACATTTTCGGCCGCCTGATCGGGCGTATCGAGGCCGATCTGGAAGGTTTTGCGCTGGATCTGCGTGAGTTATTGCTCACGCGTGGCAACGGGGCCTGACCATGGCTTTTGGCCGTCTGGAGCGCTCCAATGCACCCCAACCCATCAGCGACATCAATATGACGCCGCTGATCGACGTCATGTTGGTGCTGCTGGTGATTTTTATCATCACCGCACCTTTGATGGTGAGTGCTGTCAAGGTAAATCTGCCGCAAGCCCAAGGAGGGCAAGCGCTCAATGCTCCTCAATTCATAGCGGTTTCCGTGGATCCTGCGGGGCAGGTATATGTGAACGAGCAGCCACTCGACCAGCCTGCTGTCGGCAAAGCATTTGAAGAGGCCGCCAAACGCAACCCCCAAACAGAAGTCCAGTTGCGCGCCGACTCCACGGTGCCCTATGGGCAGGTGGTGGAGTTGATGGGTTTGGCCCAAAAAGCGGGTCTGAGCAAGATCGGATTCGTGGCCGAACCGCGGCCGACAGCAGCTCCCTGAACTATGGCGCAGTGCAGCGCCTAAAATCGCATCAAGCCTCTCTATTTGGCAGCGCCTTTGCTGCTCATTCCCCATGCAAGACAAGTACCAGCACCTCGACGTAGAACAAGCCGCGCAAGCCCATTGGGCACAGCCTTTGTGGAATGGCGATACCGCCTACCGTGTGACCGAAAACGCCGTGGGCGTGGACGGCAAGCCCAAGAAGAAGTTCTATGCCTGCTCCATGCTGCCGTACCCCAGCGGCAAGCTGCACATGGGTCACGTGCGCAACTACACCATCAACGACATGCTGGCCCGCTACCTGCGCATGAACGGCCACAACGTGCTCATGCCCATGGGCTGGGACGCCTTCGGCCTGCCTGCCGAAAACGCGGCGCTCAAGAACAAAGTGCCCCCTGCCAAGTGGACCTACGAGAACATCGCCTACATGAAAGGCCAGATGCAGGCCATGGGCCTGGCCATCGACTGGAGCCGTGAAGTCGCCACCTGTGACCCGAGCTATTACAAATGGAACCAATGGCTGTTCCTGAAGATGCTGGAGAAGGGTATTGCCTACCGCAAGACCCAGGTCGTGAACTGGGACCCGGTGGACCAGACCGTGTTGGCCAACGAGCAGGTGATTGACGGCAAAGGCTGGCGCACCGGTGCGGTGGTGGAGAAGCGCGAGATCCCTGGCTATTACCTGAAGATCACAGACTACGCGCAAGAGCTGCTGGACCACGTGCAAATGGGCAACGACAAGGCCACGCTCACCGGCTGGCCCGACCGTGTGCGTCTGATGCAGGAAAACTGGATTGGTAAGTCGGAGGGCGTGCGTTTTGCCTTCACCCACGACATCCAGGATTCGACGGGCGCTTTGATCGGCGATGGGCGCATGTATGTGTTCACCACCCGTGCTGACACGATGATGGGCGTGACCTTCTGCGCGGTGGCGCCCGAGCACCCCCTCGCTGCGCATGCTGCAGCAACCAACCCCGCGCTGGCCGCCTTCATTGAAGAGTGCAAGACCGGTGGCACTACAGAGGCCGAGCTGGCTACCCAAGAGAAAAAAGGCCTGAACACCGGCCTGTTTGTGACCCACCCGCTGACCGGCGCGGCCGTGCCTGTGTGGGTCGGCAACTATGTGTTGATGGGCTATGGCGATGGCGCCGTGATGGGCGTGCCCGCGCACGACGAACGCGACTTTGCCTTTGCCAAGAAATACGGCATCGAGATCAAGCAGGTTGTCTCCGCAGAAGGCGAAACCTTCTCGCTGGAGTCTTGGGCTGATTGGTATGGCGACAAGCAGCGCGCCGTGACGGTGAACTCCGGCAAGTACGACGGCTTGGCTTACAAAGCAGCGGTCGATGCCGTGGCTGCAGACCTAGCTGCCCTAGGCCTCGGCGAGAAGAAAACCACCTGGCGCCTGCGCGACTGGGGCGTGAGTCGCCAGCGCTACTGGGGCACGCCGATTCCGATCATCCATTGCGAGGAGCACGGCGCCGTGCCGGTGCCTGAAAAAGACCTGCCCGTGGTGCTGCCGCAGGACTGCGTGCCCGATGGTTCCGGCAACCCGCTGCACAAGCATGAAGGCTTCCACGCCGGCGTGGTCTGCCCGGTGTGCGGCAAGCCTGCGCGCCGTGAGACCGACACCATGGACACCTTCGTGGACTCGTCCTGGTACTTCATGCGCTATTGCGATCCAAAGAATCCGGACGCGATGGTGGCCGGCGGGGCGGACTATTGGATGCCGATGGACCAATACATCGGAGGTATCGAACACGCCATCCTGCACTTGCTGTACGCCCGCTTCTGGACCAAGGTCATGCGCGACCTGGGTCTGGTGAAGGTGGACGAGCCCTTTACCAAGCTGCTGACCCAGGGCATGGTGCTCAACCACATTTACTCCCGTAAAACAGCCAAGGGTGGCAAAGAGTACTTCTGGCCCCACGATGTGGAGCATGTGCAGGACGCCGCTGGTAAGGTGGTGGGTGCCAAGCTCATCAACCCGGTGGACAGCGCCGACGGCCTGCTGCCGGTGGGCACCGCGATTGACTACGAGGGCGTGGGCACCATGTCCAAGTCCAAGAACAACGGTGTGGACCCGCAAGAGCTGATCGCCAAGTACGGCGCAGACACCGCCCGCATCTACACCATGTTCACCTCACCCCCCGAGGCCACGCTGGAGTGGAACGACTCGGCGGTGGAGGGTAGCTACCGCTTCCTGCGCCGTGTCTGGAACTTTGGCTACAAACTGTCTGCTATGGATTCAGTAGCTGCTCGCGCAAGCGTAGCGGGCGCCAAGAGCCTGAATGATGTGGAATTCGGCAAGGAAGCCAAGGCCCTGCGACTGGAGATGCACACCGTACTCAAGCAGGTGGACTTTGACTACCAGCGCATGCAATACAACACGGTGGTGTCAGGCGCGATGAAGATGATCAACGCGCTGGAAGGTTTCAAGGCCCTGGACAGCGCGGGTGCGCAAGTGGCCCTCATCGAAGGCTTCGGCATTCTGTTGCGTTGCCTGTACCCCGCTACGCCACACTTGTCCCACGCCCTGTGGTCCGAGCTGGGCTATGCCTCCGCACTTGGTGATCTGCTGGACGCGCCTTGGCCCCAGGTGGATGCAGCGGCTCTAGTGCAGGACGAGATCGAGCTAGTCCTACAAATCAACGGCAAGTTGCGCGGCGCGGTGCGTGTACCGGCAGGCGCTGACAAGGCCGCCATCGAAGCGGCAGCGCTGGCCAGCGAGGTGTTTATCGCCCATGCAGCAGGTGCTGCGGCCAAGAAGGTTATCGTGGTGCCCGGTCGCCTGGTCAACATCGTCGTCTGATCACCATGCTGCAACGCCGATCGCTTTTTGCGCTGCCTGTGGCTGCCCTGCTGGGAGGCTGCGGCTTCAAGCTGCGCGGCAAACAAAACTACGCCTTTGAGACGATTGCGGTCACGCCCGAAAAGGGCGCTGCGGTGGCCTCGGAGCTCAGCCGCTACCTGGGCGACATGGTGCGGCCGGTGGCGCCGCCTGCGGGCGGTGTGCCTCCGGAAGTGATCGTCGATATATTGGGCGAAACACGCGAAAAGGTGATCGTGGCCCTTAACGCCTCCGGCCAGGTGCGCGAATACCAATTGCGGATCAAGGTACGTTTTCGCATGCGCACCTCGCAAGGCCGTGACCTGATTGAGCCCACGGACATCTTGCAGGAGCGGGATATCAGCTTCAACGAGTCTGCTGTGCTGGCCAAAGAGGCGGAAGAGGTGCTGCTCTACCGCGACATGCAGTCCGACATCGTGCAGCAGTTGCTGCGCCGTATCGCGGCTGTGAAAAGCCTGAATCCCTAAGGTGGCCATGGACCGGGTCGATCACACCCTGCTGGAGTTGCTGCAGCGCGACGGGCGCATGAGCGCGCAAGCCTTGTCAGAGGTGGTCAACCTGTCGGCACGAGCAACCTTGAACCGGATCCACAAGCTGGAGGACGAAGGGCACATCGAGGGCTACCGCGCCTTGCTGGCACGCCAGTCCATCGGTGAGCATGTGTCGGTGTTTGCGGAAATTGCCCTCAAGGACCAGCGCCAGGCGACGGTACAGCGCTTCGAGCAGGCCATGGTCGCTTGCCCGGAGGTGATTGCCTGCTACTTGGTGAGTGGCCGCTACGACTACTTGGTCCGCCTGGCTTGTCGCGACCTGAACCACTACCGTGAATTGACCAACACCTGGATTGACGACGTCGGCTTGGGTGTCGACAAGGTTGTGACCAGCACCGAGCTGCAAACTGTGAAAGAGTTTGCTGGCTTCCCTCTAATGGTCCGCACGACCCGCTGATAGCGGTCAATTCCGTTTCGGAAGTGGCATTCAGGGTCGGCAGCGGTTTGCGCGCTTTGCCAGCCCGACTTCATCGCTTAACTCCTTGGTGGCAGGCCTAGACTAGGTGCAGCTGCCGGCGTTGCGGTAGATGCGGAATCCGCATCCCCTCGCGGCACTTTGCCCTGAGGAGAAGCCCATGACCCGCTATATCGACGTCCATGACATGCAAGCCCTGGTGCGCCAGCACGGTCTGGCCCCCATGATGTCCGAGATGGCCCAGACCATCCGTGAAGACTTTTTGCGTTGGGAGGACTTCGACAAATCCCCCCGCACTGCCAACCACAGCATCAACGGTGTCATCGAGCTGATGCCGGTGTCCGACAACGCGCTGTACGCGTTCAAATACGTGAACGGCCACCCCAAGAACCCGCTGCAAGGCCTGTCCACCGTGATGGCCTTTGGCGTGCTGGCCGATGTGGCCACTGGTTACCCCGAGTTGCTCAGCGAACTCACCATTACCACCGCCTTGCGCACGGCTGCGACCTCGGCTATGGCGGCCAAAGTGCTGGCCCGCCCGGAGAGCAAAACCATGGCGCTGATCGGCAATGGCTCGCAAAGCGAATTCCAGGCCATTGCGTTCATGACGCAGCTGGGGATCACCACGCTTCGCGTGTTCGATGTGGACGCCCGCGCTACCGACAAGCTGGTGGCGAACTTGCGCCCGTACACCGAGTCTGGCGCGCTGACCATCGTGCGCTGTGCCTCGACCCGTGAAGCGGTGCGCGGCGCCGACATAGTGACCACGGTAACCGCCGACAAAACCAATGCCACCATCCTGACGGCGGACATGATCGAACCCGGCATGCACCTCAATGCCGTGGGCGGCGACTGCCCGGGCAAGACCGAGCTAGAGGCCGCCATCCTGAATCAGGCCAAAGTTTTCGTGGAGTTTGAACCCCAGACGCGCATCGAGGGCGAGCTGCAGCAGATGCCTGCGGACTTTGTGACCCACCCACTCTGGCAGGTACTGGCGGGCCACGCTGCGGGCCGGGACCACGCCGAACAAGTGACCTTGTTTGACTCGGTGGGTTTTGCCCTGGAGGATTTGTCGGCCCTGCGCTATGTTCATGCACTCTCGCAGAAACTGGGCGTAGGCAGTACCGTGCAACTGGTGCCCGATCTCGCGGACCCCAAAGACCTGTTCGCCTGTGCCACCGCCGTTCCTGCGCCATTGCGCAAAGCCGCATGAGCCAGCCGGTGTTACACATCGTCGGCGCAGCGGTCGGCGAGGGCGCCAGCGATGGCGGATGCAAATGGGGCTCCAACGCCCTGAAAGAGCATGGTCTGCAGCGCGCTTTGGCAGCGACCGGACGCACCGTCACCTGGGGCGAGACTGTGAGTGCCCAGCCTATGCTGGCTAGCAGCCGCTTGGGTGCAATCGAAGGGTTCTCGGAGCACCTGGCCCACACGGTGGCGCAGGTGCTGCACCATGGGCAGCAACCCCTGGTGGTGGGCGGTGACCATTCGTGTGCAGTGGGCACCTGGAGTGCCGTGGCAGAACATCTGCGCCCCCAAGGCAGAGTGGGGCTGGTCTGGATCGACGCACACCTGGATGCCCACACCCCCGACACCTCCGATACCCAGGCCCCCCATGGCATGCCATTGGCGGCGCTGTTGGGTTACGGTTCGGTGGGGATGACGGATGTATTTGGCTGGCGCGGCAAGTTGTTGCCTTCGCAGGTCGCCATCATCGGTGCCCGCAGTTATGAGCCGGCCGAGCAGGCCTTGCTCAGCCAATTGGGCGTGCGCGTGATGTACATGCCCGAGGTTTTGGAGCGCGGGTTTGCAGCCTGCTTTGCCGAGGCTCGGGCTATTGCGTCTACCGGTACCGCGGGATGGGGCATCAGCTTCGATCTGGACGGCTTGGACCCGCGGGACGCCCCCGGCACTGGTACCCCGGTGGAGCAGGGCATTCGCCTCGCAGATGCGCTTCAGGCCCTCGACGGCTGCAGCCACGATCCGCAGTTTGTGGCCATGGAGCTCACCGAGTACAACCCCTTGCGCGACTTTGGGGGGCAGACCGCCCGCGCGGCGACAGCGCTGTTGTGCACCGTACTGGCGCCGTCGGCTGCCACGCTGGAGCTGGCCGCCTAAGCCCAGCGCCGCGGCTGTGCAAGGGCCGGTGTGCCAAGTAAACTCACCACCCTATGCAAGTCGCGGCCAACCAACTCCAGAACCACCTGCAACGCGGGCTCAAAAGCCTGTACACCTTGCACGGTGACGAGCCGCTGCTGCAGCAAGAGGCGCTGGATGCGATCCGCGCAGTGGCCCGCACCCAGGGCTACACCGAGCGAACCTCGCACACCGTGGCCGGTGCCCACTTCGATTGGAGCGAGGTGCTTGCCGCAGGCGGCTCGCTCAGCCTGTTTGCAGACAAGCAGATTGTGGAAATCCGCATCCCTAGCGGCAAGCCGGGCAAAGACGGCAGCGTTGCGCTGCAGCAGTTGGCCGAAGCCGCGCAAGGCAACGACTCCACCCTCACCATCGTCATGCTGCCGCGCTTGGACAAGATGACCAAGTCCGGCGCCTGGTTCTCCGCGCTGGAGAGTTATGGCATCTCGCTTCAGGTCGATCCGATTGAGCGCAACGCCTTGCCGCAGTGGATTGCCCAGCGCCTGGGCGCCCAAGGGCAGCGAGTGGCCGCCGGTGAAGAAGGGCAGCGCACCCTGCAGTTTTTTGCCGACCGTGTGGAGGGCAACCTGCTGGCTGCTCATCAGGAAATTCAAAAACTCGGCCTGCTGTATCCGGCGGATACCGGTGACGGCGTGTTGACGCTTGCACAGGTCGAAAGCGCCGTGCTGAATGTGGCGCGCTACGACGTGTTCAAGCTCTCCGAAGCGGTGCTCGCCGGCCAGGCAGCGCGGGTGCAGCGCATGCTCGATGGTCTGCAGGCCGAAGGCGAGGCGGAAGTGCTGGTGCACTACACTTTGGCCGAAGATATTCGCTCCTTGAAGCGGGTCAAAGACGCCATGGGCCAGGGGCGCCCCTTGCCGATGGCCCTGCGCGAAAACCGCATATGGGGCGTCAAAGAGCGCCTGTTCGAGCGGGTGCTGCCCAAGCTGTCTGAGCGCACATTGGCAGAGCTCTTGCAGTCCGCCCATGTGGTGGACGGCATCGTCAAAGGCCTGAAGCAGCCCGACTGGCCAGCCAGTGGCTGGCAATCCTTGCACCGGCTGGCGCTGCAGGTTTGCGCCTTATGCGGCGGTCAAGCCCATCCGGCATCTGCCGGCGGGTTGCGTCGCTGAGGGACCGGCAGGAAACACCTGTGACCGATGCCACCCCTGCCCAGCGGCATGTGCAGCGCCACAACCAGATCTCCATACGCCTGCACTACCGGCTTGAGGCCGATTGGCACCGCGTGGAGGCCCAGCAGTGGAATGAGCTTGGATTCTGCTTTTTCCATACCCATGCGCTGAATGCCAATTCAGTTGCCTTCAAACGCAGTTTGCAGCACTTCGAGGGTGAGATCGTCTGGACACTCACTTGCCAGGACGAGGCACTGGTGACCGAGATGTTGCTCAATGAAGCGATCCACCGACAGGCAGACCGTGTGTCTGCCCAAGCTGAGATGCAGCAGCGCCTGCTGCGGCTGATGCGTGTGCAAGGCATGGTGGAAGCCAAGCAGCGGGTACTCGCTTCTTTGGGCGGGATGCCCGATGCTGCCAAATGGCAGCACCAGATCCAGCAGCGCATGCAAGAAGCACTGTTTCAATCCGGCGTGCGTGTGGCCTCACCGGTGTGGTCTGCGGTGGTGGTTGATGCGCTGGCTTTGGGCGGTGTGGTGCAGGATCTGGAGCGCTGGTCGGGCAGTCTGGGCAAAGGGTAGGCGGGGCTGGATCGGGTCTTTCTGTGTTCTGCGAAAATCAGCCCATGAACGCCACCAACACCACCGAATACACCCTGGCCCTTGGTTCACAAGCAAAAGTGGCATCCGCCCTCATGGCGCGTGCGCCATCAGCTATGAAAAACGTAGCGTTGCGTGCCTTGGCCCGCCTGTTGCGCGAGAACACTGCAGCCTTGCAGGTGGACAATGCCAAGGATATTGAGCGGGCTGTGGCCAACGGCCTGTCTGCTCCGATGGTGGATCGCCTCAAGCTCACCCCCAAAGTGCTCGAAACCTGTGCCGAAGGCTGTGAGCAGCTGGCTGCCATGGCCGATGTGATCGGCGAAATCATCGGCATGAAGCAGCAGCCCAGCGGTATCCGCGTGGGCCAGATGCGGGTGCCGATCGGCGTGTTCGGCATGATTTTCGAGAGCCGCCCGAATGTGACCATCGAGGCTGCCAGCCTCTCAATCAAGAGCGGCAACGCGTGCATCTTGCGGGGGGGCTCGGAGGCGATTGACTCCAACAAAGCGCTGGCCAAGCTGGTGCAACAGGCCCTGACTGAAGCCGGCTTGCCTGCCAATGCCGTGCAACTGGTGCAAACCACCGACCGTGAGGCAGTGGGCCAGTTGATCGCGATGCCGCAGTTTGTAGATGTGATCATCCCCCGCGGTGGCAAGGGGCTGATTGAGCGCATCAGCCGCGATGCCAAGGTGCCTGTCATCAAGCACCTGGACGGTAATTGCCACACCTATGTGGACGACCCTTGCGATATCGCCATGGCGGTCAAGGTGGCCGACAACGCCAAAACCAACAAATACAGCCCCTGCAATGCGACCGAAGGCCTGCTGGTGGCGCGCGGTGTAGCCGCCCAGTTTTTGCCGCTGATCGGCAAAATCTATGCGGACAAAGGTGTCGAGATGCGCTGCGATGCCGAAGGGCGAGCCATCCTCGAAGGTGTAGCCGGTGCCAAAGTTACAGACGCCACCGAGCAAGACTGGTATGAAGAGTACTTGGCCCCCATCGTCAGCGTGAAGTTGGTGGACGGCGTGGACGAAGCGATTGCCCACATCAACCGGTACAGCAGCCACCACACCGACGCCATCCTGACCATCAACCACGTGCACGCCCAGCGGTTCTTGCGCGAAGTCGACTCAGCGAGCGTGATGGTGAACGCCAGTACCCGGTTTGCCGATGGCTTTGAGTACGGCCTGGGGGCAGAGATTGGTATCAGTACCGACAAGTTCCACGCCCGGGGCCCGGTGGGCATCGAGGGCCTGACCTCGCTGAAATACGTGGTGCTGGGCGAGGGCGAAGTGCGAGCCTGAACCCCATGCGTCGCGGATTTTCCGTCGCGCAGTGTGCGAATGATGACTAAACTGAAACTTACTAGCCTAACCAGTCATGTTGTAAACTGACTGGTCACAATTATTCAAAGAAAGCCACTCCATGGTTCCCCATCTCATTACCGCATTGACCGGTCCTATCAATGAACTCGAGCAGCGGATCTTGGACTCCATGCCTGCGATCGAGCGTTGGTTCCGCTTGGAGTGGATGGAGCACACGCCCCCGTTCTACACCGCCGTTGATGTGCGCAATGCAGGTTTCAAGCTCGCGCCGGTGGACACCGACTTCTTCCCCGGCGGCTGGAACAACCTGACTCCTGCCATGCTGCCCTTGGCCGTGCAGGCGGCCCAAGCGGCGATTGAAAAAATCTGCCCCGAAGCGCGCAACCTGTTGATCATTCCTGACAACAACCTGCGCAGCACCTACTACCTGATGAATCTGGCCCAGTTGGGGCGCATTTTCAACATGGCTGGCTTGAATGTCCGGATCGGTTCGATCAGCGCAGACATCAAGAAAAGCACCAAAATTGATTTGCCCGACGGCGATTCGATCACCCTGGACCCGGTAGTGCGCACCAAAGGCCGTTTGGGGGTGAAAGATTTTGACCCGTGCACTATTCTGCTGAACAACGATTTGCGCGCCGGGGTGCCGGGCATTCTCGAGGACCTGCATGAGCAGTACCTGTTGCCGCCCCTGCACGCCAGTTGGTCGACCCGCCGCAAGAGCACCCATTTCCGTTGCTACGAAGAGGTGGCCAAGCGCTTCGGCAAGTTGATCGGTGTGGACCATTGGCTGATGACGCCAATGTTCGAACCCTACGGCGTGGTGGATCTGCAGAGCGCCGAGGGGATTGCCGCTTTGGTGAGCCGCATCGAGGGCATGCTGACCAAGGTTAAGAAGAAATACAAGGAATACGGCATCAAGGAAAAGCCCTTCCTCGTGATCAAGGCGGACAACCGGACCAGCGGCAACACGATTCTTTCGGTGCGCGACACCAAAGATTTAGAGGCCAAACTCCGCAAAATGGGCGCTGGTTTGGAGGCTGGGCCCGATCCTCTGGAGCTGATTCTGCAAGAAGGGGTGCTCACCAATGAGCGCGTCAACGATGCGGTGGCAGAGCCGGTGGTCTACCTGATGGACCGTTATGTGGTCGGTGGCTTTTACCGGATGCATGCTGAGCGCGGGGTCGACGAGAACCTCAGCGCCCCTGGCTCCAGCTACGTGCCATTGGCTTTTGCTGAAAGTACGCACTTACCTCAGCCCGGTGTGCGCCCCGGTGCCAGTGCACCCAATCGCTTCTACATGTACGGGGTGATCGGCCGCCTGGCCATGCTGGCAGCCAGCTACGAGCTGGAAGCGACAGACCCCGACGCAGAGCGCTACGACTGACCGCCGTCAAGCCCTCTCGGGCCCAAGATGCTCCAAGTTGCTGCAGTGCAACACGGAGCGAAAAAGCCCGAGAAACGCGTGTTTGGTACTTGCCGGCCGGTTTACAAAGCGCAAAATAGCGGTCCCTCAAGGAACGGAACCCGGCGCTTCATGCAGGCTGGGGGTTTTTGTGTCAGCATCCAAATCGTCTCTCGCGGCACTCACACTCGGTGCCATCGGCGTTGTATACGGCGACATCGGCACCAGTGTGCTGTACGCGCTCAAAGAGGTCTTCGGCTCCGGCCATGTGCCCTTCACGGAAGAGAATATCTACGGAATTCTCTCCATCTTCTTCTGGACCCTGACGGTCATCGTCTCCATCAAGTACGTGGTGCTCGTCCTGCGGGCCGACAACCATGGCGAAGGCGGGTTGGTGGCCATGTTGGCCCTGGCGTCTCAGTCGGTCAAAGACAAGCCACAGCTGCGCAGGGTATTGCTGCTGCTGGGGATCTTTGGAACCTGCTTGTTCTATGGCGACGGGGTGATTACCCCGGCCATTTCGGTGCTGTCTGCCGTGGAGGGTCTGGAGGTGATATCTCCGGGCTTCAAGCGCTTTGTGATTCCGCTCACGCTGGTGATTCTGTTTTGCCTGTTTGCCGTGCAAAAGCGTGGCACAGCCGGTATTGGCAAGTTCTTCGGCCCGATCACCGTGGTCTGGTTTGTCACCATCGCTGTTCTGGGCGTGAGCCACATCATTGACCAGCCGCGGATCTTGTGGGCGATTAGCCCGCATTACGCTTTGGGCTTTATGTGGAACAACCCCGGCACCACCTTCATCATTCTGGGGGCGGTGGTCTTGTGCGTGACCGGCGGCGAGGCCTTGTATGCCGACATGGGCCATTTCGGGAAAAAACCGATCCGCCTCGCCTGGTTTTCTATCGTGATGCCGGCGCTCACCCTGAATTACTTCGGTCAAGGCGCCTTGTTGCTGGACTACCCGGAAGCTGTCAAAAACCCGTTTTACCTGATGGCGCCTGATTGGGCCTTGCTGCCCTTGGTCGGCCTAGCCACCATGGCCACTGTGATCGCATCGCAAGCCTTGATCTCGGGCGCGTTCTCGGTGACCAAGCAGGTCATCCAATTGGGCTACCTGCCCCGTTTGCGGATTGACCACACCAGCGTCAAAGACACCGGCCAAATTTACATGCCGTTTGTGAATTGGGGCTTGTTCGTCGCGATTGTGCTGGCCGTGGTGATGTTCAAGTCCTCCAGCAATCTGGCGGCGGCCTACGGCATTGCGGTCTGTACCGACATGCTGATCACGACCATCCTGACTTTCTATGTCATCCGCTACAACTGGAAGTACCCGCTGTGGCTGTGCATCGGCGCCACCGGCTTTTTCTTTGTGGTGGACTTCGCCTTCTGGACGTCCAACCTGCTCAAGTTCTTTGAAGGCGGCTGGTTCCCGCTGGCGATCGGCGGCGCGATCTTTACGCTAATGGTGACTTGGAAAGACGGCCGCAGACTGCTCAACGAAAAACTGCGCGCTGATTCGCTGGATCTCTCGAGTTTTCTGGAAGCGGTCTTTGTCAGCCCACCCGCACGGGTCGAGGGCACAGCCGTGTTTTTGACCGCAGACAAAGGCAGTGTGCCTAACGCCCTGCTGCACAACCTCAAACACAACAAGGTATTGCATGCCAATAACTTGTTTGTGACGGTCAAGAGCCACGAGGTGCCGTGGATCGGCTTGGACAAGCGCTTGCAGATCGAGTCGCTTGGCCATGATTGCTGGCAAGTCATCATCAACTACGGCTTCAAAAACGACCCCGATGTGCCTAAGGCTCTGGAGCAGATGCGGGGCCGCGGCTGCGCCTTAGACGCCATGACCACCAGCTACTTCCTGTCGCGCGATACGGTGGTGCCTACCTTGGGTCAGGGCATGGCGCCGTGGCGTGAAAAGTTGTTTGCGCAGATGCACCACAACGCGAGTGGCGCTGCCGACTTCTTGAATTTGCCCAACAACTCGGTTGTAGAGCTGGGTTCCAAAATCGAAATCTAAGCAATGGAGCCCCGCCGCTCCGCTGTTGCTCAGGTCGTTGACAATCTGCCCATGCATTTTTTCAAAGACCTGAGTCTCTCGGCCTTCACAGCCGGTTTTGTGGCGGTATTGGTGGGCTTTACCAGCTCGGTGGCGATCGTGTTCCAAGCGGCGCTGGCGTTGGGCGCCACGCCGGACATGGTGGCCTCATGGATGTGGGCCTTGGGCATCGGCATGGGACTGTGCACCTTGTTGCCCTCCCTCTGGCTCAAGAAGCCGGTGATGGTGGCCTGGAGCACCCCGGGTGCGGCGGTACTCGCGACCGCTGCGACCGCCGGCGGATTCACCATGGCGGACGGCGTAGGCGCTTTCATCCTGTGTGCTCTCTTGATCACGGTGGCAGGCGCGACCGGTTGGTTTGAGCGGGTGATGAACAAGATCCCTTTGTCGCTGGCTTCTGCATTGCTGGCCGGGGTGTTGGCGCGGTTTGGTTTGCAAGGCTTTGCCGCTGCCCAAACTGCCCTGCCTCTGGTGGGCTTGATGTTGGTGACTTACCTGGCGGGCAAGCGCTGGGCTCCACGCTATGCCGTGCCGCTTACCCTGTTGATTGCTATTGTTTTTGTAGCTGCTCGCGCTGAATTCATAAGCGCGGACATCCATTTTGGCTTCACTGTGCCGGTGTTTGTGGCGCCGGCGTTTTCGCTCGCGGCCTTCATCAGCATGTCGCTGCCGCTTTTCGTGGTGACCATGGCGTCGCAAAATCTGCCGGGGGTGGCGGCGATTCAGGCGGCGGGCTTTGCAGACCGCCGAGCACAAGGGGGCGATGCCGGTATCCCTGTGTCCAAGGTCATTACCCTCACGGGTGTGATGACGCTCGTTCTGGCTCCATTTGGTGCATTCGCACTGAATCTCAGCGCCATTACGGCTGCCATTTGCATGGGGCCGGAGGCACATGCCCGACCCGAACGGCGCTACACCGCTGCTGCGTCTTGCGGGGCTATTTATCTGGTGATCGGCCTCTTCGGTGCCGCCATTACCGGCGTGCTCACGGCCTTTCCTAAAGAGCTGGTGGCGGCCATTGCCGGGTTGGCGCTGCTGGGCACTATCGGTGGCGCCTTGCACACGGCGGTGCAAGACGAGCGTAACCGCGAGGCGGCACTGATTACTTTTCTGGTCACCCTGAGCGGGGTGGTAATAGCCGGCGTCGGCTCCGCCTTTTGGGGTGTGGTGGCCGGCGTGTTGGCGCTTTTGGTGCAACATACCGGTCGCGTGCCCCCAAGCAAGGCTTGACGGGCTCCGTTGCCTCCTTGGGGCAGCCCCCTTATTTTTTGCAAAGAGACAGCATGCACATTCTTTTCGTGGCGGATCCGCTGGAATCCTTCAAGATTTACAAAGACACCACCTTCTCCATGATGCGCGAGGCCCAGAAGCGCGGCCACCGCATCAGCGCCTGCGAGCCCAAAGACATCATGTGGCAGCGCGGCGGCGTGGTCACCGCCTATGTGCGGGATATCACCCTGACTGGCGAGCCCGATGTCTGGTTCACCGCAGCCCAGAGCAAGCCGGACGAACGCCCGCAGGCCATCAAAAATTTCGACTGTGTGGTGATGCGCAAGGACCCGCCGTTTGATAGCGAGTTCTTTTATGCCACCCACCTCTTGGAGCAAGCCGAGCGTGAGGGTGCCAAGGTGTTCAACAAGCCACGCGCCTTGCGGGATCACCCCGAGAAGCTGGCGATTCTGGAGTTCCCCCAGTTCATCGGACCGACGTTGGTGACACGGGATGCTGAGGATGTGCGCCGCTTTCATGCCGAGCACCGCGACATCATTTTGAAACCGCTCGACGGCATGGGCGGCATGGGGATATTTCGCGTCAAAGACGATGGCTTGAACCTCGGCGGCATCATCGAGACCCTCAACAAAGACGGTGCCCAGACCCTGATGGTGCAGAAGTTTTTGCCTGCCATCAGTGAAGGTGACAAGCGGGTGCTGGTCATTGGCGGCAAGCCGGTACCGTTTTGCCTTGCGCGCATTCCCCAAGGGGGTGAGGTGCGTGGCAATCTGGCTGCAGGGGGCAAAGGGGTGGCCCAGCCTCTCTCTGACAGCGACCGTGCGGTGGCAGAAGCCTTGGGGCCCACCTTGGCCGCACGTGGCTTGCTTTTGGTGGGCTTGGACATCATTGGCGACAGCCTGACCGAAATCAACGTCACCAGCCCGACCTGCTTCCAGGAGATCACCGACCAGACGGGCTTCAATGTGCCGGAGATGTTTATCGACGCGCTGGAAGCGGCGGTGGCAGCTCACCCCGGCGTTTGAGCCTTTTCCTTTTTTTGAAAGGTCTGTATGTCTGAATCTACTGCGGTGGTGATGCCGGTGCCTGCTACCAACCCGGCGCCTTTGTCGCCTTTTCATCTGGCTTTTCCGGTGCACGATCTCGCGGCCGCCCGGCGGTTTTATGGCGAGACACTGGGATGCCCCGAGGGCCGCAGTTCCCCGGATTGGATCGACTTCAATTTCTACGGGCATCAGATCGTCGCCCACCTCGCACCTAGCGAATGCGGCAGTGCGGCCCGCAGCGCGGTCGATGGCCACGGCGTGCCGGTGCGCCATTTCGGTATTGTGTTGCCCATGGCGGATTGGGAGGCCATGGCATCCCGCCTGCAAGCGCAAGGCACCGAGTTCGTGATCGAGCCCTATATCCGGTTCAAAGGCGAGCCGGGTGAACAGGCAACGATGTTCTTCTTGGACCCCTCGGGCAACGCGATTGAGGTGAAAGCGTTTTCGGACATCGGCCGTTTGTTTGCCAAATAAGTCCGCATCGGGGGCTGACATAGTTCACAGATAGCTGGTTTCGCTGCAAAAGCGGCCAATCAGCCCCTAGCGGTAGGCGCGAGCTAGTCACACAATGGCTGTTGTAGCGCGCTGGCCAACCGGGTGCAGCGGCTCGCAATTCTTTGGAGACCGCCCCATGACATCACGTACTCTCGCTTCCATCCTGACTGCCGCTAGCCTCTTGCTCGCCGGCGCTGCCCAAGCCCAGGTGCTCGGCACCATCACGGCGTCGTCCACCAACGTCAAAGTGGGCGAGCCCGTGACCATCACGGCCAATATTGATGTGATCAACGCCAACTACTGCGGATTCGTGGTGGGCTTTGGTGATGGCACCTTCAAGGACGCCGTCAGCAACATCAACACCCCTGTGCCCTTGGTGATCACCCGCACCTTTGACAAGCCGGGCTCCTACCATGTCACGCTGGGCGGCAAGAACGTCCAGAACCACCCCAACTGCGGCGGCCAAGAGCGGGCTGTCGACATCACCGTCACCGGGGTTGCCAAAGCCGCCGCGCCCGTGGCGTCCGCGGCTGTGAAAGCTGCAGAGGTCTGTGAAAAGCCTTGGAAGCTGTCCGGCAAACTCAACGTCAAAACCGGTACCTTCACCTGTGCGGCCAAGGCCGGGACCGCATTCCCCGCTGTGAAGCCAGTGTGTAGCGGCGACTTGAGCTATTTTGAGAACAGCAAAAAAGGCCAGTACGGCTGCAAGCCTTAAGAGCGACGCGGGTGCGGCCTCGAGGCCGTTCACCCATAGCAGGGCGTGTGATCGTTAATTCGCAGCAGGGGCTGCCAGGGCTGCGGCTTTGGCAGCCTCTTCTGCTTGTCGCAGGGCCGCAGCCGCTGCAGCAGCGGCCGTCAGGGTGGTTTTGCACACAGCGCGCACCACCGGGCGGCCTTCGACAAAGGCCTGCAACTCACCCGACTCCATGGCCACCCAGGCCTCATTGGTCGTCAAGGGTTCGGTCACCACGATCACCTGGCGGTCTTCGGGGCCGTTGAGGTCAGACAAATCGACCGTCACATCCTCATCCTTGAGCTGCACTTCGGGGAAGGGGTGCTGCCGCGACACATAACAAAGCTTGGTGCTGGCATGGGCCCACAGCGCCTGGCCGTTGCTGAGCAAAAAGTTGAATGTCCCGTGGCGCGCGATTTGGGGCACCAACTCCGACAGGGTGTTGGTCAACTCTTCGACCGAGGGCACCGTGACATGCGATTTGTTGAGCTCTTGAAGCAGCCAGCAGAATGCCAATTCGCTGTCGGTGCTGCCCACCGGCTTGAAGCTGCCGTGCAAGGGCGGTTGGAATTCTTTCAGGTCGCCATTGTGGGCAAACACCCAGTAGCGGCCCCAGAGTTCCCGGGTGAAGGGGTGGCAGTTCTCGAGGGTCACCGCACCGACGGTGGCTTTGCGCACATGCGCCACCACGTTGTGGCTTTTGATCGGGTAGGACTTGAGCATCTTCGCAATCGGCGAGGTTGCTGCACTCTCTTTGTCCACAAAGTGCCGGGCTGCTTTGCCGGGCAGATTGCCTTCGCTTTCAAAGAAAGCGATGCCCCAGCCATCGGAATGGTGGTCCGTGCAGCCGCCCCGTTGCGAAAACCCGGTGAAGCTCAGGGTCAGGCTGGCCGGCAAGCGGCTGTTCATTCCTAGCAATTGACACATGGAAACAGTTTACTCCGCAGGATGGGGTTCACGTGCGTGGTTCAGACCACAGTTTGCCGCCGGTCGACCAGTTTTCGCGCTTCACCTCGGTGATGATGATGTCCACCGCCTCCGGCGAGCAACCCAGCGTTTCCGCGGTGACCCGCGTCACTTCTTCCACCAGCTTTTTCTTTTGCTCGGGGGAGCGACCTTCAAACATTTCAACGTGGTAGGTGGGCATGGTGTCCTTTCAAAGGGGATAAGGCGCGCAGATTAGACTGCGGGATTCTTATTTTCCTCCGACTCGTCCTTTGCAATTTTTGTTCCCTCCTTCCAGGCATTGGATCGCCCATCGGGTGTTGTGGCTGGTTTTTTTGCTGCACGCCGTGTGGGGCGCGGTGCTGGGCCTGTCGGTCGATGAGGCGCATTACCTGTTGTATGCCGCCCATCCGGCGCTCAGTTACTTCGACCATCCGCCCTTGGTGGGCTGGGTGCAAATGCCTTTGGTGGCGTTGAATGCCCCCGTGGCGGTGTTGCGCCTGGTGCCTGGCCTGTGCTGGCTGCTAACTGTCTGGGGTGTACACCGGTTGACCTTGCGGATGTGGGCGGGGCATGCCAAGGCAGACCAAGCAGCCTTGGCTGCGGTTATGGCCTTAGCGCTGGCGCCCTTGTTGCATGTGCTGGGTATTGGCTTGCTGCCCGACACCCTGCTGATGCTGCTGACAGTCGCCTTGATGCACCAGACCTGGACTCTGATGCAGCCCAGTGCCATGCACCGCAGCGCACCGTGGTGGGTGATGGGTGGTTTGCTGGGGCTGGCAGGCTTGGCCAAATACACGGCGGTTTTCACGGCGGTGGCTATTGCGCTGTGTCTTGTGCGAGCCCATGGCTGGCGGCTGTTTCGTGTGCCGGCTTTGTGGGGCAGCATGGCCCTCGCGGCCCTGCTGATCAGCCCCGTCTTGGTGTGGAACGCCCAGAACGGCTGGATATCGTTTGCCTACCAGCTGGCGCATGGCAAAGGCAGCGTATGGCAGGCCATACATGTGCTGCGCTTTTTGCTCACCCAAGTGGTAGTGTTTGGGCCTTTGTGGTGGTGGGCCGTGGTCGGGTGGCGCAGCGCGCCTGCGGCCATGCAGAGCTTGGTAGGGCTGTTCGCTGTTCCTTTTGTGATCTTTGCCTACATGGCAGGCGGTGGCACTGCGCTGCCGCATTGGACAGCGCCTGCCTGGGTCGCGTTGGCCCCGTTCGCAGGCATGGGGCTGGCACTGGCGTGGCAAGGGCGCATGCGCGCGGTGCTGAAAGGTCTGGTCGTGCTGCAGGCGGTGGTCTGCCTGGCCTTGCTGGGCCTGATGGGCAGTGCCGGGTGGCCGCTGGTGCCCCGGAATGACGCCGCGGTGGCGCCCCAACCCAATCCTTTTGCAGACCTGCATGGCTGGGACGCGGCTGGCACCCGCGCCAGCGCATTGGCGACCCAGCACGGGCTCTCGCGGGTGGCGGTGCAAAACTGGACGCTCGCGAGCCGCTTGGGCTGGTATGCGCGGCCACTGCCCGTGTTTGTCTTGGAGGAGGGCGATTCGCAATTCCAGCTGTGGTCCGGCCCGCTGCCCGCAGGCGAAGGTGCGTTGCTGGTGGACTGGTCGCATATGGCCTACGACCCGCCGGTGGGAGCGCATGGATTTGCCACTTGTCAATTGCTAGAAAGCCTGCCGGTGCAGCACATCGGCATGCCATTGGCCCGCTTCCGTTTTTACGATTGCCGCGGCTGGGCAGGCGCCACACCGCAGCCGCGCCTTACACTCGCGCCCATTTCCCGGAACTGAACGCCATGTTGTCCACCCCCACAAGCCCTCACGCTCTGGCCAGCCCGGTTGCCCTCCGCAGCTGGTGGTGGCCTTTGGTCATTTTTGTACTCGGCACGCCCTTGTGGTTGCAGACCTGGGAGCCCGCCCTGTTTGTGGCGATCAACCAGTGGTGTGCGCCTCTGGCCGCAGAGTTCTGGACCGGGCTCTCTTTGTTGGGCAATGGCTGGGGTTTGCTGGCGGTCACCGCACCTTTGTTGGTGCTGGCCCCGCGCTTGATGTTGGCCTGGCTGTGCGCCGCGCCATTTGCGGTCTTGTTTGCCCGCACCGGCAAGTTCCTGATTGAGAGCCCGCGCCCGGCCGCAGTGGTCGACAACGCGCAGATGCGGGTGGTCGGCGAGTTGCTGCACAACGTGTCCATGCCCTCCGGGCACACGCTCACCGCTTTCGCGGTGGCCTCTGGCATTTACTACGCACTGACCCCGGTGCAGCGCCGGCAGTTCGGCTGGGTGCTGATGGTGCTGGCGGCCGGCGCAGGTTTGTCGCGCATTGCGGTGGGTGCCCATTGGCCCGGGGATGTGGTCGTGGGGACCAGCTTGGGCCTGTTGTCCGGTTTGTTGGGGCACCAGGTGTGGATACGCCTGTCCGAGCGGCAGTTCGCGCCCAACGCCAAGGGCATGCAGGTGGCCGCCGTCTTGGTGGCGCTCTCGGTCTACCACCTTGTGACGGAAGAGTTGGATTTCGCTGAAAACCATGTGCACCAACAGGTGCTGACGGTGGTGGCCGTGCTCAGCTTGTTGGGGTATTTGCGATTGGTGTGGCGGACCATGTTTCAAGCCAAATAGCCTTCTGGCCCTCTAATTGATTGCGCTGGTAGCTATTAATTTGATAGCATTCTGAGGCCCGGAATACCCCGAAAGCTTGCAGGGATTAGTTTGTCTCTGCCATCATCCACACACCTTTTAGGGGAGTAGCATTCCCGGCGCGCAGGTGCCGGGGTTGCATGTTTCGTCAGTACGTCGCGGGTGGTTTCATTGCCCCGGCCGGAACATGCAGAGGCGCCACATGGCGCTCTCCCGCAAGACCTACAGGGAATGTTTCAACCATTTCGAGGTCTTGCATATGCAAACAATCGCACCGCTGTGGCTATGGGCCACCTTCATCGGCATCGTACTGGTGTCACTCTTCGTCGACTTCGTCGTCCTCAAAAAGCAGGGCGCCCATGACATCGGCGTCAAAGAGGCGCTTAACTGGTCCCTGATCTGGATTGCCTTGAGCTTCTTGTTCAACGGCTTGTTCTGGTGGGCGGTCAAAGACACCACCGGCTCGACCGAGATCGCCAACACCAAGTCGCTGGAGTTCCTGACCGGCTACCTCATCGAGAAATCGCTGGCGGTGGACAACATCTTTGTGTTCCTGCTGATCTTCACCTACTTCGCGGTGCCTACGCACTACCAGAAGCGGGTGCTGATGATCGGCATCATCGGTGCCATCGTGTTGCGCACCATCATGATTCTGGTGGGCGGCTGGTTGTTGGCTGAGTTCCACTGGATCTTGTATGTGTTCGGCGCTTTCCTGATCCTCACCGGCGTGAAGATGTGGTGGGCTGCAGGCCAGGAACCTAGCCTGGATGACAACCCCGCACTGAAGCTGCTGCGCAAGATCCTGCCCGTGAGCAAGAACTACGACGGCGAAAAATTCTGGACCGTAGAAAACGGCAAGAAGATCGCAACGCCTTTGTTCATGGTGATCTGCTTGGTGGCCCTGACCGACGTGATTTTTGCGGTGGACTCGATTCCTGCGATCTTCGCGATCACCAGCGACCCCTTCATTGTCTTGACCAGCAACGTGTTTGCGATTCTGGGTCTGCGTGCGATGTACTTCCTGCTGGCAGCTGTCGCTAACAAGTTCCACCTGTTGAACTACGGCTTGGCGGTGATCCTGGTGTTCATCGGTACCAAGATGTGCTTGATCGATATCTACAAGATTCCGGTGGGCGTGTCCTTAGGCGTGGTGATCGGTATCCTGGCTGCCACCATGTGGTTGAGCGTACGCACCAGCAAGAACGAAGACCACGCATGAGCGTTCACCACACGCAGGCCGAACGGCTGCGGGCTGCAGCCACCGCGCTGCAGGACCAGCCGCTGAGCCTGCAGCAACTGTTCCGGCTGCATGGCCGGGCAGGGCCGGGGGCCTTGTTGGTGGTGCTCGCAGTCCCCTGCCTCTTGCCCGTGCCCGGCGCGGGCATGTTGCTTTCCATGGGGATGGTGATGGTGGCTTGGATGATCTGGCGCTATTACCCGCGTCTGGTCATGCCCCGCAAGGTGGGCCGCTTTCAGTTGTCGCCGTCCATGGCGCGCCGTGCACTCAATACCTTGGCGTGGCTCTATGAAAAAGCCTCCCGGGTCATGCGGACCCGGCAGCGTTGGTGGCTGCAGCCCGGTCACCGCGTCTGGCTTGCGCCCTTTGTGGCAGCCATGGCGATGATCATTTTCTTGCCGATTCCTTTCGGCAATGTCGTGCCGGCAGCGGCCCTGTTGCTCATTGGCTTGGGGCTGGTGTTTGAAGACGGCTTGGCCATGCTCTCAGGTGTCGTACTGGGCGTGGTTTTGTTGGTAGTGCTGGCCGCTCTGGCCGGAGGGGCTGCCCACTGGGTGCCTGAACTTTGGGCCGCTTGGCCTCAGCGCTCGCAGTAAAACGCTGCGGAATTTCAATGCCCTGCCAGCCGCAGCGCCAATGCGCTGAGGGCCTGGTAGGCGTCGCCACTAGGCGTATCCCATGCGTTCACCACCGCGGCCTGCCGCTCAATGGCGGCCACATCGCCACGCGCAGCAGGGCCTGTGAGCGCACCGGCCGGACCAAGCCGGGTGATGTTGTCCACCGCATTGCGTAACAAGGTCGCGCGCAGGTGCGGCAGCAAGTGGGCGGGTACACCGGTGCGGGTCCAGGCAGCTTCTGCTACCGACTGGATCACCGGCAGGAAGTTAGTCGCAAACACTGCCGCGGCGTGATAGAGCACTTTGTCCGCGCTGGCCACACCGAACGTCTGCGCGCCAATCGCATCGAATGCCGAGCGCAAAGTGTCGCAAGCGGAGGTGTCACCTTCCAGCGCACACGCCGTGCCCGCGAACTGCTGCACCGCCACCCCGACATCTGCAAAACTCAAGATGCAATGGGCACTGGCAGTGCGCCAACCCAGGTCGGCCAAGGGCTGCAAGCTGCCGGCGTTCTGGGCGCCGCTGCAATGAAAGACGATGGGGGCAGCGGTTCCGGATGGTTGCGTGGCGGCGAGCGCGCTGGCGACTTCGGCGATTCGCGCATCCTGCACCGCCACCATCCACACATCGGCCGGGCGCATGGCCTGCAGGGTGGCTACCGCCGTGCCCGAGCCCATGGCGGAGCACGCGACTTGTGCACTCGCCAAGCTGCTGGTCAACACATCTTGAATCTCGAACACGCCATGCCGTGCCCACAAGGTGGCCAATGTGCGGCCCACACGGCCGGCACCTATCAGGTTCAAAGTTGTCACGCGTGCTTCACTCCGGGAACGGTGGGCGCCGCTACCATGGCGCCATGAAAAAAATTCTGGTTACAGGCGGCACCGGGGCCGTCGGCAAATACATTGTGGACGATCTGGTGCAGCACGGGTACACCGTGGGGGTGCTCGATCTGGCCGCCCCTGCTCGCAATGATGTGGCGCACCATGCCGTTGACGTATTGCAGCTCGATGCGGTGTTGCAGGCCATGGCCAGTTATGACGCGGTCATGCACGTGGCGGGCATTCCGCACCCGCTCAACGACCCGGCCAAGCGGGTGTTTGATGTGAATGTGAACGGCACCTTCAATGTGCTCGAAGCCGCTGCCCAGCATGGCATTGCCAAGGTAGTGTTCACCTCCAGCGAATCGACCATGGGCTTTGCCTTTGCGGCGCACCGGCTGGCGCCCCTCTGTATCCCGGTGGACGAAGCCCATCCAGCCCGCCCGCAGGACCCGTACGGCCTGAGCAAAGTGGTGAGCGAGCAGATCTGCAAAACCTATTCCGACCGCTTTGGGCTGCGCACCGTGTGCCTGCGCATGCCCTGGGTCTGGCTGCCTGACGATGCCCAGCGCCCGTTTTACCGCTCGCTGGTGGCGGAGTACCCCAACTGGTACAAAAACTTGTGGACCTTTGTGGATGCCCGCGATGTGGCGACTGCGCACCGCCTGGCGCTCGAAGTCGAGCTGGAGCAGCAGCACGAAGCCTTTTTCATCACCGGCCCGCACAACTGGACCGGCCGCGACGGCCGCGCCTTGATGGCCGAGTTCTGGCCCGAGGTGACGCAGTTCGCGGCTGACTTTACCGGCGCCGAGCCCTTGATTTCTCATGCCAAGGCCGCCCGCCTGCTGGGCTATGCGCCACGGTATGGCGTGACCGACGTGCTTGCTTAGTTAGCGCCGGCCTGCACAGTCGGGACAGGGGTAGCAGGTGCTGGTGCCGATTGATGCAACTGGTGCCGGCGAAACGGTTGGACTTTGCCCGAGAGCCAGAGCGCAATCCGGACCTCCATCGCATGGGTCGGCAGGTACGTCGCAGTGCTGGTGTTCAAGGCCAGCACCAGCAGGCAAGGCGCCCACCGGGAAGCCGGGTGCCGCAGAGGCACCTGCCCCAAACGCCGCACCACCGGCACACTGACCGCCAGCCCGAGCAGCCAGGCGGCTACGACCTCACTCACACTGTGCGCGCCGACCACGACCCGCGAAACGCCCACCAGCAAGGCCAGCGCGGCACCCAGCGGAGCGCCGAGATCGCGCCCCCACCGGCCGGGCAAACCCCGTAGCAACAAGGGCAATATGGCCGCGGCCAGCAGGCCATGGCCGCTCACGCCGGTGAAGTCGATCGCGGCGATGCCGATGCCCCAGCCGTAAAACAGGCACTTGCTGGTCACGGTGAGTGCCACCGCAGCCGTCATGGCCATCACATAGCGGCGGGCAGCGGCCTGTGCGCCACTGCGCCACAGCCCGAATGCCACCAACACAAACGCCGGCAACAGCAGGCTAGACGAGCCGAAATGGGTCACGGTCCACCAGACCGGCGCAATCGGGGTGTTGCTCAAGGCCTCGCTCATACGATCAGGGGGTTGTCGCTCATGGCCTCGATCTGGTCCTCCAGCATCTGGATCTGGCCTTTCCAGTAATCGCTGCTGCCAAACCACGGGAAATTCACCGGAAAAATCGGGTCGCTCCAGCGCCGCGCCAGCCAGGCGCCGTAGTGAATCAGGCGCAGCGTGCGCAGGGGCTCAATCAGGGCCAGCTCCATGCGATCGAACTCGCGGAATTGCTCGTAGCCATCCACCAGCATGCCGAGCTGCCGGGTTTGCTGCTGCCGGTCGCCGCTGAGCAGCATCCACAGGTCTTGCACTGCCGGGCCGGTGCGCGCGTCGTCCAAGTCCACAAAATGCGGGCCGGGACCGGCGCTGGCCGCGGCATCGGTCGGCGTCCAGAGAATGTTGCCGGGGTGGCAGTCGCCATGCAGGCGCAGCTGGCGTATACCGCTCGAATTGGTCTTGTTTTGGCCTGTAGCGCCCGCCATATCTGCGCGAGTAGCTATCAAATCAATAGCTTCCTGGCAGCGCTTGCTCCAGAGGGTTTGCACATCCAGTGGCACGCAGTCGTGCGCGAGCAGCCACTGCATCGGCTCCACCGCAAAGGTCTGGACATCCAGTGCAGGGCGCTGCACAAAGGGGCGGCGCGCGCCCACGGTGTGGATACGCGCCAGAAAGCGGCCGATCCACTCCAGCACTTCACCATCGTCAAGTTCAGGTGGGCGGCCACCACGGCGCGGGCTCACGCTGAAGCTGAAATCCTGAAACCGGTGCAGGGTCTGGCCGTTCAGTACCAAAGGGCCGACGGCCGGAATCTCGGCGGCCATCAGCTCGGCGGCAAAGTCGTGCTCTTCCTGAATTTGCGCGTCGCTCCAACGCTCGGGGCGGTAGAACTTGGCTACCACCGGCGCGCCGTCTTCGAGCTGGACCTGGTAAACCCGGTTTTCGTACGACGAGAGGGCGGTGAGCCGCCCGTCGCCGCGCAAGCCCACGCTCTCCAGCGCGTCGAGCACCACGTCCGGGGTCAGGGTTTCAAAGGGATGGGCGGCGCCGAGCGCGGTGGGGGAGTTCATGCGGGCATTGTCCCCCGCTTTGCCGCCCGGGCGGGGTACGCCCGGCAGTCCGTTCAGCCTAGCGGGCCGAGGTCGTCGCCATAGCCGGAGAGGCCTCCCGGCTCGGCGTCGGAGTCCGAGTAGCCCGCTGACGCGGTGGTGCGTGCGTCTGCACCCAAGTGCTCGAAAGGCAAGGCCTGCTTGACCAGAATCAGAGTGCAGGGCGCCTCCATTGCCACCTTGATCGGTACCGTGGCGACAAAGCGTTGGGTCTTGAGCCCGTGGGTGGCCGCCCCCATGACGATCACGCTCACCTGGTTGCCCCGCGCATAGTCCAGCAGGGCCTGTGCCACGTCGCTGCTCTCGAGGACATGGCACGACATCTGGTGGCCCGGGTGGTCCAGCGGCTGGGCCCATTGACGCAGCGCACTCAGGTAGCGCCGGTGCACATGGGTTTCGCTTTTGCTGTCGTCCGAGGCGCTGGTCTGGCTGCCGGAGATGACGGTCACACACGCCAGCCGTGCGCCCGGCCGGGTGCCCAGTGATCTGGCGACCGCTTGGCGCAGGCTGTAGAGGGTGGCATCACTCGCATCTTTGTGCGGTACGGCCACCATGACGATGGGGACTTCTTCGAGCTGTTGGGCCGGCAAGGGGCTGGGCTGGTAGTGCATGCCCGCTGCCTTGATCCACCGTTTGAAATGGGTGCGAAACGGGGTGCCTTGGATGTTGGTGCCGCGCTGGGTGACATGCACCTGGGTCGGGTGTGCCAGGTCAAAGGCCAGATGCGCGGCCGACGGGTAGCGCTTGGCGGCCTCCGGCTCCAGGCAGCGCAAGACCACCTCTTGCAACCAGGCAGGCACCTCCGGGCGGCGCTTGCGCGGCGGCACCGGGTCCATCCACAAGCGCTGGCGCAGGCCGGCTTGGGTGAGCGGCTCCCCAAAGGGCAACTCTGCGGTGCACAGCTGGTAGAGCATGACACCGATGGCAAACACATCGCTGCGCGGGTCGCCCCGCACGCCCACTACCTGCTCGGGGGCAATCCACGCGGGCGAGCCCACCGCCTTGCGCAATTGCTCGGCCAGCAGATCCGGAAAGTGCGCGTGGCAAGAGAGCCCGAAGTCCAGCAGCACTGCGCTGCCGTCCCCGCGGATCAGCACATTGGCGGGTTTGAGGTCGAGATGCACCGTGTTTTGCTGGTGCAGTGCATGGGCGGCGCGGGCCACGGCTGCGCCCAGGCGCGTGATCTCAGCTACATCTAGAGGTTGTGGGCCATCCAGCCAGTGCTGCAGGGTGCGCCCCTGCACGTATTCCATGACCAGATAGGGCACGTGTACCAGGTCGCCGGCGGCCACAAACCGGGGGGTATGCGGGCCGCTCAGGGCTTGCATGATCTGGCACTCCACCTCGAAGCTGACGATGTTCTCCGCCCCGTCGCCCGCGGTCATGCGGGGAACCTTCATGGCCATGTCAAAGCCGGGCCCCGGCCGCCCGTCGGCATACACGACCCGGTAAATATGGGCCATGCCGCCGGAGTGGATGCAGGCTTCGATACGGAAGCCGTCCAGCACCTCGCCCGGTTCGAGCAGTTTCATCGGCCTTGCTCCAAGCGCTGGGCGAAGAATTCCGGCAGGCCCGCTGCGCGGATGGCGGTGGCCGCCGCGAAATGGTCATACGGCACCCGGTAAAAGGTCAGCTGTTGGCGCTCGGTGTCGAGGAGGGCGTACATGGCCTCGGGCTTGCCGTCGCGGGGCTGGCCGACCGAGCCTACGGTGCTCAGCCAGTGCCGGTGTTTGGGCACCGGTACGGCCACACCGGCCTGCGGGGTGAACTTCATCAACCCGCTGGTGCCCCGGTAGTACAGGCTTTGCAGATGTACATGGCCGCCGAACACGTAGCGCACATCGGGTAGCGCGCCGGCAGCGTTTAGGCTCTCGGTGGCACTGCGCTCGTCGTAGACATAGCGCCAGAGTTCGGGGGCGTCCACACTGGCGTGGACGAGCAATACGGTGTCCATGTGGTGGGTGAGAGGCAGGGCGGCGATCCATTCCCGTTGGCTGCTGCTGAGTTGCCGGTGCGTCCAGTCGGCAGTGCTGTCGCCGATCGTTTTGGGCACTGCAGGGGGGGCGACCGCCATGGCGTCATGGTTGCCTTTGAGCACGATGGCGCCCTCTTCGGTGAGCAGCATGATGCGCTGCACCACCTCTGCCGGCTGTGCGCCGTAACCCACCATGTCCCCCAGAAATGCAAATCGCTGTGCTTTTTGCGCGCGTGCATGGGCCAGGCAGGCCTCCAATGCCTGCAGGTTGCCGTGTATGTCGGACAACAAAGCCAATCTCATCGCGTCTCCATCGTTGTTATTCGGGTGATCTGCGCATCATGCTCCGCCGGGCTGACAGCAAGTTTGCAGACGCAGGGGCTTGCGCCGATTGATGCAGGTCAAAGTCTGCCGCTCCGGGCACTCTTACAGTGCTTGCATGCGCAAAGTCAAACTCCACAAACTCGTGATCGGCCGCCGGGGGCTGGCGTATTCGCTGGGGCTGTGCATGTTGATTCTGGGCATCGGGGGCCTGGGCTTCTGGGTGCTGGAGCCACGCGCAGAAACCTATAGCGACGGCTTGTGGCTGGCTTTCACGACGGCAGCGACCGTGGGCTATGGCGATATTGTGCCCAGCACACACGCTTCACGCTTTTTTTCGGTGCTGGTGGTGCTCATGGGGCTGGCGGTGCTGTCGCTGGTGACCGCGTCGGTGGCAGCCATGCTGGTGGAGGTGGAAGAGCGCGCGGTGGATAGTGAGTTGCTGCGCGAAATCCATGCCCTGCGCCTGGAGGTGCGGCACTTGCGCGAGGAGGTGCATGCACAGCAATCCGCAAGCGGCAAACAAAAAGCCGACGCGCCCTGAGGCGTGCCGGCTTGTAAGGCCTGCGGCGCCAGGGCACCGCGGGGCAGATCGCGATTAAACGATCGTGATGGTCACTTCGATGTTGCCGCGTGTCGCGTTGGAGTAGGGGCAGACTTCGTGGGTCTTGGCAACCAGGGCTTCAGCAGCAGCGCGGTCCATGCCGGGGATGCTGACTTCCAGGGCGACTTCAATGCCGAAGCCTTGGGGGATCTGGCCGATGCCGACGGATGCGTTGATGCTCACGTCTGCTGGCAAGGCGATCTTTTGAGTGCCGGCCACAAACTTCAGGGCGCCGATAAAGCAAGCGCTGTAGCCGGAGGCAAACAGCTGCTCAGGGTTCACACCGCCGCCAGCGCCACCCATTTCTTTGGGCACTGCCAGCTTCAGGTCCAACAGGCCGTCGGAAGTGCGTGTGGTGCCGTCACGGCCGCCAGTGGAGGTGGCGTGCGCTGTGTAGAGAACTTTCTCGATCTTGTTGACCATGGTGCTTCTTTCATAAAAGCTGCGTCAGCAGCGGTTGGGGGTAATCGTGAAGGGGTTTAACCGTGTGAGCCGGTCAGCCGGTCACGCAGGGTTTGAACTTGTCCAGTGAGAGCCATGAGCTCCGGCACGGGGCAGCCGCTGGCGGCAACAACGCAGGCCGGGATACTGATGGCCTTGGCTTTCAGGGCGCGGCCTTCGGGGCTTACAAACACTTCCACACGGCGCTCGTCTTGGGCACTGCGCTGACGGCGTAACAGGCCGCTGGCCTCCATGCGCTTGAGCAAGGGCGTGAGCGTTCCGGAGTCAAGGAACAGGCGCTCGCCCAGGGCAGAAACGCTCAGGCCATCGGTCTCCCACAGCACCAGCATGACCAGGTATTGCGGGTATGTCAGCTGCAGGGCGTCCAGCAAGGGCTTGTACAGCTTGGTCATGGCCAGTGAAGCGGAGTACAGCGCAAAGCACAGCTGGTTGTCCAGCCGCAAGGCAGCATCGTTGGCGGGAAGTGGGTGTGCGCTGTGGGGCATGGGCTGAATTGTATTTCGCGATTAAATTGTGTGCAATTAAATTGTGAAATGCTTATGTGGCGTAGGGCGATAGCAGCCGGGGTGCATGCATCAGGCCGGATTCTGCTAAGGGCCTGCGGAGCGCAAGTAGGCCTGCGCGATGGCTTCCACGTTGACCTTCTTGAGTCCTTCGTTCAGGACGAGCCGCATTGCCTCTGCCGAAGGTGTGAGGTTGAAGCACACGTACAGGGGCAACTTGCCGGTGGTTGGCCGGGCTGCCAGTTCGAGCGAGGAGAGTGCATGCGCTTTTTGGAGGTACTCAAAGACCCGAGCGTCGATCACGGCATAGTCCACACGCTTGGCCGCCAGTTTTTGAAGGCTGGACAAATCGTTGGGCGCCACATCCACCTTGACCAAGGACTGCGATACCAAACGCGCAATGTCCGGGCCGTTGTCATACCCTTCGATCACCCCGATGCGCTTGCCGTGCAAGTCTTTCCAATGGCGCCAGGTCAGCTGACTGCCCTTGCGTTGCGCCAAAAAAAACTGGTAGTAGCCGATGGGGTCGGATGTCCGGCCATTGGCATCGAGGCACTCTTGTTGCGACGCCGAGTAAAAGCCCATGGGGCCGTTGCGCTTGCCGCCCATAGCCACCTTGATGGCTCTGAGCCACGGAAGAACCGTAACGGTCACGCTGTGCCCTTGCGTGGCATAGGCCTCGCGCAACACCACCGACAAGAAACCCTGATTGGCGAGGGTGCCGGAATAGGGGGGCCAGTCCAGCGTCACCAGCGCCACCTCATTCGCCGCTGCAGGCCGGAGCCCCAGCACCAATAGGCTGGCAAGGGCGATGTGGAGGAGTCGGGGCATGGGGCGTTATTTGGAAAACCGCTTGCGTGTGAAAGCTAGCGCAACCCAAAACGCACCGCTTGCATAGGCCAACAGCACCAGGCCGTGACGCCAGGCATCTGTCGGCCACTGATCCATGAACAGCGGTCGCACCAAGGCCACCGCGTTGGACAGGGGCAACCAGTCGGCGACGACCCGCACCGCAGATGGCAATTGATCCAAGGGGAAAAACACACCACTCAAAAACATCATGGGCGTGAGGAACAACGTGAAGTAGTAGGTGAAGAAGTCGTAGCCCTTGGCCAGTGCATTGAAGATCAGCGCGATGCAGCTGAAGGTAATGCCCACTCCCAACAAAATGGGCCAGGCCACCAGCAGCTTGGGGCTGTGGCTGATACCGAGCACCAACATCACCCCCAAGATGGCCGTCACAGTGAACAGCGACTTGAAAGCCGCCCACAGCATTTCGGCCAGTACCACGTTGTCCAAGCTCACGGGTGCATTCATGATGCCGTCCCACGTCTTTTGCACATGCATGCGGCTGAAGGCGGAGTACAAGGCCTCAAACGAGGCCGACTGCATGGCGCTCATGCAGATGGAGCCGCTGGCCAGAAACAGGATGTAGGGCACTTGCTGCCCGTTCACCGTGATCTGCCCCACCAGTGCGCCCATGCCGTAGCCGAAGGCCACGAGCCACATCAAGGGCTCGGCAATATTGCCCACCAGGCTGGGAATAGCCAGCTTGCGCCAGACCAGCAGGTTGCGCAAAAACACCGGCCAAAAGCGCATGGACAGCTCGGGCGCGCGCCAAATGCTCTGGGGTTTGAGAAGGCGGGCAGTTGTGGGGGTGCTCATATCAGGCGTCCTCCCGGATCTGGCGTCCGGTCAATTTCAAAAACAGGTCTTCCAGGTTGGCCGGGCGGTGCAGGGTGCGCAACTGCGGATAAGCGACCAGCGCCTGTAGCAACTGGGCAGAGTCCTGGGTGTAGAAGAAAACGGTCTCACCGCTCACTTCCACCCGCGCGGCCAAACTACGCAAAGGGCTGTCTAGCAGCGCGTGGGCGCCAACGCCGAACACCTCGACCACATCAGGCTCCAGGTGCGCCGCAATCAGGTCGCGCGGGGTGCCTTCAGCAATCTTCTTGCCATGGTCCAGCACCAGCAGGCGGTTGCACAGGCGCTCGGCTTCGTCCATGAAGTGGGTGGTCAGCAGTATCGACTTGCCTTGCTGCAGCAGCACCTGCAAGCGCTCCCACATCAGGTGGCGGGCCTGCGGGTCCAAGCCGGTCGTGGGCTCGTCGAGCAGCAGGAGCTTGGGGTCGTTCACCAATGCGCGGGCCAGGCTCAGGCGGCGGCGCATTCCGCCGGACAGTTCGCCGGGTTTGGCGTTGGCCTTGTGGGTCAGAGCCGCAAACTCCAGCAGCTGCGGAATCCGGGCCTTGATGGCAGCGTCCTTCATTCCGAAGTAGCGGCCATAGACCAGCAGGTTTTCGGCGCAGGTGAAGTCAGGGTCCAGGGTGTCGAACTGGGTCACCACGCCCAGTTGCGCCTTGATAGCCATGGCCTCATGGGGCATCTGCAAGCCCATCGCAGTGATCGTGCCGCCGTCGGGCACGGTGTGGCCCAGGCACATGCGGATGGTGGTGGTTTTGCCGGCGCCGTTGGGGCCGATCACACCGAGGCACTCGCCCGGTGCGATGCTGAAGCTCAGGTCTTTGACGACTTCGGCATCGCCATAGCGCTTGTAGAGGTGGTCGACCTCGAAAAAAGTGGAGTTCGGTGTTGTCATTATTGAAATGCCACTTCCGCAAAACTGCGCAGCTTGCGGCTGTGCAACTGGTCTATACCTTGTGAGCGCAGCAGTTCTAGCGCGCGGATGCCGATGCGCAAATGCTGATCCACCCGCTCGCGGTAGAAGTGGTTGGCCATACCGGGCAGCTTGATTTCGCCGTGCAGCGGCTTGTCGCTCACGCACAGCAAGGTGCCATAGGGCACACGGAAGCGGAAGCCGTTGGCGGCAATCGTGGCACTTTCCATGTCCAGCGCCACGGCGCGGCTCTGGCTGAAGCGGCGTTGGGGCTGGTTGTCGGGCAGCAGCTCCCAGTTGCGGTTGTCGGTGCTGGCCACGGTGCCGGTGCGCATGATGCTCTTGAGCGCGCTACCGCTGACCTGCGTCACATCCGCCACGGCTTGCTCCAGCGCGACCTGAATCTCGGCTAGCGCCGGAATCGGCACCCACAGCGGCAGCTCTTCGTCCAGCACATGGTCTTCGCGCACATAGCCGTGAGCCAGCACATAGTCGCCCAGCTGCTGGCTGTTGCGCAGGCCGGCGCAGTGGCCCAGCATGATCCAGGCATGCGGGCGCAACACGGCAATGTGGTCGGTGATGTTTTTGGCGTTGGCCGGGCCCACGCCGATGTTCACCATGGTGATGCCGGCATTGTCCGAGCGCACTAGGTGGTAGCCGGGCATTTGCGGCAGCCGGGGCGGCTCTTTGCCCAAAGCGTCTGCCGCTTCGGCGGGCAGGCCCACCCGGCGGGTAACCATGTTGCCGGGTTCTACAAAGGCGATGTACTCGCTGTCCGGGTCCTGCATGGCTTTGCGGCCCAGCGCGATGAACTCATCAATATAGAACTGGTAGTTGGTGAAAAGCACAAAGTTCTGGAAGTGCTCCGGGCCGGTACCGGTGTAGTGGCGCAGGCGGTGCAGCGAGTAGTCCATGCGCGGCGCAGTGAACAGCGACAGCGGCAGAGCATCGCCCGGGCGGGGCTGGTAGGTGCCGTTGGCAATGCCATCGTCCATCGCGGCCAGGTCGGGCAGGTCGAACACATCGCGCATCAGGGTGCGGCGCTCGGCGCTCATCTGGCCTTCCACATGGTCATGCTCAGCAAACGAAAAGTGCACCGGAATCGGCTGGTTGCTGGTGGCCACTTCAATCTCGCCGCCGTGGTTTTGCAGCAGCAGGCGGAACTGCTCCAGGTAGTAGCGGTGGTACAGGTCAGGCCGCGTGAGCGTGGTCTCAAAACGGCCGGGGCCGGCCACAAAGCCGTAGCTCAGGCAAGCAATGTCGGCCGCCGCCTTGCGCGACACGGTGTCGGTGTGGATGCGCACCAGCGGATAGCAGGCGCGCACATGGCCGCCCAGATCCTCGCCGGCCACAAATCGTTGCATCGCGTGGCGCAGATGGGCGATGCTTTGGTCGTAAATGGCGTGAACCTGCGCCAGCGCAGTGGCGGCGTCGGTGAATCGGGCGGGTGCGATGAAAGAAGGATGGCTGGTCATGCGCCCATTGTGCCGCCGTATTTTTGCGCTGCGAAGACAAGGGGCATGGGGTAAAGTGTGAGCAGAACCACCTAAGTGAACTCTGGTGACTGACCCCAAAGACTCTCGTTACACCGAAACCGGCTTCCCCTCCTTGCAGTGGGAAGACGATGACTTGGACACGCGCCCCCTGCCTTTGAACGAGCGGCCCTTGCAGGCCCGAATTGACCACGAGATGGCCATCATCGCGGAGCACCACATCCGCATTGCCCTGGCGATCGAGCGGTTCTGGGGCCACCGGGATTGCGTCGAGTACATCCGGACCCTGATCTTGAATGGCGGCTACTCAGATGGCGCTACCAAACGGGTCGGCTTCAAAGCCGAAGTGATTTCGGCGCTGATCAATCTGACGGCGCTGCACCAGATTGAGTAGCGCAATCTGCGCAAACGCAGGCCAAACCCTGGGCTTGCGGGGGAATGCGGCCGAGTAGCTCTGCACTAAAACTCACCTGTGTGCACCAGCAAGGGCCTTGCGCTTGGCCGGTAGCTTTCGCAAGCTCCATGGCGCACTGGTTCGCCTTGCCGCACACAGGGCACACTTGAGGGTTGATGGTTGGCGGAGTGGTCATGGTGTTGGCAGTGTAGCCATCCGCTGCCCGCAGCTCACATACGGAGTGCTTCATGGGGATTGAGATCGAACGCAAGTTTTTGGTGAGCGGGGACGCTTGGCGCAACGACAGTGGCGTGCTGTACCGGCAGGGCTACCTGAACCGTGACAAAGCACGCACGGTGCGTGTGCGCGTGGCTGGGGATGCTGCTTATCTAACCGTCAAGGGCCAAAGTACCGGCGCAAGTCGGGCTGAATTTGAGTACCCGATCCCGTGCGCGGATGCGGTTGCGCTTCTGGCTTTGTGCGATGGCCCCTTGATTGAGAAGACCCGCTACATCGTGCTGCATGCCGGCATGCGCTGGGAGGTCGACGAGTTTGCGGGCGACAACGCGGGCTTGGTGGTCGCAGAACTAGAGCTGGCGTCCGAAGACCAAGCGTTCGAGCACCCCGCTTGGCTGGGCGCAGAGGTCACCCACGATGCCCGCTATTTCAACTCCAACCTCGCAACACACCCTTTCAGGGCTTGGTGATCACTAGGTCTTGTTGCCGGTGATGGGCAGTCTTATTCGTCCACCGGCACATAGAGGTCCGATTTCATTGCATCGATCACCACATTGGTGGTCATGCGAATCACCTGGGGCACTTCGGCCATGAGTCGGGCGGAGAGAGCGTCGTACTCCTTCACGCTCTTGCTCAGGATGACCATCACCAAGTCCACCGCACCTGTCACATAAAAGAGCTGCTGCACTTCAGGCTCTTTTTGTACCCATACGCGGATGCGGGGCAGGGCCTCGTAGTTGTCTTTGAGCTCGATGCCGGCGATGAACTGCATGCGTTGGCCCACGACCTGCGGGTCCACGATGGCAACCTCGGCCGTAATCACCTTCTCCGCCCGCAACCGGCGCAGGCGCCGCTGCACCGCGGACGCAGACAGGCCGACGGCCTCGGCAATCACTTCTGCATTGACCTGGCAATCGCGTTGCACGAACTCCAGAATTTTCCGGTCAAAGGGGTCCAAAGGCGTTTCCATTGGTGCATTGTAGGCAGCGTGGGGTGTCGGGCTCCATCGGCGTGCAAGGTGCCTTGTGTGCCGTTTTGCCGCGTGAAAAGTGCCGAATACGCCGCCTGCCGTTATTTCTTTGGGCGAAACTTGAGTTTCCTTTGCGTCTTGAAAACGCAGTGTTGGTTGAACAAAGCGGCGTCTTGCGGTGGGGCGCCCGGATGGAGAAACAAAGAATGAAGCGTCAGTTTGTGAAAGCATTGTTGGGTGGTCTGTTCCTGGCGGCTGGTTTGGCCCAAGCCCAGGATGTGGTGCGTATCGGCACCCTGTCCGACTACCCTCCGTTTGAGTACAAGGATGCATCCGGCCAACTCAAGGGCATGGAAATCGAGTTGGGCAACGCGATGTGCAAGCACATGCAAGCCAAGTGCGAATACGTGACCATGGACTTTGATGCGCTTATCCCCGCGCTCAAAGCCAAGAAGATTGACGCCGTGCTGGCCCAGATGTCTATCACTGCTGAGCGCAAAAAAGTGGTGGACTTTACCGACCTGTTCACCCTGGCACCCGTGCAATACGTCGCCAAAGTGGGCTCCGGCATCACCGAAGACCCGGCCACCCTGCGCGGCAAGACCGTGGGCGTTTACAGCGGCTCCAATAGCGAGACGTACTTTAAGAAGCGCCTGCCCAAGGCCAAGTCTGGCGTTTCCACCAAGGCCTACCCCAACCAGGACGCGATCTGGTTGGACCTCGAAGCCGGACGCCTGAACACCACCTTGACCGACACCACGGTCGCTTACGAGTGGCTGCAAAAGACCGGCAAGGCCAAGGGCTTCGACTTCGCCGGCAAGCCGGTGAACGACGTGGAAATCTTCGGCGAAGGCACCGGCATTGCGGTGCGCAAGGGCGACCCCCTGAAGGCCCGCTTCAACGCAGCCATTAAAAAGGTGCTGACCGACGGCACCTTCGCTGCTGAAAACAAGAAAGTGTTTCCGTTTAGCATTGCTCCCGCCAGCAAGTAATTGACAGGCCGCCACCGCCCCGTGCGGGCGGTGGCCGTGCTTTCCCGGAGTCGAGATGGATGTTTTGCAGGCCTACACGGGCCAGCTGCTGCAAGGTGCGCTGATGACCGTGCAACTGGCCTGCGCCGCCCTGGTGTGCGGGTTGGCTTTGGGCTTGGTGCTGGCGGCCTGCCAGCTTAGCCGCCACGCCTGGCTGCGCCGCCCGGTGGCCGTGTTCACCGGTGTGCTGCGCGGGGTGCCCGAGTTTCTGGTGGTGCTGGTGTGCTACTTCGGGCTCTCCAACCTTATCAACAACCACTTTGACAGCGCGTTTGACATCAGCCCGTTTTTTGCGGGCGTGGTGTCTCTGGCGCTGGTGCTGGGAGCCTATTCCTCCGAGGTGTTTCGCGGCAGCTTTGTGGCACTGGAGCGCGGGCAGCTGGAAGCCGCCCGCTCGCTGGGCCTGAGCCCGGTGCAAACCTTCTTTCTGGTGCGCTTGCCGCAGGCCTGGCGCATTGCCATTCCCAGTCTGGGCAACCTCTGGCAATCCTTGCTCAAAGACACCTCGCTGGTGTCGGTGGTCGGCTTGGAAGACCTGCTGAAGAAGTCCAACATGGCGGCCCAGGCTTCGCACCAGCCTTTTATGTTTTTGATGGCGGCAGCCGTGATGTATTTTTGCCTGCTGGCGCTGTCTGACCCGCTGGTCTCCGCACTGGAGCGGCGGGCACAGCGCCCCTATCAGGCTCACCGCAGTTAGCTATGGACGCCTGGTTTACCGACATCCTCGTCCTGCTGCAGGACAACCGTGCCGAACTGTGGGAAGGCCTGGTCGTTACCCTGCAACTGTGGGCTACCTCGGGCGTGGCCGGTTTGGTGCTGGCGCTGGGCTTGGCGCTGGGTGCCACGCATGGCGGAACGGTTGTGCGGCGGCTGGTGCGCTTTTATGGCGCCGCTTTTCGGGGCACGCCGCTGCTGGTGCAGATGTTCCTGCTGTACTACGGGCTCAGCCAGTTTGAGTGGGTGCGCGCCTCCGCTGCGTGGGTGGTGCTGGAGGACGCGTTTTACTGTGGGCTCATAGCCATAACGCTCAACATTGCCGCCTACATGGCCGAAGACATTCGCGCCGGCATTCTGGCCATTCCCGCTGGCCAAACCGAGGCAGCTCGCGCCTTTGGCATGCCGTCCGGCACTTTGCTGCGCCGTATCGTGCTGCCGCAGGCTTTGCGCATTGCGACTCCTGCTTTGGGTAACGAAGTGGTGTCCTTGCTCAAAGCCACGGCGCTGGTGAGCACCATCACCGTGTTTGATCTGACTGGTGTGGCCCGCCGCCTCTCAAATGAGTCGTACACCACGGATGCGCTGGTGTTGGCTGGCGTGGTCTATGGCGCGTTGACCCTGCTGATTTCGGCGGGTGTGCATTTTCTGGAGCGACGCCGCAAAAGCCACGCTGCCTGAGCTGCTTGTCTGCACAGAGGCCAGGCAAATTGCCGCCGCCGCGCAGGCGCTTTGTCTAAGCTCATCCTCGAATTTTTGAATGAGCTCCATGATGCTGAATCCCCTGAATAGTTTTCTCGCCCACGACCGCCTGATGGTGCTGGACGGCGCTCTGGCCACCGAGCTGGAGCGTCGCGGCGCCAACCTGAATGACGCGCTGTGGTCCGCCAAGCTGCTGATCGAGCAACCTGAACTCATTCGCGCGGTGCACGCAGACTACTTTGCCGCCGGGGCCGATGTGGCCACCACTGCCAGCTACCAGGCCACCTTTGAAGCCTTTACCCGTCGTGGCATGAGCCGCACGGAGGCCGCTGATTTGATGCACCTGTCGGTGACTCTGGCCTGCGAGGCACGCGATGCGTTCTGGGCCGAGCCTGCCAACCGCGTGGACCGCCTGCGCCCGCTGGTGGCCGCGTCGGTAGGCCCGTACGGTGCCATGCTGGCCGATGGCTCGGAGTACCGCGGCAACTACGGGCTGAGCCGTGCCGCGCTGGCCGACTTCCACCGCGAGCGCATGCAAGTGCTGGCGACTTCGGGCGCCGACCTGCTGGCCTGCGAGACGATTCCCTGCCTGGACGAAGCCATGGCGATTGCTGATGTGCTCGCAGAGCAAAACAACATCAATGCGTGGATCAGCTTCTCCTGCAAAGACGGCGAGCACAACGTGCAGGGCGAGCGCTTGGCTGATTGCGTAGCCGCGCTGGAGGCAAGCCCGCACATTGTGGCTATCGGCGTGAACTGCACGGCGCCTGAGCATGTGGCCAGCCTGGTGGAGCAGGCCAAGACCCGCACCACCAAGCCGGTGCTGGTCTACCCGAACTCCGGTGAGCATTACGACGCTCAAGGCAAGGTCTGGACCGGTGCCTGCAACCCGGCGGATGCTTATGCGGAGATGGCTGCGCGCTGGCAAGCCAAAGGTGCCCGCATGATTGGTGGCTGCTGTCGCACTGGCCCGGACGATATCCGGGCGGTCCGACACATGGCCGTAGTTTGATGTGTTGAAGTATGAAATGGGCCTATAGCGCCCATGAAATATGCGTAGGTAGCTACAAAAAACGTAGCGTTTTTAGGTGTTGCTGTAGCTCACTGCGCTGCCGGGGGCAGCGACATCACCCACTGCGCCATCTGCCGCGCTTGCTCCTCGCTGAGCTGCGGGTGGCGGGGCATCAGGGCCCGGCCCCACTCGCCAGAGCCCCCATTGCGAATCTTGCCCGCCAGGTAGTCCACCGCATCCGGCCGGCCTTGATAGCGCGCAACCACTTGATTGAATGCGGGGCCGACATAACGCCTGTCTACGCCATGGCAGCGCATGCAGTTGGAAGCGTTGACAGCAGCTTGGCCCAGCGCCAGCGAAGCAGCGGGGGCAACCGGTGATGTTGGCGCCACCACACCGCTGGCGCTTTTTGCAGGTACAGCGGCACTTTGGATCGTTTCGCCTTTGCTGTTGTCGGCCTGCAGCGTGCGCCAGCCCACCAGCAGCATGCCTGCGACCACCACCAGCACCGCCACGATAAGTGCCGCCGCAAGCCAACGTGGCCGCTGAGGTGGGGTGTCGTCTTCCGGGTGCATGTTCTGGGTCTCTGTTAGTGGGGTCCCCGAGTGTCGCGCGAAAGGCATCGCATTGTTGGGCGCGGGCTTTTTCAGGAGCCGGCACCACCAACAAAAACGGCACCCGAAGGTGCCGTTCTCTCAGAGGGCTGGCTTACGCAGCCGCCTTCACCTTCAAGCGCCAAGCATGCAGTAGCGGCTCGGTATATCCGCTGGGCTGCGCCAATCCTTTGAACACCAGCTCAGTCGCCGCCTGATACGCCGCGCCCTTGAAGTTACCCACCATGGGGGTGTACAGCTTGTCGCCGGCGTTTTGCTTGTCCACCTTGGCGGCCATGCGTTGGAAGGTCTCTTCCACCTGGGCCTTAGTCACCACACCGTGTTGCAACCAGTTAGCCATGTGCTGGCTGCTGATGCGCAAGGTGGCGCGGTCTTCCATGAGGCCGATGTCATTGATGTCGGGCACCTTGGAGCAGCCCACGCCTTGGTCCACCCAGCGCACCACGTAGCCCAGAATGCCTTGGGCGTTGTTGTCCAGCTCGGCTTGCTTCTCGGCGTCTGTCCAGTTGGGGGTGGCGGTCACCGGGATCTGCAGCAGGTTGTCGAGGATGCCGGGGCGGGCTTTCTCGTAGTTGGTCTTTTCCAGTTCCTTTTGCACGTCGCTGACCAACAGCTGGTGGTAGTGCAGGGCATGCAGGGTGGCGCCGGTGGGGCTGGGCACCCAGGCGGTGTTGGCACCGGCCTTGGGGTGGCCGATCTTCTGCTCCATCATGGCCTTCATCAGGTCAGGCATGGCCCACATGCCCTTGCCGATCTGTGCCTTGCCTCGCAGGCCGCTGGACAAGCCCACCAGCACGTTGTTCTTCTCATAGGCGGCAATCCAGGCGCTGCTCTTCATGTCCGCCTTGCGGATCATGGGTCCGGCTTGCATGGCGGTGTGCATCTCGTCGCCAGTACGGTCCAGGAAGCCGGTGTTGATGAAGGCCACGCGGCTTTGGGCGGCGGCAATGCAAGCCTTCAGGTTCACGCTGGTGCGGCGCTCTTCGTCCATGATGCCTAGCTTCACGGTGCTGTCCGGCAGGCCCAGCATCTGCTCCACGCGGGTGAATAGCTCGGCGGCAAACGCCACTTCAGCGGGGCCGTGCATCTTGGGTTTGACGATGTAGACCGAACCCTTGCGCGAGTTGCGGATGGCGTCTTTCTTGGTCTTCTTCAGGTCATGCAGGGCGATGGTGGTGGTGACCACGGCGTCCATGATTCCTTCGGGGATCTCTTTCGTTGTGCCGTCGGCAGCGGTGTAGGTGATGGCCGGGTTGGTCATCAGGTGGCCGACGTTGCGCACAAACATGAGGCTGCGGCCGTGCAGCTTCACGTCTTTCTTGCCGTCGGGCGCGGTGTACACGCGGTCGCCGTTCAGGCCACGGGTCAGCGTCTTGCCACCTTTTTCAAAGCTCTCAACCAAAGTGCCTTGCAGAATGCCGAGCCAGTTGCCGTAGGCCAGCACCTTGTCTTCGGCGTCCACCACTGCCACGGAGTCTTCCAAGTCCAGGATGGTGGAGAGGGCTGCTTCGAGCACCAAGTCGCTCACACCGGCTGCGTCGGTCTTGCCGATGGGCGTGGCGCGGTTGATGATGATGTCGAGGTGCAGGCCGTTGTGAATCACCAGCACGCTGGAAGGATCTTTGGCAGAGCCCTGGAAGCCCACGAACTGGTCCTTGTCGGCCAGCTTGGAGGTGGAGCCGTCCTTCAAGGTAACGACCAAGTCGCCGCCCTTTATGGCGTAGCCGGTAGAGCCTACGTGTGAGCCTTTCTTGAGCGGTGCGCAGCGGTCCAGCACGTTACGGGCGTATTCAATGACCTTCTTGCCGCGCTTGGGGTTGTAACCCTTGGGTCCTACTTTTTCGCAGCCCTTGTCTTCGCTGATCACGTCGGTGCCATACAGCGCGTCATACAGGCTGCCCCAGCGGGCGTTGGCGGCGTTCAAGGCGTAGCGGGCGTTGAGCACGGGCACCACCAGCTGCGGGCCGGCTTGGGTAGCCAGCTCTGCGTCCACGTTTTTGGTGGTGATCTTTACCTTCTTGGGGCTCTCGACCAGGTAGCCGATCTTTTCCAGGAATGCCTTGTACGCAGGCATATTGCTGATGGGGCCGGGGTTGGCTTTGTGCCAGGTGTCCAGCTCGGTTTGCAGGCGGTCGCGCTCGGCCAGCAGGGCGATGTTCTTAGGGGCCAAGTCGGCCACGATGGCGTCAAACCCTTTCCAGAAAGCCTCAGGCGCAATGCCGGTGCCAGGCAGCACTTTGTCTTGGATGAAGCTGTGCAGGCTGGTCGCGACTTGCAGGCGGTGCTCAGCAGTGCGTTCGGTCTTGCGGGGGGTAGTTGTCGTCATGGTGGGCCTTTCAAAGGAAGGGGCGTTCAACAAAGTGAAAACGGGTCGCACGAGGGGAAACGCCCTCAGGCTATGGATGTACTGTATTCCATCCTTTGCGGATTTCTATATGGAAGAATATCAATCGATTTGTGACTTTTTAGGATGTAGTTCATGCCCATACGCCATCTGGTGCTGCTGAAGTTCAAAGCTGGCACGGTGCCCGCTGAGGTTCAAGCCATAGAAGCTGCGTTTGCCGCATTGGCAAGCAAGATCAGCGCCGTGCAAAGCCTGGAATGGGGCACTAACAACAGCCCCGAAGGCCTAGCTAAAGGCTTTACCCACTGCTTCAACCTCACCTTCGCCGATGAGGCCGCCCGCGCGACCTATCTGCCGCATCCCGATCACTTGGCGTTTGTCGAGCAGCTCAAGCCGGCGCTGGACGATGTGCTGGTGGTGGACTACCGATTCACATCCGAGTGTGATGGACGTTCTTAAGTTCGCATTTCTTAGAAACTGCCAGAGCAGAGGGCGTCGCATCCCTTTTGCAGACCTTGAATTGGGATGCGATACCGCCAATTACTGTCGCGTGGCTATGCGTCAGAAGAGTACTGAAATTGCATTTGAAGGCGAAACATGGAAATGGCGTTGCTGTGGTTGCTGTGTGTGATCTTGATCGTGCTTGGGCTCGCTGGCACAGTACTGCCGGTTTTGCCCGGCACCCTTCTGGTGTGGGCGGGCATTGTGCTGGGTGCCTGGATCGACAACTTTGAAAAAGTGGGCCTGGTGACTGTGGCGGCGACCAGCGTGCTGGCCCTTGTAGCTTGGGGTCTGGACTATGCGGCGGGGCTACTCGGGGCCCAAAGGGCCGGAGCGAGCAAGATGGCTTTGCTGGGCGCAGCGATCGGCACGGTCCTCGGACTACTCATGGGTTTGGTTGGAGTGCTTTTTATGCCGTTGGTGGGGGCTGCGATGGGTGAGTACGTCGCTCGGAAAGATGAGGCCCATGCCTTGAAGGTAGGGTTGGCTACCTGGGTGGGGATCATGGTCGGGCTGCTAGCCAAGGTCGTGCTAGCTTTCGTGATGGTCGGGGTGTTTGTGGCTGCGTTGTTGATTTGAAGCAGTAATTAAACATTTTCGACAGTCAGGCCGGCATTCTTCGCGAGGCAACCCGGTGCAATTCCTAGGCCTGCAGCGCCGGGCAGCCACGCATAGAACAAGCGCTCCGTAGGTTGCAGTGTGTGTCCAAAGCAAGAGACTCCATTGCAACCCCCTCTATGAGGGAATCAGTGCTTGTCTCGGGTCATGCGTTCGGCAAACGAGATTCCCATGGCTGAAAGCACAAATGTGAAATGAATGATGGCAACCATAGTTACGACCTTGATGCTCTCCAGGCTCAAGTCACTGCTCAGATAGGTCTTGAGCGCATGCACACCTGATATCGAAATGATGGCAAAAGCCAGCTTCAGTTTCAGGTTGTAGGTGTTTACATGGTCTAACCAATCCGGCTTTTTGATGTCCACTTTGTCGAAGTGCCCGGTCGTGACAAATAGCGAGACCCCTGCGAGGGCAACTACCCACACCAACTGCGCCACCATGGTCATGTCAACGAGTTCCAGGACTTTGATGATGAGGTCGATCTTTTCAAGTTCACCAAACAGCAGGGTTTGCATGAGCTTGTAGCTTTCCAGCAAGAATTTTCCCAATATGCCAATGATGATGAAAACCAGCCCGACATAAAAGAAAAGCATGCTGAACCGCATGCCGTAGAGCAAAGTGCCTACTTTAGAGAGAACTTTTTCCATTTGTGAATGGCTTCCATGAGAGTGAGTTGAATACCAAAGGCAATGGTGCTTGCTTCTTGGGCACATCCACTTTACGGAGGCTGCGCCCATCACGCACCACTGCTATGGTTTATTTTTTTCGTACTCTTCGTACTTGGGTTCGGCAAGGATGAAGGGCCGGGTCTGGTCTTGTTGACCAAAACCTGCACCCGTGCCCGTTGTAGGCAGTGCGCGAGACAAAATCAAAAGCCCTGCGACTGCCGAAAAAATAGAGCCCACATACACACCTAGTCGTACCGGTGTCGCCAAGGCTGGGTCCGTGAAAGCCAGCGCGCCTACAAAAAGGCTCATGGTGAAGCCCACACCCGCGATACACCCCACCCCGATAACCTGCAACCAGTTGCCTGGTTTATTGGCTTTCAGAAGCATTGCTCCCAAGTAAGTCATCAAAACGATGCCGACCGGCTTGCCCACCGCCAGGCCCAATGCGGAACCTAGGGTAATCGGGTGCAGAAGGTATTCACTCGCGCCGTCCAAACTGATGCCGGCGTTGGCGAACGCAAAGACGGGCATGATGCCAAACAATACCCAAGGCCGGAAGCTGTGCTCTGCCTCGTGCAAGGGGCTATGGCCGTCCTTGTCTTTCAGCGGAACGCATGCCGCGACGATCACGCCCCCTATGGTCGGGCTGATGCCTGACCGGTACATGACGACCCATAAGACGATTCCCACCACGATGTACAGACTCACCGATGCGATTCTCAAGCGGTTCATCACCATCAGTAGCGCGCTAACGCCTGCCGCCATCAGCAGATAGTCGGTCAACACCTGTTCGGTGTAAAAAAAGGCAACGATCAATATGGCGCCAAGGTCGTCCACTACCGCGACCGCCAACAAAAATGCCTTGAGTGCGATCGGTACCCTATGGCCTAAAAGCGACAAGACGCCCAGTGCAAATGCAATATCGGTGGCCGCTGGAATGGCCCAACCCTTACCAAAACCCGCGCTCCCAGCCAAGGCTAAAAACAGCAGGGCTGGCATTGCCATGCCGCCTGCTGCAGCCAACACGGGTAGCAGGGCCGCTTTGGGGTTTGAAAGCTGGCCTTCCAGCATTTCGCGCTTGAGCTCCAGACCTACGAAGAAAAAAACAGCGCCATCAGCGCATTCTTGATCCAGTAAGCCACTTTCATTTCAATGCCACCGCCAGTAGGGCCGATGCTGAACGAAGTGGCTAGAACCGACTGGTACGCCGGCCCCCAGGGCGAGTTCACCACCACCATCGCGATAGCAGCGACAAAAACCAGCAGTGCGCCTGGCACAGCTTCTTGGGGCAAGAAGCCAAAAACTTTTGGGGCGGGCGATGTTACTGACATGGTGTGGGCATCATCAGGCAATAGACACAAGATAGCCGGTATAGGCTCCATACGAGCCTAGAAGCACCCAGCCCTCCCAGCGTTGAAGCATCGCCCCCGATCGGGCGAAATACACCAGCAAACCAGTCGTCGCCAGCATGACCCAAATGTCAAAACTTGCGATTTGCGCAGGCATGTCGATCGGTTGGATGATCGAGGTGGCTCCCAAAATAAAGAGCACGTTGAAGATGTTGGAGCCGACGATATTTCCATAAGCCACGTCCGCGTGTTTGCGCAAGGCCGCCATCACAGAAGTGACCAGCTCCGGCATGGATGTGCCTACCGCCACAATCGTGAGCCCGATGATGGTGTCCGAAACGCCCAGTGTTTTGGCGAGGGCAATAGAGCCGTCCACCAGGTAGCGTGCGCCAAAGATGGTGATTGCAATACCGCCGATGGCCATGGCCAAAGAAAAGGTCAGGTGGCGAGGTCCGGGGCGCGCATCTTCTGCGCGGTGTTCTGCAACCACTGCGGCCTCATCTGGAGCACGCTTTTCTTGCACGTACACAAAAACTACGTAAGCCAACAGGCTCGCAATAAAAGCCACCCCTAGCACCATGCCCATTTGCCCGTACAGCACCACACCCAGGCAGGCGAGGGCGGCTGCCGACAGCATGATGGCATCGCGCCTGAAGCCTTTGGGGTTCACCGCCATCGGGTAAATGATGGCGGAAAGGCCGAGTATGAACAGGATGTTGGCGATGTTGGATCCCACCACATTGCCTACTGCAATGCCCGCCGAGCCATTCAGTGCGGCAGTCACACTGGTTACGAGTTCGGGCGTCGAGGTACCAAACCCGACCAGGGTCAGTCCAATCAGCAGGGGCGACACCCCTAATGCTGTGGCGGAGGCAACTGCGCCACGCACCAGCAACTCTCCTCCCACCACGAGCAATACCAAGCCCAGGCCAATAGATATCCAGATGTCCATGCGTTTCAGCTCCCGGTTATGCGCTCACTAGTTTGGATGACGCCGAAGTATGCCGTTGGAAAGGTGGATGATCGCTTTCATCTTTGCTTTCACCACTCATTTCTGATTGTCTTTCCCAAGGGTGTCGGCGAGTCTGAACTGCATCAGCAGAGGTGCATACACATCTTTGTCACATGACACACCTAGGATGAAACTCCGTCTACATGGCTCCGAAATGGGGTCTGCACTTTGTCTCATCTCACAGGTCTCCCCATGCACATCAAAACCACGGTTTCCGCCATCCTTTTGGCATTGGCTTCGGTCTCCGCATCTGCGCAGTCGTTCAGCCTGAGCAACTACACCGTCAAAAACACTTACGGGCTCGACCTGAGCGTGGGCGCTGTCTCCGGCCTGGAAGGCTCTGCGATCACTTATGCGCAGGACCGCGGCACCTTGTTTTTCATCGGTGACGAGGGCAAGGGCGTGATTGAAATGTCACTTGACGGAAAGTCAAAAGGTTCGATGGCGTTCACCGGCTGGGGCGCCTACAGCACAGGCCTCAATGGAAGAAATCCCGGTAACGATTCCGAAGGCTTGGCCTACTTGGGCAATGGGGTGCTCGCTGTGGCAGAAGAGCGCCTGCAAAACATCTACCGCTTCAGCTACACCGCTGGTGGCTCGGTCAACTTGGGCACAGTGCCTTTCGCCTCTGTGGGCCTGACTACTGGCAATGTGGGCATTGAAGGCTTGAGCTACGACGCCCGCAACGGCAGCTATGTCACGGCAAAACAAGACAACCCGGCCACGCTGAGTATCTTCAACAACCTGAGCTTCTCCACGGTGGCATCTCCGGATGCGGTTGCGGATGCGTCATTCACCGGTGCGACGGGCTTGTTTGGTTTGTCCCAACTGTCCGATGTGCAAACGCTCTCTATCCTGGGCAACAACAATTTGCTGGTGCTCAGCACCGGTACCACCCCCGGCGATTCGCGTGAGCTGATCGAAGTGACCCGCACTGGCACGGTAGTCAGCCGCTTGGACCTGACCCATATCGCTGCCCGCAACGCGATTGAAGGTGTGACGATTGATGAACGCGGCACGATTTACCTGTTGGCCGAGCAAGACCAACTCAGTGGCGCACCCGCAAACGCCAAGTCGCAGCTGATTGTGTTGACGGCCCCCGTGCCCGAGCCAGAAACCTACGCCATGCTGCTCGCTGGCTTGGGCTTGATGGGCGCCGTAGCCCGCCGCAGGCGCGCTGCGTAAGCGATTGCTTCCTTCCAGGTGTGGTGCGGGCCCAGGTGCGGCTTGCACCATGCCGGTGGCGATGCCGCACTGCACGCCGCCAAGCACTGTCGATAATTGACGTAAAGTTTGTGGCCTGCCGGATGCCTTACGGTGTCAGGCAGGCCCCGATGTTTCTGTCCTGTATTCCGCAGGGCTTGGCGTTATTGACAGCACCGCATGACCACCGACACCCGTTCACCCTCAGCTCTCCCCCTCGCGGGCATCCGCGTCGTTGAATTCACCCACATGGTCATGGGGCCCACTTGCGGCATGACGCTGGGCGACTTGGGTGCAGATGTCATCAAGGTCGAGCCACTGGCGGGCGACAGCACCCGCAAGTTGCTGGGCAGCGGCGCCGGTTTTTACCCGCTGTTCAACCGCAACAAGAAAAGCATTGCGGTGGACCTCAAAAGCCCACAGGGCCGCGAGATCGTGCTCAAGCTGATTGCCACGGCCGACATCGTCAGCGAGAACTTCAAAACCGAGACCATGCAAAAGCTGGGCTTGGACTACGCGTCTTTGAGCAAGCTGGACCCGCGCCTGATCTACGTGAGCCACAAAGGCTTTCTGCCCGGCCCCTACGACCACCGCACGGCGCTGGACGAGGTGGTGCAGATGATGGGCGGCCTGGCCTACATGACCGGCCGCCCCGGCGACCCGCTGCGCGCAGGCTCCAGTGTGAACGACATCATGGGCGGTATCTTCGGTGCCGTGGGCGCCATGGCGGCACTCATGCAACGCCAGCAAACCGGCAAGGGCCAGGAGGTGCAAAGCGCCCTCTTTGAGAACAACATTTTCTTGGTGGCCCAGCACATGATGCAGTTTGCCGTGACCGGCAAGGCCGCCGCGCCTATGCCCGAGCGCATCTCGCCCTGGGGCATTTACGACGTGTTCAGCGTTAAAGGCAACGAGCAGATCTTTCTGGCCGTGGTGGGCGATGGGCAATGGAAAACCTTTTGCGAGGCCTTTGGCTACGCCGACCTGTTTGCCGACCCGCGCGTCACCACCAATAACGACCGTGTGCTGGCGCGCAGCTGGCTCATCCCCGAGTTGCGCACGCGCCTGGCGCAGTTCAGCCGCGCAGAGTTGTCACAGCGCTTTGAGCAAGTGGGCCTGCCCTTTGCTCCCATCACCGATCCGCAGCATTTGTTTGACGACCCGCACCTGCAAGCCACCGGCGGCCTGGCCCCCATGGAGCTGCCCGACGGTCGTCAGACGCAAGTGCCTTTGTTGCCCTTAACCCTAGGCGGTGAGCGCCTCGGCCTGCGGCTGGATCCGCCCAAGCTGGGTGAGCACACCGACGCGCTGCTGCAAAGTCTGGGGTACAGCGCGGGCGAAGTGGCGGCACTGCATGCGCATGGCGTAGTGCTATGAAAAATATAGCTGCGCGCGCAGAATCCACGAGCGCCAAAGGGCTGAAGGGGAGTGCGTTTTACGCAGGTCAAGGAGGAGCCCGCGCAGCGGGCGGGGGACACGGAGTAAAACGCGCTGCCCTTCAGCCCTCCAGGAGTCAGTGATGGACAAGCTCAAGCAACTCGAATCCTTCGTCTCTGTCGCTACCCGTGGCAGCCTGACCGCCGCCGCCAATGCCGAAGGCGTGGCCCCCGCCATCATGGGCCGTCGGCTTGACGCGCTGGAGGAGCGCCTGGGCGTGAAGTTGCTGATCCGCACCACCCGTCGCATCACGCTCACGCACGAGGGCAGTGCGTTTTTGGAAGACTGCCAGCGCATCATCGCGGACGTGACTAACGCCGAGGCCAGCGTGAGCGCCGGTGGCGTGAAGGCGGCGGGCCATTTGCGCATCACGGCGCCGGCGGGTTTCGGCCGTCGCCATGTCGCGCCGCTGGTGCCCAAGTTCCGCGAGTTGCACCCGGATGTGACGATCTCCCTCAACTTGAGTGACCGCGTGGTGGACATTGCCGGCGAGGGCTTTGACTGCGCAGTGCGTGTAGGCGACATGCCCGATTCGTCCCTCGTGAGCGTGCGCATGGCCGATAACCGCCGCCTGTGCGTGGCCACGCCGGCCTACCTCAAGCGCCACGGCACGCCCAAAACGCCAGCCGATTTGAGTCGCTTCCATTGCCTCACGTTGTCCAGCGACGCATCTCAAACCCGGGGCTGGGCTTTCAAGTTGCCTGCGGTCAAAGGCGAGCGTGCTGATGCGGGTGAGGTGATTTACCTAAAGCCCGCCGGCCCGCTGGACTGCAGCGATGGGCAGGTGTTGCACGACTGGTGCCTGGGTGGCTACGGCATCGCGTGGCGCAGCACTTGGGAGGTGGAAAACGAAATCGCCGCAGGCCGTTTGGTCGCGGTGCTGGAAGACTATGCCGCTCCGCCCAACGGCATTTACGCCGTCTTCCCCCAACGCAAACACATGCCCTTGCGAGTGCGCTTGTGGATCGATTTCATCAAGGAGCGTTACAGCGCGCCGGGATATTGGAACAAGGCTTGAGAGAGATTATTTTGCTACTGATTTGATAGCTGCTTGCGCATATTCCACGAGCGCTACTAGCCCAAAATAGCAAAAATCCGGTCTACTTGGGTAGAGCCGGCTTTTTCATGGGCGGGACGGGCGAATTACTGGGTGTCGTCTTCCGAAGGCACGTCAAACGGATCGTCCAGGCTATCGCTTTCCATCATGGCGATCTCAGCGCACTGCACGCCATTGAGCTGGTGGCGGTAGGCCAGAAAAGCGTGGCGGGCATTGGCTTCGTCGTCGCCTTCGTCATCGGCTGCGGCAGCGGCCAGATGGTGTTTGGCGGCGGCCTGGAAGTGGTGGGCAGCCATGCGGTGGTAGTCGCCGATGGTCTCAAAATCTTCGTCCACCAGATCGTCTGCCACGGTCTCGGCCACGGGGGAAGTGTCTTGGGTCATTCAGGGCTCGCTTTTTTGTGAAACACGGCAACATGCCGCCTGCACAGATTGCGCCCTCACCGTGAACCCTGTGTGACAGGCGCGCGAGTCTTTTGCGACGCGCCGCCGTTTAGACCAGACCCCAGTCGCGTGCGCCCTTGAACCCGGGGAACACGTTGCTGAGCTGGCTGTCGCTCAGGCCCCACTGGCGTTTAAATATGCCGCCCAACACGCTGCGGTATTCATTCAACACCGCGTAGTCGCGGTTCTGGAACAGGGTGGCCGCCGACATCTGCACCTGCTCGCCGACCACTTGCTTGCCGCGCACCGCGCCGCCCAGCACCCACATCACACTGCCGTGGCCGTGATCCGTGCCGCGGTTGCCGTTTTGGCGGAAGGTGCGGCCGAACTCGCTCATGACCACCACCACGGTGTTGCGCCATGCGCTGCCCATTTCTTGCGAAAAAGCGGCTAGGCCTTGGCCCAATTCATCGAGTCGGTTAGCCAGATAGCCGGTTGCGCCGCCCTGGGCTACGTGGGTGTCCCAGCCGCCCACATCTACAAAACCCAGTGCGTATTGCTCGCGCATCAGGCGGGCGATGCGGCGGGCTTCCAGCTCAAAGCCCTTGGCGGTGATGGCGCCGCGGCTGGCGGCATCCATCTCGGCCGACATTTCGCGCATCACTTGTTCACGCACCGCAAAGCCGCTTTGCACCGTGCCCTCCAGGGCAGTGCCCTGATACATGGCTGCAATGATGCGGCTCTGGCGCGTGTCCACCGATGGCTTGCTTAGGTTGCGCAAGCTGGTGTTCGGAACGCGCAGTTCGCCTTGCAGCGCAATCGGCAGTTGGTCGGTAAACGCCATGGGGGCGGGGCTGGTAACAGCGGGGCGCCCTTGGAGCTGGGTGGCCAGCCGGTTCAGAAAGCCCGAGCCATAGGCGGTGCTGCTGTGGTTTTGCTGGCCTAGCTCGATGCTGTCTTGCGTTTCGAAGTGGCTGCGCGACAGGTTATCGGTGCCGCTGTACGGCACAAAGGCGAGTTCGCCTTGTTGGTAGAGCGGGTAAAGGGTGTCCCGCAGAGCCGGGTGCAGCCCCCAGTCGGCGGTGAGGGGCAGGGCGCTCGTCAGGTCGGCGTCGGGTTTGGCGATGGCGATGTCAGGCCGTACCTCGTAATAAAAGCTGCTGCTCACCGGGGGGAGCAGGCTGGCCGCATCCATGCCGCCGCGCAAAAACACCATCAAAAACCGGGGTGCCCCGGTGGTCGGGCCTGTGGCCGCGTGCAGCTGCACCCCGGGCAGGCTCAGGGCAGCTGCCGCACTGGTGTGCAGCGCGGTGTGCAGAAATTGGCGTCGTTGCATGGCACGGGCTCCTGAAGCGGGGTGTGTGGCGGTTGGGGCCGAAGTCTGGGGGGCAAGTGCGCTCGAGGGCTAGCGGCGCATGGACTCCGGGGCGGCCAGCAGGAAGGTGTTCCACTCCTGCGGCGAGTTGGCCTGGTCGAGCGCTGCGCGGGTGGCGCTGCTCAGGCCGTTTTGGATGGCCTGGTAATACAGTGCATTGGCCAGCTGGGGGAATGCGGCTTTTTCGGTCGCTTGCGGGCCGTCGGTTTTGAATAGGCCCGCGCTACCGGAGCCAATGGCCTTGGCAATTTCAAACCGGGTGGTGAGCTGGCCGGTACTGTCCCACGCGCTGGCGACCAGGGGGTAGCCGTCAGGCGTTTGGCGGCCGTAGAGCGGCTGCCCCATGCGGTTGATCCAGTTCAACACCGGGCCAACGTTGAGCACCGCTTTGTCGTCATACGCCAGTCGTACCGAGGACAGCACATAGCGCATCGGGTCTTTGAACTTGGTGGGGCGGGCGTTGGTAAATTCCGGCGCGGTGAACAGTGTTTCCAGCACACGAGCGATCTGGCCATCGGTCGCTCGCCAAGTGGCAGCCATGCGGTCCACAAGGGCCTGGGGCGGGGTGTCAGACAGCCAGAAGGTCGCTAGCTTGCGGCTCACGAACCGGGCCGTCGCCGGGTGGCGTGTCAGCAGGTCCAGCGCTTGCTCTATTTCGGCCAGACCCTCGCCGGTAATGGCTTGGCCCAGCAGGGCTTTGGGCCCGGTGTCATGCCGCTGGGGATTGAATTCAAAAATGCCCTTGCGCACATACAGGCGGTTTAACTCTTTGCGCAGGTTGGGGTTGCTGCTGTTCATGTTGACGCCCAGCCCGGTGAGCACGCGGGCCAGTTCTTGGACGTCTTTCTGGGTGTAGCCGCCATCCACCCCCAGGGTGTGCAGCTCCATCAGCTCGCGGGCAAAGTTTTCGTTGATGCGGCCGGCGGCATTTTGGTCGTTGTCCAGATACCGCAGCATCGCCGGGTGGTAGCTCACCGCGCCGAGCAGATCGCGGAAGCGCCCGAGGGCGTGCGGCCGCAGGGCGCTGTCTTCATAGTCGCCCAGCATCGCCCGCAGGTTGTGCTTGCTGAGGTGCACATTGAAGTGGTTCAGCCAGAACCATGTCATTTGCTCTTGCACCTGCGCCGGGCTGTAGAGCGCTCGCAGCACATGGCGGGTGGCGGCTTCGCGGGCGAGGCGGTTGAGCTCTTGCTGGTAGGCCTGCTGGGCGGCTTTTTTGGCTACGTCGTCCCGCAGTGCATCGGCGTCTTTGCGCTGCTTTTCCATCGTGGCCACCAGATCGGTCAAGCCGGTCTGGCTGATGGTCATGGCGCTGACGGTGGCCTGTGCGCTCTCGGGCAAGCTGGCGCCTTGTGGCTGGAGTTGCTGCTGCAGCCAGCGCGCGCTGCCCTGTTGTTCCACTACCCGCGCGGTGGAGGTGTTGGCCCCCCAGGTGATGCGGTTCAGCCATTCATAACGAGCCTGCGCCGTGGGGGCCGGCCCGTCGGCCACACCGCCCGATGGCAGGGGTGCGCAGCCGCTTAGAAAGAGCAGGGCAACACACAAGCCCCACAGGGGCGCGAAGCGAAGGAGTCGGGTGTCAGAGCGCATGCGCCACATCGTAGCGGCGCGGCCCCGGCTTCACCAACTGTTACATCGACAGGCGGCCCTTAGGCCTTGCCGAACTCCGCACCGAGCTCGCCGGCACGGTGGTGCGCAGCAAACAGGGCTTGGGCAAACAGGTCTTTGATGCCGCTCTCATCCATGCTGGTGATCGCCGCATAGGTGGTGCCGCCTTTGGAGGTGACTTTTGCGCGCAGGCTCTCAGGTGCTTCAGCGGAGGCGCGTGCCAGTTCGCCCGCGCCGATAAAGGTGGCCACGGCCAGTTGGTACGCCTGGTCCCTGTCGAGCCCCATGCGGACCCCCGCATCGGTCATGGCTTCCATGAAATAAAACATATAGGCCGGCCCGGAGCCGCTGAGGGCGGTGACCGCATCGAGCTGCGCTTCCGCCGTGAGCCAGACCGTGGCGCCGGTGGTCGCGATTACCTCGTTAGCCCAGTCTTTGTCTGCCTGAGTGACACCCGGGCGGCCAAAGAGAGCCGTGATTCCTTTGCCGATCAGCGCCGGTGTATTAGGCATGGTGCGGATGATGCGCTCGCTGCCCAGCCAGGTGGCAATGCTGTCAGTGGTGATGCCGGCTGCCACACTCAGGTGGAGGGCTGTGCGGTTGTGGCTGCTCACTGCTGCGGCGGCCTCTTTAAAGGTCTGGGGTTTGACCGCCCAGACGATCAGGTCTGCGCTGGCCAAAAAGGCGCCGGCTTCGGGCTGCGGCTGCAGGCCGAAATCGGTTGCCAGCCGGCTGCGGGCCTCTGCCCAGGGTTCCACCACATCAATATCTGCGACCGAAAACCCTTGGCGGAGCAGCCCGCCGATGATGGCGCTGGCCATATTGCCGCCGCCGATGAATGCAATGCGCTTGCCCATGCTGAGTCCTGTGCGTTGAAAAGTCAGAGCGCCCGAGTTTAGAGGGTGGTCTGGCGCACAGCGTGCTCCCAGCGCTCCATCAGCTCCTTGGCGCGTGCGGGCGGCAGGGTGGGGAGGAAGCGGCGCTCGGCCTTCCACAGCTGGGTCAGCTCGTCGGTATTGCTGTACACACCCGTGGTCAGTCCGGCCAGGTAGGCGGCCCCTAGGGCTGTGGTTTCGGTCACCGCAGGGCGCACCACCGGAATGCCCAAAAGGTCTGCCTGGAATTGCATCAGCAAGTCATTGACACACGCGCCCCCATCCACCCGCAGCTCTGACACTGCCGCAGCGCCCGCACTGACGGCATCGCGGCTCATGGCCTGCAAGAGTGCCGCGCTTTGGAATGCTATGCTTTCGAGAGCAGCCCGCGCAATGTGGGCAAGGGTAGAGCCCCGGGTAAGGCCTGTAATCGAGCCCCGTGCATCAGGCTTCCAATACGGTGCGCCCAGGCCGGTGAAGGCGGGCACCACAATCACGCCGCCTGAGTCGGGCACGCTTTGCGCCAGGCTTTGCACTTCGCCGCTGCCCTGGATGGCATGCAGCCCGTCACGTAGCCACTGCACCACGGCTCCCCCTACGAACACGCTGCCTTCGAGCGCGTATTGGGGCTGGGTGTTGGCTTGGGCTGCACTGGTGGTGATGAGTCCGTTGCGCGAGGTCTGGAAGGTGCTGCCGGTGTGCATGAGCATGAAGCAGCCGGTGCCATAGGTGTTTTTGACCATACCGGCTTTGAAGCAGGCTTGGCCGAACAGCGCACTTTGCTGGTCACCCGCCACGCCACCGATCGGAATCGCATGGCCGAAGAGGCTGGGCACGACTTCCCCAAACAAAGAGGCCGAGGGTTGCACCGCGGGCATCAGGCTGGCCGGAATGTCGAGCGCTGCCAGCAAGTCGTCGTCCCACAGATTGGTGTGCACATTGAAGAGCATGGTGCGGGAGGCGTTACTCACGTCCGTCACATGGACACGGCCCTCGGTCAGCTGCCAGATCAGCCAGCTGTCGATGGTGCCGAAGGCGAGCTCTCCGTGGGCGGCTTGGGCGCGTGCGCCGGGCACGTTGTCCAGAATCCACTTGAGCTTGGTGCCTGAGAAATAGGCATCCACCAGCAGCCCGGTTTTGGTTTGGATGGTGTCGGCCAGCCCGCGCTCGCGCAAGTCGGCACAGGTGGGTTCTGCCCGCCGGTCCTGCCAGACGATGGCATGGTGGATGGGGATACCTGTTTTGCGATTCCACACAACCGTCGTCTCGCGCTGGTTGGTAATCCCGATGGCCTTGACCTGCGCGGCGGTAATGCCGGCTTTGGCCAGTGCTTCGCGTGCTGTGGCGAGCTGGATGCGCCAGATCTCTTGGGCGTCGTGTTCGACCCAGCCGGGCTGGGGGTAGATTTGTTGCAGCTCCAACTGGGCCATCGCCACGGTTTGGCCCGCCTCGTCAAACACGATGCTGCGGGAGCTGGAGGTGCCTTGGTCAAGCGCGAGGATGTAGGTCATAGGCGTAGGGTCAGAAAAGGTGGGTGTGCGGCAAAGCGCGTCGCTGTGGCGGTGGGCTCAGGCCTGAGCCACGTCGAGTCGTACTTGTGCTTCTTCGAGTAACGCAGGAAACGGTGCCGGTGGCTGTGCGTCGGTGAACAGTCGGTCAATTTGCGACAGCGTGGCGACTTCGACCATGGCGGGGCGGTTGAATTTGCTGATGTCAGCAGCAAGCCAGACCTCGCGGGCGTGGGAGATGATGGTTTGTGCCACCTTGACCTCGCGGTAGTCGTAGTCCCGCAGGGTGCCGTCAGACTCAATACCGGAAATGCCAATCAGCGCCAAATCCACCTTGAATTGGCGGATGAAATCCACTGCGGCTTCGCCCACGATGCCCTGGTCCCGGCCGCGCACCACGCCACCGACCACGATGACTTCGCAGCGCGGATTGGTGCTCAGGATGCTGGCCACATTCAGGTTGTTGGTAATGACCCGTAAGCCGGTGTGGTGCAGCAGGGCGCGGGCCACCGCCTCGGTGGTGGTTCCGATGTTCAGGATCAGGGAGCAGTCGTTGGGAACGGCTTGCGCCACTTGGCGGGCAATGCGCTGCTTGCCATCGGCGTTGAGGCTTTCGCGCTGTTGGTGGGCCAGGTTTTCGGTCGTGGAGCTCGGCACCCGGACGCCGCCATGAAAGCGGGCCAGCAAGCCTTCGTCTGCCAGGCGCTGTACGTCGCGGCGCACGGTTTGCAGTGTGACGCCCAGCGTGTCTGCCAATTCATCGACCGCCACCGTGCCTTTGGCCTGGACGACGGAGAGCAGTGTGAGTTGTCGGGGATTTGGATTCATGCGTATTTGTACCCCCAAAGCTTGTAGGCGCCCAGACTATAAAACGAATCAAAAGGAATTATTTCAGGGTAATCACCAAGAAAAAACGAATCAAAACGAACAATAATTTGCAAATTCGAAAATCTACGGATTCGCAATGCAACAAAAAAAGGTGGCGTGATGCAATTGAATCTCGAAAGCATCAGCAAGAAAGTCGGTCCGCAAACCTGGCTGTATGACATGACGCTGGCTCCACGCAGTGGTGCAGTGACGGTGCTGTTGGGTGCGACGCAAGCGGGCAAAACCAGTTTGATGCGCATCATGGCTGGCTTGGATGTGCCCACAGCCGGCACCGTGCGTGTAGACGGTGCGGATGTCACCGGCATGCCCGTGCGGGAGCGCAATGTGGCCATGGTCTACCAGCAATTTATCAACTACCCCTCGCTCAAGGTGCGCGACAACATCGCCTCGCCTCTGAAGCTGCGCGGCGAGAAAAACATCGATCAGCGCGTCCGCGAGTTGGCAGAGAAGCTGCACATCGAGATGTTTCTGGACCGCTATCCGGCAGAGCTCTCGGGTGGGCAGCAGCAACGCGTCGCCTTGGCCCGGGCACTGGCCAAGGGTGCGCCCTTGATGTTGCTCGATGAGCCTTTGGTGAACCTGGACTACAAGCTGCGTGAAGAGCTCCGCGATGAATTGACCGCTTTGTTTGCCGCAGGGGACTCCACAGTGATTTATGCGACCACTGAGCCCGGCGAAGCCCTCTTGCTGGGCGGCTACACCGCGGTGCTGGATCAAGGTGAGTTGCTGCAATACGGGCCCACGGCAGAGGTGTTTCACGCACCGTGCTCGATCCGGGTGGCTCGTGCCTTTAGTGACCCGCCCATGAACTTGCTGGCGGCGCAGCCGGCAACTGGCGGTGTGCAACTCACTGGAGGCGCGCTGATCCCGATGGCCTTGCCGGCCGTGGCGCCACAAGCCCTCACGGTGGGCATGCGTGCCAGCGCACTGCGGGTGCACTGGATGGATGGTGACATTGCCTTGGCCGGGCAAGTGGAGTTAGCAGAGATTTCGGGCACAGACACCTTTGTGCATTTCGAGACCCCGGTGGGGGAGCTGGTCGCGCAGCTGACGGGTGTGCATCACTTCGACCTCGGTCAAGCGGTCACTTTTTATTTCAACCCGGCGCAGGTCTATGTGTTTGATGCACAAGGCTTGTTGTTGATGGCCCCGGTGCGCGGCAAAGGACGTTGATATGGCTCGCATAGAACTTGATTTGGCCCATGCCTACCGGCCCAACCCCCAGCAGGACAGCGATTACGCCTTGCTACCGCTCAAGATGGCATTTGAGGACGGTGGGGCTTACGCACTCTTGGGCCCCTCGGGCTGCGGAAAGACCACGCTGCTCAACATTATGTCGGGGCTGGTTACGCCGTCACAGGGTACCGTGCGCTTTGACGGGCAGGACATGACCCGGATGACACCTCAGCAGCGCAACATCGCCCAGGTATTTCAGTTCCCGGTGATTTACGACACCATGACGGTGGCGGAAAACCTTGCCTTTCCGCTGCGCAACCGGAAGATGCCGGCCGACCAGATCAAGAAACGGGTCGGGGTGATTGCCGAGATGCTGGAGATGAGTGGCCAGCTGAACCAACGCGCAGCGGGCTTGGCCGCCGACGCTAAACAGAAAATTTCATTGGGTCGTGGGCTAGTGCGTCCCGATGTATCTGCGGTGTTGTTTGATGAACCGTTGACGGTCATTGACCCCCACCTGAAGTGGCAACTCCGCCGCAAGCTCAAGCAGATCCACCACGAGCTCAAGCTCACCTTGATTTATGTGACCCATGACCAAGTGGAGGCTTTGACCTTCGCCGATCAGGTGGTGGTGATGACTCGCGGGCGTGCTGTTCAAGTGGGGTCTGCTGCAGATTTGTTCGAGCGGCCCAAGCACACCTTTGTAGGGCACTTTATTGGCTCACCGGGCATGAATTTTTTATCGGGACAGCACGCGGCTGGGCGTTTTCACACCCTTGGCGCGACCGTGGATATGCCTGCCAACCGTGCGCTGCCAGAAGGCGCCTACAAGCTGGGAGTGCGCCCGGAGCATGTGCGGGTAGCCGAAACCGGTGCCGTGGGCGCGCTGCCGATGACAGTCACGCAGGTGCAGGACGTCGGTACGCACGTCATTCTGAGCGTTGCCCGGGAAGGGCAGGTGCTTAAGGCCCGCCTTGCGCCGGACGCAACTTTATGGGCCCCCGGGGACGCGGTGTGGATGCAGGTCATGGGCCCCCAAACGTGCTTCTACCAAAATGAGGAGATCGTGGCATGAGTACGACAACCAAGCCGGTGAACCAGAAGGCCTGGTTCCTGATTTTGCCGGTGCTGATTTGTGTGGCTTTCTCAGCCATCCTGCCTTTGATGGTGGTGGTGAACTATTCGGTGCAGGACATCATTTCGCCGGAGCGCCGGGTCTTTGTGGGCACTGAGTGGTTCGCCGCCATCATGCGCGACGAAGAGCTGCACGGTGCCTTGTTGCGGCAGATTTCTTATTCATTTGCCGTATTGGCGGTTGAGCTGCCGCTCGGTATCTTGCTGGCGCTTTCTATGCCGGCGCATGGCTGGAAATCGTCAGCGGCCTTGGTGATTGTGTCGCTCTCGTTGTTGATTCCGTGGAACGTGGTGGGCACGATTTGGCAGATTTTCGGGCGAACCGATATCGGGCTGATGGGCGCGGCTCTGCAAGGCATGGGCATCGACTACAGCTACACAGGCAATGCTTTGCACGCCTGGCTCACAGTGCTGCTGATGGATGTGTGGCACTGGACTCCGCTGGTCGCCTTGTTGGGTTATGCGGGTCTGCGTTCGATTCCTGACGCGTACTACCAGGCCGCAAGTATTGACGGTGCCAGCAAATGGGATGTGTTCCGTTATGTGCAGTTGCCCAAGATGCGTGGGGTGCTCATGATTGCGGTGCTCTTGCGGTTCATGGACAGTTTCATGATCTACACCGAGCCCTTTGTATTGACCGGCGGCGGCCCTGGGAACTCCACCACGTTCTTGTCGCAGTTTTTGACACAGAAGGCGGTGGGGCAGTTCGATCTGGGCCCGGCCGCTGCGTTCTCGCTGATCTATTTCCTCATCATTTTGTTGATGTGCTTTATTTTGTACAACTGGATGCAGCGCGTAGGCACCCAGGCGAAGGAGGGTGGCCATGAATAAGCCCAAGTTTCAAAAGCGTTCGTTGTTCATGATGGCGTACATCGTGTTCGCCCTGTTGCCCATCTACTGGATGATCAACATGTCGTTCAAGACGAACAACGAGATTCTTGCGGGTTTCACGCTCTTCCCGGATCACTTCACCTGGGACAACTACAAGACGATATTGACGGACCCCGCCTGGTATTCGGGCTATATCAATAGCCTGATTTATGTGGGCATCAATACCGTCATCTCTTTGACGGTGGCACTGCCGGCGGCTTATGCGTTTTCGCGCTACAGCTTTCTGGGTGACAAGCATGTGTTCTTTTGGTTGCTGACCAACCGGATGACACCGCCTGCCGTATTTTTGCTGCCATTCTTCCAGCTCTATACCTCAGTGGGGTTGATGGATACCCATATCGCTGTGGCCTTGGTGCACTTGCTCTTCAACGTTCCGTTGGCGGTCTGGATTCTTGAGGGTTTCATGAGTGGCATTCCCCGGGAAATTGATGAAACAGCCTATATCGACGGTTATTCGTTTCCGCGTTTCTTCATCCGGATCTTTATCCCGCTGATCAAGGCCGGCATCGGGGTGGCTGCGTTCTTCTGCTTCATGTTCAGTTGGGTGGAATTGCTGTTGGCACGTACGCTGACCAGCGTGAATGCCAAGCCGATTGCTGCCACGATGACCCGTACCGTCTCTGCCTCGGGGATGGACTGGGCCACGCTCGCTGCGGCAGGTGTGTTGACCATCGTGCCGGGTGCCATCGTGATCTGGTTTGTACGCAATTACATCGCGAAGGGTTTCGCGATGGGCCGTGTTTAAAGGGAGTTCACGATGTTTGAATGGATGGCGTGGACCACACCTGTGGCTGTATTTTTTGTATGCATTGCCCTGATGCTGATCGGGATGACGGTCTGGGAGCTGAAGTCCCCGACCACCATGCGCAAGGGTTTCCTGCCGATGGAGACGACGCGGGGTGACCGCTTGTTTGTAGGACTGCTCAGTGCGGCCTATGTGAATTTGGCTTTTGTCGGGGTGAGTGGCCGGCTGACGGAGTGGCTCAGTTTGGAGGCTGAACCCTCTATCTGGTTCAGCTTTGTGGCATCGATGGCGCTACTCGCTTGGATCATGCGCAAGGGTTGATCTAAGGATTTCAGCAGCGGCTTGTCGCCCCCTGGGGTCGTTGCATTTTCTTTCACAGGGTTGCACTACAACGAGGAGATTGACAATGAAATTGAGATATTCCGTATTGGCTGTCGCGATGGCTTGCGCCCTGGGGTCCCAGAGCTGGGCCGATGAGGCGGCCGCCAAGAAGTGGATTGACAGTGAGTTCCAGCCTTCTACTTTGAGCAAAGCGCAGCAGGCCACTGAAATGAAGTGGTTTATCGATGCTGCCAAGAAGCTGCAGGGCAAGGGCGTGAAGGAAATTTCCGTCGTGTCGGAAACCATTGCAACCCACGAATATGAGTCCAAAACACTCGCCAAAGCTTTCGAGGAAATCACCGGTATCAAGGTCAAACACGATCTGATCGGCGAAGGTGACGTCGTCGAGAAACTGCAGACCTCCATGCAATCCGGAAAGTCGATTTATGACGGCTGGATTACGGACTCTGATTTGATCGGGACCCACTATCGCTACGGAAAGATCATGAATCTGACCGACTACATGGCAGGCGGCGGCAAAGAGTGGACCAACCCGGGTCTTGATTTGAAGGATTTCATCGGCACCAGTTTTACGACCGGGCCTGACAAAAAGCTTTACCAGCTGCCAGACCAGCAGTTCGCCAACCTGTATTGGTTCCGCGCGGACTTGTTTGAAAAGCCTGAATTGAAGGCCAAGTTCAAGGCCAAATATGGCTATGAGCTGGGTGTTCCCTTGAATTGGAGCGCTTATGAAGACATTGCTGCGTTCTTCAGTGAAGACGTCAAGACGATTGATGGCAAGCCGATCTACGGTCACATGGATTACGGCAAGAAAGATCCTTCCCTGGGCTGGCGCTTCACCGATGCGTGGCTGTCGATGGCGGGTACAGCGGATGTCGGTATTCCAAACGGCAAGCCGGTCGATGAGTGGGGCATTCGCGCATCTGCGGATGGATGCACTCCCCAGGGCGCCTCGGTGTCCCGCGGCGGTGCGACCAACTCTCCGGCGGCAGTCTATGCATTGACGAAATACATCGACTGGATGAAAAAGTACTCGCCGAAAGAAGCGATCGGCATGACCTTTGGCGAAGCCGGTCCCGTGCCTGCACAGGGCCAGATTGCGCAGCAGATTTTTTGGTATACCGCTTTCACCGCTGACATGATCAAGCCCGGTTTGCCTGTCGTGAATGCCGATGGAACTCCAAAATGGCGCATGGCACCTGGCCCCAATGGTCCGTACTGGAAGCAGGGCATGCAAAACGGCTACCAGGACGTCGGTTCCTGGACTTTCTTTAAAGACCATGACGCCAACAAAGTCGCCGCCGCATGGCTCTATGCGCAGTTCGTAACTGCCAAGACCACTTCGCTGAAGAAGACCATCGTGGGCCTGACACCTATCCGCGAATCGGACATCCAGTCAAAGGCGATGACCGACATGGCGCCCAAGTTGGGTGGTTTGGTGGAGTTCTACCGCAGCCCTGCACGTGTGGCATGGACCCCGACCGGAACCAACGTGCCTGACTACCCCAAGTTGGCGCAACTGTGGTGGAAGAACGTTGCCGTGGCTGTGACCGGGGAGAAGACACCCCAGGCTGCGATGGACAACCTCGCAGAAGAGATGGACAGCGTGATGGCTCGTTTGGAGCGCTCCGGTATGGCGGTATGCCCACCCAAGTTGAACGCCAAGAGCAGCCCCGACAAGTGGCTGAGCGATAAGGGCGCTCCTTGGAAGAAGTTGGCAAACGAAAAGCCGAAGGGTGAAACCATCGCTTACGACACGCTGCTGAACGCCTGGAAAAATGGAAAAGTGCGTTAAGTCCTCTTGAAGAAAAGGGCGGCAGGAGCGCAGATCTTGCGACTTCAGCCGCCCTTTGCCCGTCGGCATGGGCGCAACAGAAATGCCTGAAAATTTGGATATTGAGTGAACCCTATGAGCGCCACCCTATCAAGCAACACGACGATGCGAGCAGACTTGCTGAACCGTCTTGCAGAGCCCCAAGAGTACGACCTTGCCGTAGTAGGCGGGGGCGCGACGGGGCTCGGTGTTGCCTTGGATGCAGCAGCCAGGGGTTTTCGTGTGGTGTTGATCGAATCTCACGACTTTGCAAAAGGGACCTCTTCACGGGCGACCAAGCTTCTGCATGGCGGGGTGCGCTATTTGGCGCAGGGAAATATATCGCTGGTGCGAGAGGCGTTGCATGAGCGCACGACACTTTTGCGGAACGCGCCGCACCTTGCGCAGCCCTTGGCTTTTGTGATGCCCTCTTACAAATGGTGGGAAACGCCCTTTTACGGAGCGGGGCTTACTGCCTACGATTTTCTCGCAGGCAAAGCGGGGTTGGGCAAAACGGAGTTCTTAAGCGTGGCGGAGACCCAACGCCTGGTGCCCCGGGTTGCGCCTGCCGGCCTCAAAGGAGGCGTGAAGTATTGGGATGGCCAGTTTGATGACGCCCGTCTCGCACTGTCTATTGCGCGGACCGCAGCGTCAAAGGGGGCGCTCTTGGTTAATTACTGCGCTGCCAAGTCTTTGACTTATGTGGACGGAAAGATTTCCGGCTTGGAGTGTGAAGACACGCTGAGTGGGCGGCAGTTCTCTATTCGTGCCAAATGTGTGGTGAACGCTACCGGCGTCTGGGTCGATGGCCTCCGGGAAAAAGATGGCGCCGCCAACCCCAACGATGGCCGGAGCCCCACCAAGCCCATGGTCGCACCAAGCCAAGGCGTGCATATTGTGGTGGATCGCGAGTTTTTGGGGGGCGACACCGCTCTGATGGTGCCGAAGACGCAAGACGGCCGCGTACTGTTCGCCGTGCCGTGGCTTGGAAAAGTGATTCTGGGCACCACGGATACGCCGCGAGCTGACCTCGACCGAGAGCCAAAGCCCTTCAAAGAGGAGTTGGACTTCATATTAAGAGAGTCCGCACGGTATTTGACAAAAGCGCCTGAACACTCTGACATCCGGAGCATTTGGGTTGGGCTTCGTCCATTGGTGAAATCACAAGCCGATGATGGTGAAAACACCAAGACGATCAGTCGTGAGCATACGGTCTTGGTAAGTCGCAGTGGCTTGGTGACAGTGACGGGCGGTAAATGGACGACGTACCGCGCCATGGCCGAGGACGTCTTGGCAAAGTGCGCAGACCACCAACTGATTGACTCGCGCCCCGCGGGGGCGACCGAAAATCTGCGTCTGCAGGGTGCGCAGGGAGGCGAGGTCGCCCAAAGCGCCATGGCGGCACCGCAAGGCGCCCACTCTTATGGATGGGACTACGCAGCTGTCTTGGCCCTTGAGGGTGCACAAAACGAAATAGCTCCGGGGTTGACAGAAGCCATGGTGCGATACGCGGCCCGGTACGAATACGCAATTAAAGTGGAAGACGTACTGGCACGCCGTTGTCGCATGTTGTTTTTGGATGCCCGATTAGCGGCCTCGGTTGCAGTGAAGGTTGCTGAAATCCTCGAAGAGGAGACCGGAATTTCATCGGAATGCCAAGAATTTGTAGCCTTGGCACGCCAATACATGGAAATTCCGGTTTAAAAGTAGTTGACTGCCGGTTTAAGGACTGGCACAATAGTGGGCTTCGCTTGAAAAAGCTGAAGGTTCTGCCCAAATAGAAATCGTGCAAGTGGTTTGTGCGACGGATAGCGGGCCCAAGACTGACTTGGTTTTGTAGTTGCCAGTGTGGCAAAGCAGCTCCAGGTGCAAGTTGGGAATAATGAAATGATCCAAACTGAATCTCGACTGGAAGTTGCCGACAACACCGGCGCGAAATCCGTTCTCTGCATCAAGGTGCTGGGCGGGTCGAAGCGTCGCTATGCAAGCGTCGGCGACATCATCAAAGTTTCCATCAAAGAAGCTGCTCCACGTGGACGCGTCAAAAAAGGCGAAGTCTATAGCGCTGTAGTGGTTCGTACTGCCAAGGGCATCCGCCGTGGCGACGGTTCTTTGGTGAAATTCGACGGCAACGCAGCTGTGTTGCTCAACGCCAAGTTGGAGCCTATCGGCACCCGCATCTTCGGACCAGTGACCCGCGAATTGCGCACTGAAAAGTTCATGAAGATCGTGTCCTTGGCTCCTGAAGTTTTGTAAGGACCCGCCATGAACAAGATTCGCAAAGGCGACGAAGTCATCGTTATCGCAGGTCGCGATAAGGGTAAGCGCGGAGTGATCTCCTTGCGCGCTGACGACTCTCACGTAGTCGTCGAGGGCATCAACTTGGTGAAAAAGCACACCAAGCCAAACCCTATGAAGGGCACAACCGGCGGCATCGTTGAAAAAACCATGCCTATTCACCAGTCCAACGTTGCCATCTTCAATGCGGCAACCGGCAAGGCTGACCGTGTTGGTATCAAGGTGCTGGCTGACGGCAAACGCGTTCGCGTTTACAAGTCCAGCGGCGAAGAAATCAAGGTGGCATAAACATGGCACGTCTACAACAACACTACCGCGAAAAAGTGGCGCCTGAGTTGACAGCCAAGTTTGGCTACACCTCGCCCATGCAAGTGCCACGTTTGACCAAAATCACTCTGAACATGGGTGTGAGCGAAGCCGTTGCCGACAAGAAGGTCATGGATCACGCTGTGTCCGACCTGACCAAGATCGCAGGCCAGAAGCCCGTGGTGACCAAGTCTAAGAAAGCTATCGCTGGTTTCAAAATCCGCGAAGGCCAGGCTATCGGTTGCATGGTGACTCTGCGTGGCGTTCAGATGTACGAATTCCTAGATCGTTTCGTGACCGTGGCTTTGCCTCGCGTTCGTGACTTCCGTGGTATTTCTGGTCGCGCTTTTGATGGCCGTGGTAACTACAACATCGGCGTTAAAGAGCAGATCATTTTCCCTGAGATTGAATATGACAAGGTTGATGCCTTGCGCGGCCTCAATATCAGCATCACCACGACGGCTAAGACAGACGAAGAGTGCAAGGCACTGCTCGCTGGCTTCCGCTTCCCGTTCAAGAACTGAGGTGACCTGTGGCTAAAATGGCTTTAATCGAGCGCGAGCTCAAGCGCGACAAGTTGGCTGCTAAGTACGCTAAGAAATATGCGGAACTGAAGGCTATCGCTGGTGACGCAAAACGTTCTGACGAAGAGCGTGCTGCAGCCCGTCTGGGTCTGCAAAAGTTGCCCCGTAATGCAAACCCCACTCGCCAGCGTAACCGCTGCTCCATCACGGGTCGTCCCCGTGGGACGTTCCAGCACTTCGGTCTGGCTCGCGCGAAGATCCGTGAAATGGCATTTGCTGGCGAGATCCCCGGCATTGTCAAGGCCAGCTGGTAAGCGATAGGAGAACTGAACATGAGTATGAGTGATCCAATCGCCGACCTGTTGACACGCATTCGCAATGCACAAATGGTTGCGAAGACAACAGTGTCCGTGCCTTCTTCCAAAGTGAAGATCGCAATTGCACAAGTGTTGAAAGAAGAAGGCTACATTGATGGCTTCAAGGTGTCCACCGAAGGTGGTAAAGCCGAGTTGCAAATCGCCTTGAAATATTACGCCGGTCGCCCTGTGATCGAGCGTATTGAGCGTGTGAGCCGTCCTGGCCTGCGCGTTTACCGCGGCAGCGAAGCGATTCCTCAAGTCCAAAACGGCTTGGGTGTTGCTATCGTGACTACACCCAAGGGTGTTATGACAGATCGCAAAGCGCGCGCTTCCGGTGTCGGTGGCGAAGTGCTGTGCTACGTCGCTTAACGCTACAGGAGTAATAAAGAATGTCCCGCGTAGGCAAACTCCCCGTCACCGTCCCTGCAGGTGTTGAAGTGTCCATTCAAGCTGGTCAAATCAGCGTGAAAGGCACTGGCGGCACCCTGCAACTGGCTCAAAACAGCCTGGTGAATATCCAAAACGAAGCTGGCAAGCTCAGCTTCAAACCCGCAAACGACTCTCGTGAAGCTGACGCAATGACTGGCACCTTCCGCCAGTTGGTCAACAACATGGTCGTTGGCGTTACCAAGGGCTTTGAGCGTAAGCTGAGCCTGATTGGTGTGGGTTACAAGGCGCAAGCAACAGGCACCAAGTTGAACTTGGCTGTTGGTTACTCGCACCCCGTGAACCTCGAAATGCCTTCCGGCATTTCTGTGGCCACACCGACACCTACTGAAATCTTGATCAAAGGTGCTGACCGCCAACGTGTGGGTCAGATCGCCGCTGAGATTCGTGCGATTCGCCCACCTGAGCCCTACAAGGGCAAGGGCATCCGCTATGCGGATGAGAAGATCACGATCAAAGAAACGAAGAAGAAATAAGGAGCTGCATCATGTTGACCAAAAAAGAGCAGCGTCTTCGTCGGGCACGTCAGACCCGCATCCGTATTGCAACGCAAGGCGTCGCACGTTTGACCGTCACACGTACAAACCTGCACATCTATGCCAGCGTTATTTCCGGCGACGGCGGCAAAGTAATTGCCTGCGCATCGACTGCTGAAGCAGAAGTTCGCAAGTCCCTGGGTGCAACTGGCAAGGGCGGAAACGTCGCAGCAGCACAAATCATCGGTAAGCGCGTCGCTGAAAAAGCGAAGGCAGCGGGCGTTGAAAAGGTGGCGTTTGACCGTTCCGGTTTCGCCTACCACGGTCGCGTCAAGGCGTTGGCTGATGCCGCGCGTGAAGCTGGCTTGCAGTTCTAAGCAGATCGGAAATTAAGATGGCTAAAGTTCAAGCAAAAATGCAAGGTAAGGCCGAGGGTCCAGAGGACGGTCTGCGCGAAAAAATGATCGCGATCAACCGCGTGACCAAAGTCGTGAAGGGCGGCCGTATTCTCGGTTTCGCAGCTCTGACTGTGGTTGGTGACGGTGATGGTCGTATTGGTATGGGTAAGGGTAAGTCCAAGGAAGTGCCTGCAGCAGTGCAGAAAGCCATGGAAGAAGCTCGCCGTAACATGATCAAGGTAACGTTGAAGAATGGTTCTATCCATCACAAAGTGATGGGTCACCATGGCGCAGCCAGCGTGATGATGGCTCCAGCACCAAAGGGTACGGGCATCATCGCCGGCGGTCCAATGCGTGCCGTTTTCGAAGTCGTGGGTATCACTGACATCGTAGCCAAGAGCCACGGCTCTTCCAACCCTTACAACATGGTTCGTGCAACCTTGGATGCTTTGTCTGTGTCGACGACACCAGCTGAAGTAGCAGCCAAGCGCGGCAAGACGGTTGAAGAGATCTTCGCTTAATCGAGGACTTCAAATGACTACACAACAAACTGTGAAGATCCAATTGGTGCGTAGCCCAATTGGTACCAAAGAGTCCCATCGCGCCACTGTGCGCGGCTTGGGTCTGCGCAAGCTCAACAGTGTTAGCGAGTTGCAAGACACGCCAGCAGTGCGCGGCATGATTAACAAGATCAGCTACCTGGTCAAGGTGCTTTAAGAGGTTGATGATGGAACTGAATAACATCAAGCCCGCTGAAGGTGCCAAGCACGCTAAGCGTCGCGTCGGTCGCGGCATCGGTTCTGGCCTTGGTAAGACTGCTGGACGCGGTCACAAAGGTCAGAAGTCACGTTCCGGCGGATACCACAAAGTCGGTTTCGAAGGCGGTCAGATGCCTATGCATCGCCGTTTGCCCAAGCGTGGCTTCAAGTCTCATCTCTTGAAGTTCAATGCAGAGATCACTTTGACCGCTTTGGAAGCCCTTGGCTTGGAAGAAGTCAACTTGGTGGCTCTGAAGCAAGCTGGCGCTGTTGGTGAATTGGCCAAGGTGGTGAAAGTCATCAATACCGGTGCCATTACTAAAGCCGTTAAGCTAAGCGGAATCGGTGCTACAGCTGCAGCCAAGGCTGCAATTGAAGCTGCCGGCGGCGCAGTCGCTTAATTAGCACGCGAAAGTAACTAGTGGCTACAAACGCAGCACAAACAGCCAAGGCAGGCAAGTTCGGTGACCTCCGTCGCCGGCTTGTTTTCTTGTTGTTGGCGCTCGTGGTCTACCGCCTGGGGGCACACATACCTGTCCCCGGTATTGATCCGGCCCAATTGCAGCAGTTGTTCAAGGGTCAGCAAGGCGGCATATTGAGTCTATTCAATATGTTTTCTGGCGGAGCTTTGTCGCGCTTCACAATTTTCGCTCTGGGCATCATGCCCTACATCTCTGCTTCGATCATCATGCAGTTGCTCACTTACGTGTTGCCTGCGTTTGAGCAGTTGAAGAAAGAGGGCGAAGGTGGTCGTCGTAAGATTACCCAGTACACCCGCTATGGCACTTTAGGGTTGGCGTTATTCCAGTCCTTGGGTATTGCGGTGGCGTTGGAAGCGTCTGCAGGATTGGTCATTTCGCCTGGCTTTGGCTTTCGAATGACTACGGTAGTGACCTTAACAGCAGGAACTATGTTCTTGATGTGGTTGGGTGAGCAAATCACTGAGCGTGGGCTGGGGAACGGAATTTCGATTCTGATCTTCGGTGGGATCGCTGCAGGTTTGCCAAGCGCCGTAGGTGGTCTTCTTGAGCTTGTCCGCACAGGCTCCATGGGCCCGATCGTTGCAATGCTCATCGTTGTGGTTGTTGCGCTGGTTACCTACTTTGTGGTGTTCGTAGAGCGTGGGCAACGGAAGATTCTTGTGAACTATGCTCGCCGCCAAGTCGGCAACAAAGTTTACGGTGGTCAGTCGTCCCATTTGCCTTTGAAGCTGAATATGGCGGGCGTTATTCCTCCGATTTTTGCTTCTTCGATCATTTTGCTGCCCGCAACGATTGCAAACTGGTTTAGTTCCGGTGAATCGATGCGGTGGCTCAAAGATATCGCGGCGACATTGAGCCCTGGCCAGCCAGTCTATGTAATGTTGTATGCGGCTGCTATCGTATTCTTCTGTTTCTTCTACACAGCGCTTGTTTTTAACAGCCGTGAGACAGCAGATAACTTGAAGAAGAGCGGAGCGTTTATCCCCGGGATCCGTCCTGGTGATCAGACAGCAAAGTACATCGACAAGATTTTGGTACGGTTGACGCTGGCTGGTGCGATCTACATTACCTTTGTGTGTTTGTTGCCGGAGTTCTTGATCCTGAAGTACAACGTACCGTTTTATTTCGGTGGAACCTCGTTAATGATTATTGTTGTGGTCACTATGGATTTCATGGCTCAAGTCCAGAACTACATGATGTCCCAGCAATACGAGTCACTGCTGAAAAAGGCGAACTTCAAGGCGTCTTGAGTCAGGTAGTTCATAGTTGAAATGAAGCCTGACCAGCCTGGCTGGAACGGTAGATGTTTTAGTATCAAGTTATAGCGCTTGTTCCGCGCGATTCAAAGTCGGAACTTGGCGAAGAGTTTTAGGAGAAGAAAATGAAAGTTTCGGCTTCGGTCAAGAAAATTTGCCGCAACTGCAAAATCATCCGACGCAAAGGCGTTGTGCGTGTGATCTGTACAGATCCACGTCACAAGCAGCGTCAGGGTTAATTGCAAGAGTTTTAGAGGACGAAAATGGCACGTATTGCTGGCATCAACATTCCGCCGCACCAACATTCTGAAATTGGCTTGACTGCCATCTTTGGTATTGGACGCACCCGCGCACGCAAGATCTGCGAGGCTTGTGGCATCGCTTATTCGAAGAAGGTCAAAGATTTGACTGACTCCGATCTTGAGAAGATCCGCGACCAGATCGCTCAGTTTACAATTGAGGGTGATTTGCGCCGCGAAACAACGATGAACATCAAGCGTTTGATGGACATCGGTTGCTATCGTGGATTCCGTCACCGCCGCGGTTTGCCGATGCGCGGTCAGCGCACACGTACCAACGCACGTACACGCAAAGGCCCACGTAAGGCTGCTGCGTCTTTGAAGAAATAATAGGGATTGAGAGACCACTATGGCAAAGGCTCCCGCTAATAACGCAGCACAACGTGTTCGCAAAAAGGTTCGCAAGAACGTTGCTGACGGCATTGCACACGTGCACGCTTCGTTCAACAACACCATCATCACCATTACGGACCGTCAAGGCAACGCTTTGTCCTGGGCCTCGTCCGGTGGTCAGGGTTTCAAGGGTTCGCGTAAATCCACTCCGTTCGCTGCTCAAGTAGCGTCTGAAGTGGCTGGTCGTGCAGCTCTGGAACAAGGCATTAAGAACCTCGACGTCGAGATCAAGGGCCCAGGCCCAGGTCGTGAGTCTTCGGTTCGTGCCTTGGCAGCATTGGGTATCCGCATCAACATGATTGCTGACGTTACTCCTGTGCCGCACAACGGTTGCCGCCCTCAGAAGCGCCGCCGTATCTAATCTTAACCAAGCCCACCGCCACCAACTTTTGTTGGTGGCTTGCGCGTTTCTACGCGTCAGATGACATAAAAGGAAGTTCAAGTGGCACGTTACCTCGGCCCCAAGGCCAAACTATCTCGCCGTGAAGGCACGGACCTGTTTTTGAAGAGCGCTCGTCGTTCTATCGCAGACAAGGCTAAATTCGATTCCAAACCAGGTCAGCACGGCCGCACTTCTGGTGCACGTACCTCCGATTACGGTTTGCAATTGCGCGAAAAGCAAAAAGTCAAACGCATGTACGGCGTTTTGGAGCGTCAGTTCCGCCGTTATTTTGCTGAAGCCGACCGTCGTCGCGGAAACACAGGTGCGAACCTGATGGTTTTGCTGGAGTCCCGTTTGGATAACGTGGTTTACCGTATGGGCTTCGGTTCTACGCGTGCAGAAGCGCGTCAGCTGGTGTCTCACAAAGCGATGACCGTGAACGGCGCGCCTGTGAACATTCCTTCTTACATGGTAAAGGCGGGTGACGTTATCGCTGTTCGCGATAAGTCCAAAAAGCAAAACCGTATCGTTGAAGCTCTCCAATTGGCCCAGCAAGTTGGTTTGCCAGCATGGGTGGAAGTGAACGTTGAGAAGGCTGAAGGCACATTTAAAACTGTTCCTGACCGTGACCAGTTCGGTGCTGACATCAACGAATCGCTGATCGTTGAATTGTATTCCCGCTAATTTTTTCGGGTTTTTGTAATCGTTCCTTTGCTACGGGGCACCGTGGCAAAGGTACTTCACCAGCCTTACCGATGTAACGAGTCGGGGGTATTGAGAGGAAGTTTGCATGCAAAACAATTTGTTGAAGCCAAAGTCGATCAGCGTTGAACAGCTTGGATTGAATCGCGCGAAGGTGGCCTTGGAGCCTTTCGAGCGCGGTTACGGACACACACTCGGCAATGCGCTGCGTCGTGTTCTGTTGTCGTCTATGCCAGGCTTTGCTGCGACAGAGGTGACAATCGCAGGCGTGTTGCATGAGTACTCTTCGATTGATGGTGTTCAAGAAGATGTTGTAAACATTTTGTTGAACCTCAAAGGCGTTGTCTTTAAGTTGCACAACCGCGAAGAAGTCACATTGAGTTTGCGTAAGGACAGCGAAGGTGTAGTCACTGCCGCTGACATCCAGACTCCACATGATGTAGAAATTATCAACCCTGAGCACGTCATTGCGAACCTGTCACATGGTGGCAAGCTCGACATGCAAATCAAGGTTGAAAAAGGCCGCGGATACGTTCCAGGAAGCATGCGTCGCTATGCTGACGAGCCAAGCAAGTCCATTGGCCGTATTGTGTTGGATGCGTCTTTTTCTCCGGTTCGTCGCGTAAGCTACACAGTCGAGAGCGCTCGCGTAGAGCAACGTACTGACTTGGACAAACTCGTGGTCGAGATTGAGACCAACGGCGCAGTGACCGCTGAAGATGCAGTTCGCGCTTCCGCTAAAATCTTGGTCGAGCAATTGGCAGTGTTTGCCCAGCTGGAAGGCAGCGAATTGGATGCGTTTACTGCTCCAGTTCCCCGCGGCAATACGCAATTCGATCCGATCTTGTTGCGCCCAGTGGATGAATTGGAACTCACAGTCCGCTCTGCGAACTGCTTGAAGGCCGAGAACATTTACTACATCGGTGACCTGATTCAGCGAACCGAAAACGAGTTGCTCAAAACGCCAAACCTGGGTCGTAAGTCCCTGAATGAGATCAAGGAAGTTTTGGCTTCCCGTGGTTTGACTCTGGGAATGAAGTTGGAAAGCTGGCCTCCAGCTTCCCTCGAGAAGCGTTAATAAATTGAACCCTGCGAAGGGTTCCGTGCATCGGACAGTACCTGATACGGCTGTCTGTTAAATAACTGAAGGAAATTAAAATGCGTCACGGACACGGTTTACGTAAATTGAATCGCACTAGCTCACATCGTTTGGCGATGTTGCGCAACATGATGAACTCGCTCATTCAGCACGAGGCCATCAAAACTACAGTGCCTAAGGCCAAAGAGCTACGCCGCGTCGTGGAGCCTATGATCACTTTGGCCAAAGAGGCCACTGTTGCAAACCGCCGCTTGGCATTTGACCGTTTGCGCGACCGCGATAGCGTGACCAAGCTGTTTGACGTGCTTGGCCCCCGTTTCAAGGCTCGTCCTGGTGGTTACACACGCATCTTGAAGATGGGTTACCGCGTTGGTGACAATGCGCCTATGGCTTTGGTCGAATTAGTTGAACGTTCTGAAGAAGTTTCTGCAACTTCTGAAGAAACCAAGGTTTAATGGGTTATAATTAAAGTCTTGACGCGGAGTGGAGCAGCCTGGTAGCTCGTTGGGCTCATAACCCAAAGGTCGTTAGTTCAAATCTAGCCTCCGCAACCAATAGACACGTGGTACACCACGGCAACAAAGGCTCACTTCGGTGGGCCTTTTTTGTTTATGGCACAATTTTGGGCCGTTCGAGGGGAAAGAGCTCGTTCTTCCCCCTCGACCAGTACTCCGTTCGCTTACGCAGTATCCCCACCACAAGCGTGAATAGCTTGATTTTGAGAAGTTAGATGGCCAAATCACCGACCAAAGACACCATCGTGAATGATGGTCTGAATTACAAGTCCAAAGCAGGAGGCTCACCGTTCCTTGAGTCTTCTTATCTCGGGGCCGCGACTATGTCTTGTTTTCTATGTGGAAAGCATCGTTCACGTCAGTTCCTTAAAACACGTAAGTTGATCGGGAAGTCACACACCGTTTGTGCACCTTCCTGTAAAGAGCTGGCTGAGCAAGAAGCTAAGCAATAACATGCGCATGCTCAAGCTCAAGCTCAAGCTCAAGCTCAAGCTCAAGCTCAAGCTTGTCCTTGGGCAAGGCTTCTGATGATTTCCCCTGGGCTCCAAGTGGTTCAGGACCGGCTTTCTGGTGAACTTGAGCGCCTCTTTGGCTTGCAGGCCTGTTCGGAGCCAAAGGAAGTCAGTCAAGATGATTCCAGAGTTCTTATTCTGCAACTGAGTAAGCCGAGCGAATGGTCATCTCTGGCGGTCTTATGGCACGCCTTCGTCAGTGAATGGGGAATGCCGGCCCCCGCTATCGCCGTTAATGGCCGCGATGGCATTCAGATTTGGTTTTCGTGTCAAACGCAGTTTCGATTTGATACAGCTGTCGAACGCAAACGCGGCGTGGATTTGATACACCGTTGTGTGGGGCGATTGTCTGTTTTGTCTTTGCTTGTCTTTCAAGCAGTCAGTGGCTCGCCACTGACTGCTTGGCGCCCTTAGGCTGCCTGTTCCTCCTGTGTATCAAGGTGACTGCGTTTTCGTTTGAGTAGGGTATTGCTGCTGGCGGCAATCACACCGGCACGCCGCTTATCTTTCAGGCGATAGGAGTCTCCTGAAATCGGGACCACATGGGCGTGGTGGAGCAGTCGGTCAAGTAGCGCCGCTGTCAGCGTGGCATCGTCTGCAAACGTCTGGTCCCATTGCCCAAACGGCAGATTGGAGGTCAGGATGAGACTTCCCACTTCATAGCGTTTGGCAATGACTTGGAACAGAAGATTCGCCTGTTCCCGATTCATGGGAAGGTACCCGACCTCGTCAATGATCAACAGCCGGTAGGGACGCACGATGCGTTTGATAGCCTCTTCCAGGGTGTTCTGCCGTAGTGCCGTGCTCAGTGTCATCAGCAGATCTGCCGCCGTGATGAAACGCGTCTTGATTCCAGCCTGGGTTGCCCTGTAGCCCAAGGCGATGGCCAAGTGGGTTTTGCCCACCCCACTGGCGCCCAGCAAGACCACGTTCTCGCTGCGCTCCACGAAGGCCAGACTGCCAAGCTCCTGTACCAGGGGTTTGGGCACGCCGCTGGCAAACTGGAAGTCAAACTCATCAAGCGTCTTGATGGCGGGGAAGCCCGCTATGCGCGTGAGCATGGCGCGTGTTCTCTCCACTCTGGCTAGAGCCTCGCCACGCAAGGCTTGCTCCAGGAACTCCAGGTACCCCAGCTCTTTCTTGGCCGCCATTTGCCCCAAGTGGGCAAGCTGATCGGGTAAGTTGAGCAGGCGCAGCTGATCACACAGTTCACGCAGTCTTTCCATTTGCAGGCTCATGGTCGTCCTCCTGCTGAGGCTTGGTTGTGCACCAGCGTGTCATACATCGCCAGAGGATGCTGCAGGCCTCGCCATGCCGCGGCTGGAATTGGCCGGACTGCTGCGCCGCTACCGGTGACTTTTTGCAATTGACGCACTGTTCGCCCACTGTAGGCGCTGGGGATGGCCAGCAGATGTGTGCGCTCCTGTTGCAAAGCCAGTGCCGGCACACACCCAGTGGTTCCGTGGATCCGCACATTGGCAACGTCACGCAGCCAGGTGCGCATTTCCCGATTGGCTGTGTCCGCGTCCACCACCAAGCATTGCTGCTTCATACTCGCCACCAATGGCACCCAGAAGCTGCGCCGGATGTAGCCATTCATGCGTTCGACTTTGCCCTTGGTCTTGGCCCGATAGGGCTTGCACACCCGCGGCACAAAGCCATGGTGGTGCGCAAAGTCAGCAAAGGCACCCTGGAACTGGTGCAGGTTCTTGCCGTAGGCGTCACGCTTGAGGATGACGGTCTTCATGTTGTCGTACAGCACTTCACGGGTGACTCCACCAAAGCTCTCGAACGCCCTGACATGGCACGCCAGTAGTGTCTCCAGCTTCATGTCTGTGACAAACTCCGCGAAGGTCGCCCGGCTGTGGCCAAGCGTTGCCACAAACGCCGCCAACATGCCGTCTTTATGCCCAGACTTGCGGAACTCGATCCAGTCCATCTGCATTTGCTCACCGGGCTGGGTCTCGAACCGCACAACCGGATCCGGGCGCGCCTGTGGACGCAACTCCTTGAGGTACTCCTGCAGGATGCGCACGGAGCCCGTATACCCCTGTGCGGCAATCTCACGCTGCAGCACCGTTGCGGGAATCCAATCAGGCTTGGCCGCCTGAATACGTCCAGCCAAGTAGTCCTTGAATGGATCGAGCTTGCTTTTACGTTCCGGCAGTTTCTTCATGGCCGGCGGACCGCCCTCCAAATACTTACGCACCGTGTTGACTGCCATTCCAGTTTGCGCCGATATCTCGCGCAAGCTCAGCCTGTGCTTCCTTAAAACCTTGAGTTCCATGTACTCCTCGTTCGTAATCATTGCCAGTCCCATCCATGGTTCGGATGGCTTGGCACGTTAGTCGAGGTGTATCAATTCCTCACCGCGTTTGCGTGTCATTTTCATACTGCGCGTGACATTACCAAGCAAGACGCCAAGAAAAGGTCTGCCGCCTTCGATTCGTTCTTGGCTTCTAAGCGGGTGCAGAGTGCACCACTTTCACCGCAGGTGTCGAAGCCTACACACCAAGATCCGCTCTTTCGAGCCTCGTCGTTTATCCGGAATGCGGGGAATCGCTTTGACAGCTATTGTTCAAAGAACGGATTTGGACAGTTGTTTGCAAATCCTGGCCCATTTTTCGCGTGGAGCATTTTGTGGATGTCGCTGCGAAAGGCGGGAAGCAATGATCAGCGCTTGAAGTCAATCACGATTGAAGGCTTGAACAAAGTTCTTGCTGTCAATAACAACCTAACGATGGGAGTGGTCAACAACACTCTGAAAGATAAAGCTGGCGGTTCTGGGCCAGGGCTTGCAGAACTCAATAAGCTGTTGGGGATAGACATGCATCGCATGTTCAACGACTCAAATAAAGTGTTCGTTGATCGGCTTTCAGTAGCAATCGAGGCCTCTCTCGATCGAGAGAAGGCAGGGCATGAGCAGATATTCGTTCCGATTCTCGATGTGCTGATGAGTAGAAATGGTCCAACAGGTTCAAAGTTCGACCATATGTCCGATAGCGAATTCGAACTCATATTCGCTGACCAATGCAAGGATGTTTCGAGAACCGGCGCAAATATGGCCACAGCAATTTTGCGAGACCTTTAATCAGATTGGGAGATCCCGCATGGCCTTGAATCGAACTGCTTACTATTTGCCTGGTGCGGGCGGATATATCAGCACCGGTCTGGGCGAGGGACTTTTGAGTCGAGGCTGGGCCGCTAAAGGGCGAGAAACAATTGGCGAATTCCGGAAGTGGCCATTCCAGAAACAAGTTGACGCCATAGCAGACGATTTGCGTGCGATGTTTTGGCGTGAAGATGCACACGTAGTCGCCGTTTCCTTTGGGGCATATCTTTTCCTTCATGCCCAAGCACAGCTGCCGCCATATGTCGGTAAAGTGCTGCTGCTCTCTCCAATAGTTGGTCAGTTTTCCAGTGAGGAGATAGGCCTAGGATTCATTCCTCCCAGAGCTGACAAACTTAGAGAGTTGGCCGAGTCAAACCAGTATCCTGTGCCATTAAATTGCCAGATTCATGTTGGCTCCGAAGATTGGCAAAGTAACCCCGAGAATGTTCTTGAGTTCGCCGCCAGGCTCGGAATCACAGCTACTGTTGTTCCTGGACTCGGTCATCAACTTGGCAAAGAATATGTTGGCGGCATTCTTGACAACTGGCTAGAGGTTTCCGTGATGGCCCCTGAAAGAAAATTATGAAGCCTGACTTAAACAAATTTGCTGAGGTCTCGATTGAAAATCTCGAGCATTTTCTGACGGAAGAAAATCATCCAGAATATGTTTCATATCTGAACGATCTTGTCGAAAAGGGGAGCTTCGAGGCGGTTGAAAAGCTCTTCAATTCATACTTTTGGGGGGATTCCTACACTGAAGAGGATCAGCCAAGAGCGCTCAAATTGCTAGGCAACTTTGCTGAAAAAAATCAGTCTGCTCAAGCTGCTAACGTCTTGGCCGAACACTATCGTCTATATGTCGACGAAGAAGATAGCGATCAGAATGCAGTGCACTGGTTGCAATTCTCAGCGTCATTACGTGATGGAGACTCGGCATTTGAGCTCGGTAAGGCCTACTACCTTGGAACCCTCGGCCTTGCTGAAGATGAGGATCTTGCCGCTAAATATCTTGAGCAGTCCTTGGAGTATGGCGATCGAAAAGGATATCCAGTTCTGGCCAAGATCTATCTCAAGTCTGACGACGAAGAAAAGTGTTCTCGTGGCAAAGAGCTAATGACAGTCGGGGCGAAATCAGGTAACGCAGAGTGTCAATTTGAATTGGCAAATCGTTACTTGACTGGTGAGGGTTTCAAGAAGGATGCCCGCCTGGGGATTTCTTGGCTATTTAAGGCTTCTGAGCAGGATTATGTTGATGCACTTATCAGGCTAGGTGGAATGTACCTCTCTGGTGAGGAGATGGACAAGAGCCCATACGATGGGTTCCGATGCTTTGAGAAGGCCGCACATAAGCATTCGAAACTTGCCCAGGCACGTCTTTCTTCACTCTACTTGCTGGGTGTTGGTGTCGAGAAAAATCTCACACTCGCATATGCGTGGATCCGAATTGCTGAACGAAATCTCGCACGGCGAGCGCCTGAAAATTTAAGCTTTACCGGGGAGCTTCTGGGCGCTCACGTCCTTTCCGAGCCGCAACTCAAACACTCAGAAAACTTCGTGACCGAGTTCACCAAAGACAAAGAGTGGAGATACCCCGTTCACGATAAGTAAATATTCAATGATCTGAAACGGATAACTAATGCTGACAGAACGAATTTCACAAGCGCTTGCTCTAGCTGTTGAGGCACACACTGGACAAAAGCGGAAAGGAACTGACATTCCTTATGTCGCTCACCCGATGGGGGTGGCATCAATTGCGCTTGATCACGGAGCTGATGAGGAGCAAGCGATGGCGGCGTTGCTTCACGATGCTATTGAGGATGGTGGTCCTCAATATGCCAGGTTGATCCGTGACAAATTCGGTGATCGCGTGGCCGATATTGTCGAGGGGTGTACTGATGGCATTCCTGATGCCAGCGGCAAAAAAGCACCCTGGAAGATCCGCAAGGAGCAATACCTCGAACATCTGAAAGACGCCACAGACGATGTGTTGTTGGTGAGTGGATCTGACAAGCTGCACAACGCACGTGCAATTGTCGAAGACCTCCTGCGAATCGGTTCTGCTGTCTACGACCGATTCACGGCGAGCCAAGAACAGACTCTCTGGTACTACGAATCTTTGGCGAAGGTGTTTTCCGAGCGTGGCACCCCGGTAGCAGCATCTTTGAATGACACGGTTCGAAGGATGAGAGAGCTTTCTAGATGATCTAGCCTTCGAGGGTGAGTTTTTTGAACTCCTCTGCTCGCAGAATCTGATCGAGGACCTTTTGAAATTGATCTTCGTAGACTTCATTGCTGCTGTCTGCGAAGTACCTCAACACGTGGCTTGCTTTCTCCCACGCATCTTTCTTTATGAGAATGACTTCTCTGTGCCGCGTCTCGTCCGGAATGATGGCGTGTAGGTAAAGTTCAGGGTCACCCGTTTCAAAATTTGCCCAGTAGTCAAGGACCGCGTCGGGCACCTGGACTGTGCGAAGTCCTTCCCCTTCCAAGGACATGACCCTCATCTTTGCCGCTGGTGTTGGTAGATCATCTGGGATGTCCAATATCCTGCACATCGGACGGAGTGGTCCGGACGCAGATGTTGCATCCAGTTTTTTCAGATCAAAGGCACCCCGGTAAATGAAGTCGAGCAGTTCGGACAGAGCTGCTCCCTCAGCGCCAAGCGTTTCTGCTCCTTGTTTCCCAATAGCTCGAAGAGTCTCTCGCGAGAATTTCCTGGCCTGTTGGTCGTCGAAATGGCCGGGCAACTGGTTCAGAAGCTGGAGGTCATTGAAGTTCGCTTTTGGCTGTGTTTCTGAGGGGAATTTCCACCCGTTTTCCAGAGCGACAGAAACAAGCACTGCGAGAACGGCTCCATTGACTTGCTGCGCTTCGCCGTTGCGACTCAGCTCCCAGGTGAATTTGGAAACAGCATCTTCGACCATGATGTTGTTGTCATCCGCTGGGTCGTGTTGGTTGCCTAATCGGTCAGGCTGGTTGTTTGAGTTGTCCATGGGCATGCTGTTTGAGTCTCTTGAGCCCATTTTCCTGAATTTTTCGAGATAAAATTACGATTAGAGAGTTAGCCGTCCAGCAAAGGGATCGCGCGACACACGCAAGAAGGGAAGTTTTCCCTAACTGGTGAGGAACTCGGAGCGAACCCTTGGATGCACCCTGACCTCCTCACTTGGGGGTGTTTTCAGGACAACAATCCTCACACCTTCGGGATGAGTGTTTGTGGTGCTGCTATACTCCACCACCAGATATAAAGCGGCATTTCTTTTCAAGAGATGCCGCTTTTTCTTTGTCGGTACTTGTTACTTCTCTGGATTTGCCACTAGTCCCTATGGGCACTTGTCTTGAAGCAACGAAGGGTTTAACCTTTCGATGTCGTGTGAGTGGGTTCCAGCGCGCGGCGGGAGTGGGGAAGCGATACAGGCAATAAGCCGCGCTTCACAGATATAAAAAAACAATCTGGGGTATCACATGTTCAGCAAAATTTTCGGCAAAAGTGCGTCCGGAGGGGCCCAGCGATCTGAGGCCCAAGACTCCAGGGGGCTCGAAGTAGTTGAGGATGATCCTGAAACTTCCTGGAGTTTGTGGGACAACGCCTTGGCTGCGCAGGATTCCCAACACAGCATGCTGGATGCTGCCGGCAATACGCGTCCGAACGGTAGCGCGGCGCAACACCGCATGCCCGGGCTCTATCCGGCCCATCGTGCATTGGATTTTGACGATGCCCCCACCCGTCCGATGGGGCTGGATGAGAAAGAGCCCGAAGTGCTTGCTGCAGAGGCCCTGGAGCGGGTCGAGCTGCATCACCACCGGATTGCCCAAACGATCCGTACGCTGTGGGGCTACAAAGAGTGCAGTGCTTACATTAACCAACTCATCATGAGTGGTGGCGATGGCATGGGGAATGCACGCATCGGATTCAAGCCGGAGGCGGTCGAGGCCATGCTGCAACTGGCGGATTTGCACGATGTGCTGTTCGGCCCCGCAGAGCCTCCCGCTGATTCAGGGTTTGCGCCGTCGGTGCATTCCAGCTTGAGCGGGCTGCGCTAATCGTCCCTACCAATCCAGCAGGGTCAGCCCTAGGCTGAGTACTGTGCGCTGGCGGTTGTAGTCCATCAAGGAGTCACCGTAGCCGGTAAACAGCTCGGTGTGCAAGCGAAGACTGCTCCGGTTGGCGTTCTCCGTTGCGCTCCCGATTTTTTTGAACCAAGCAAAACGCAAAGATCCGCTATCGCTGGATTGCAGGGAATGGCGAACGGTCAGCGCCAAAGAGTTGTGCGGGTCCACATTCCAAACGGCAGAGACTTCCGCGCGACCAATGCGGTCCACGATATCGGGGTTGTCATCGCTGGCACTGTCCTCCGGAATGCGCTGCCATAGCGCGCCGGTGATCGAGATTTGGTTTCCAAACTCCAAGCCCGCCCGCCCGATGATCCGGTTCCAGCTCCGCGAAAGGGGCAAGCTTTGGCCATTGCTCTGGTGGTTCACTCCGATACCGCCGTAGCGCAAGCGCCAGCCGGAGGGCAGGGCGCTTGCGATCGGGAAAATGTAGATCAACTCGGGCTCATGGTCCGTTGCGCGGAAAGGGCGCGACAAATCGGCATTGAAAAGCTGCCAATACGACTGCTGGCTGTACGCAAACCACAACGAATCCAAGCGGTTGGGGTCGCCGCCCGTCAGCAGGCCCTGCGCCACTTTGGTCCGCACGGAGAGGTTGATCCGGGTTTCGGTCTTGGTGTAGGCCTGAAAGGTACCCGTGTGTCCGCTTGCCGGCGAGCTGGGTGCCGTATTGACGCTGTCGGAGCCGATCACTGCAAGACTCACTGGCCGGTACCCTCTCAAGCCGAAGGTGCCGCAGTCGCTGGCGGGCTCCAGCTCCCAGAAACGCGATAGCGGCGTTGCAGAGGGGTTTTTGCAGCTCACCACCTCTACCGGCACGGGGGTCTCCACAGGCGCGACAGACTCCATCAGCAACATGTTGGCCGCGACCGGTTCGGCCTTTTGCGCTTGGGTAGCCGCTGAGAAAGCGGAGAGCACGAGCAGACAAACAGCGAGGCGCTTACGATTTTTCATGGTTTTTCTGCCGCAGTGGCGGCTGTGGCGAGGGCTTTGGCGGCGAACTCTGCGCGCAGGGCGCGCAGTTTTTCACGCGGGTCTTCTTTCGCGGTCGCAGAGTCCAGTGCCATCTCGGCAATAAACCGGCTAGGTAAGGCGGCGACCATCTCGCGGCCTTTTTTGCGGCGGCGGGTCCAGCTCACCGCCAAACTGCGCTGCGCGCGGGTAATGCCGACATACATCAAACGGCGCTCTTCCTGCAGACGGGCGGCGATGTCTTCATTGGCAGACTCATGGTCCAGGCTAGAGCCACCCAAGGTGTCTGCGCCATCCCCCAGCTTGAAGGGCAACATGCCTTCGGTCACACCAACCAGCATCACATGCGGCCACTCCAGTCCCTTGGAGGCATGCAGCGTGGAGAGCGTCACCACGTTTTGGTCTTTTTCCCGCTCACTGATGGTGGAGAGCAGTGCAATGGTCTGCGAGACTTCGAGCAGATTTTTGATTTCCCGCGTGTTGGTCACGCCGGCCGCATCGTCAATCTGACCGCCGCAGCGCTGGGCCATCCATTCGCAGAACTCGATCACGTTGCTCCACTTGGCAGACGCGGCGCCCTCACTGTCTTCCCCGTCGTAGAGGTGCTTTTCGTACCCGATCTCTTTGAGCCAATCCATGATGAACGCCAGTGCCGCCTCGGCGCCCTCAGTATGGCGTGCGCGGTATTCAAGGTCGTTGATATACCGGCCAAACTCATGCAGGCTGCCCAGTGCCTTGGCGCTCAGCACACTGGCCAGTGACGACGAAAACAGAGACTCAAACAGGCTCAGCTTGTACTGGGTGGCAAACACCCCCAGGGTGCCCAAAGTGGTGTGGCCAATGCCGCGCTTAGGCGTAGTGACTGCCCGCAAAAACGCGGGGTCATCGTCGTTATTGCTCCACAAGCGGAACCAGGCGCACAGGTCGCGGATTTCGGCCCGGTCAAAAAAGCTCTGGCCGCCGGACACCTTGTACGGAATGCCCGCCTTGCGCAGCGCCTTCTCAAATGGCTTGGCCTGGTGGTTGGCCCGGTAGAGCACCGCAAAGTCGCGGAATTCTTTGTACTGCTTGCCCTGGGCGTCTGGGACGCCCCCACCAATCCCGTTGGCGCGCAGGCTCTGTATCCGGGCAACGGCACGTTCGGCCTCGTGCTCTTCGTTGTCAGCGTCCACGACCCGCACCGGTTCGCCCTCGCCGAGTTCGCTGAACAGGGTTTTCGGAAACAGCTTGGGGTTCGGTCCGATCACGTTATTGGCGGCCCGCAGGATGGCGCTAGTGGAACGGTAGTTCTGCTCCAGCTTGATGACCTTGAGGGTGGGGAAGTCCACTGGCAGCTTCTTGAGGTTGTCTAGCGTGGCACCGCGCCAGCCGTAGATGGACTGGTCGTCATCCCCCACCGCGGTGAAGCGCGCTTTCTCCCCGACCAGGTACTTCAGCACCTCGTACTGGGTGGCGTTGGTGTCCTGGTACTCATCCACCAGCACATGGCCCAACAGGTTCTGCCAGCGGGCACGTACTTCGGGGAAATCCCGCAGCAGCTTGAGCGGCAGACTGATCAAGTCATCAAAGTCCACACTCTGGTAGGCCACCAAGCGTTCTTCATAGCGCGCCATGGCGGTGGCGATGATGCGCTCGTTGTCGTCCTCGGCGGCGGCGAGCGCCTGCTCGCTGTTCAGGCCTGCGCCTTTCCAGGCGCTGATGGTCCACTGCCATTGGCGGGCGGTAGCCGTGTCGATCGTGCCGCCCGCATCTTTGATGATGCTGGTCACATCGTCACTGTCCAGAATACTGAACTGGGGTTTCAGGCCCAGCACCGAGCCGTCTTCCCGCAGCATGCGCACGCCCAGCGCGTGAAAGGTGCACACCACCACATCCTTGGCCGCCTTGCCAATCAGGTGCTTGGCGCGCTCCCGCATTTCCGCGGCCGCTTTGTTGGTAAAGGTGATCGCCGCAATCCGGTTGGCGGGCATGCCCATTTGGATCAGACGGGCGATTTTGTGGGTGATCACCCGCGTTTTGCCCGAGCCCGCACCGGCCAGCACCAGGCAGGGCCCGTGGAGGTAGTTCACCGCCTCTTGCTGGGCGGGGTTCATGCCGTGGTTGGCGGAAGGGGAGGACATGGAGCGGGCAGGTGTAGCGTGCAGAGAGCGGGCCATCTTAACGGCTCGCCGCTACTCGCCCGCCCGGTGACTGGGGTGCCCCTGCATTTCCCCGACAATGGCTCCCATGCTGCAAATCCTGACAGTGACTTTTCCTTTTTTTGCCTTGGTGCTCTGCGGCTATCTGGCCGCCCGCCGGGGCATGCTGCCGCTGGCGGCCATCCCCGGGCTCAATGGCTTTGTGCTGTTTTTCGCGTTGCCGTGCATGCTCTACCGTTTCGGCGCGAGCACGCCCATTGGTGAACTGTTGGATGTGAGTCTGGCGCTCACCTACCTGCTGTGTGCCTTGGTGATGGTGGCTTTTGTGGTGGCAGTCACGCTGCACGGTCGCATCGGCTGGAATGACGCTGCCTTTGGCGCACTGGTGGGCGCCTTCCCCAACACCGGCTTCATGGGGGTGCCGCTGCTGGTTGCGCTCTTGGGGGCCAAGGCGGCGGGCCCTGCCATCGTCACGATTCTGGTGGACATGGTGATCACCTCGTCTCTGTGTATTGCGCTGTCGCGTCTTGGCGGTGACCCTGCGCAAGGCGGCGTGTCGGCGGGGCAGGCTGCCAAAAACGCGCTAAAGGGGGTTGCTGCCAATCCCATGCCTTGGTCCATTTTGCTCGGAGCCTTGTTTTCAGCGCTGCAGCTCGAGCTACCCAAGCCTGTTGCCGCTACGGTGGGCCTGCTGGCCGATGCGGCTTCACCGGTCGCGCTGTTCACCATCGGCGCGGTGCTAGCCCGCTCCCAAATGCTGGCCAAGGACGACAAATCCCACGAAGTGCATTGGCAGGAATATGTGCCAGTGGCACTGATCAAGCTCTTTTTGCACCCCTTGCTGGTGCTGCTGGTCGGCGTGTCGGCAGTGAGCCTCGGGGTGCACATCGACAAATTTGCACTCACCGTGCTGGTGCTGCTGGCCGCCCTCCCGAGTGCCAGCAATGTGTCGCTGCTGGCAGAGCGCTTCGGTGCGGACAATGGGCGCATTGCCCGCATCATTCTGGTTTCTACCGCAGCGGCCTTTTTTACATTTTCGGGTGCTGTGGCGCTGATGGTAGGAATTTAGTTGCTATTGAATTGATAGCTACTCGCGCAGGTTTTATGGGCGCCAGAGGCTGAAAAGATGCTGATCTTCAGCCGTCAGGGGCGAATCCATGGAAATGCAGGTGGCTTTGCTCTGGCGCGCACAATAATCACATGGACACTCTGATGAATTTCGTATCCGCCATTTTCCGCACCGCACTCAAACTGGTGCTCATCGCTGCAGCCGCCGTCTTTGCCCTGAGCCTGATCGTGGTTGCGCTGCTGAGCGTCGTGTGGGTGCTGCTCAAGGCCTTGCTGACCGGCCGCAAACCGGCGTTTGTCACCACCTTCCAGCGGTTCAACCAGGCGCGTCAGCAGTTCAAGCGCGGTGATTGGGCGACACGTAGTGGGCGTGGCTTTGTCCGTCCTGCGTCGGACGACGTGGTGGATGTGCAGGCGCATGAGGTGCAAGCGCAAAAGGCCAGGGGCGCTTTGCCGCTAGACCACTAAAGCCAAGTGCTTATCGCTTACGGGATAGAAACAAAAAAGGGGAGCCTCGGCTCCCCTTTTTTGCAGTTAACGAAACCTTGTTAAGCTTGCTTGGTCTTGCGGCGGCGTGCTACGGACGCCATCAGGCCCAGACCGGCCAGCATCATGGCGTAGGTTTCTGGCTCGGGCACCGCAGTCACGGCTACCTGAACATCGTCTACTTTGAGGGCGCCCAAGTTGGTCGCAAAAGCCAGTGTGTAGTGGCCGGCTGCCAGATTATTCCAAGTGTAAGACACATGCTGGTCCGCACCCGGCAGGCCGCCTGGGCCGGGGTTGTTCAGCAAAAAGCCAAGGCCGGTATTTGCCAATGTCTGGGAAGGTCCGGACAGGCTCCACGACGCGGCGGTCGATGCTGCGGAGTACCAGAAGCTCACGGTCAGGGACTGGACGGCCGACAGTGTGGAAAAGCTGTAACTCGCCGTGCTGGTGCCGGGCCGCGTCAACAAGAGGTAGTCGTCCGAAGTGAACGGCGCGTTGAACGCGCCAGCGCTGAAGCTGGTTCCGCCGTTGAAGTTTTCAGTATAGGTGGTGGTGTTACCGATGACGGAAGTGGTAACCGTGGCTTGTGCCGCTACGCCGGAGAGCGCGATGGCCATGGCGGCGATGGTTTTTTGGAGTTTCATGAGCATCCCTAGTTGATGGGTTGACTGTATTTGTGGGGTAGGGGGTGGGCAATAGGCCGTCTGGACTAAAAAGCCTTGAAAACTCCCGGGAACTCGTGTGGCCGCAGACAGCGTGGAAAGGGCGCTTTGTCTCGTCCAAGCATTGTGATTTGCTATGTAAAAAGTAGCTGCTTGCGCATATTTGATGTGCGCCAAGCCCGCTTTTTGCTTCAAATCGCCAACGGATCCACATCAATCGCCCAGCGGATCAGCCCTTTGCACTCGGGCTGGCTGCGGGTGGCGTGGAGCACGCTTTGCCAGGCGGTCAGGAACTGCTGGAGCGTGGCGCGTGAGGGGCACTCGATGAGCATCTGGGCGCGTTCGATATTGGCCACCCGTTGGATGGCCATGGGCACGGCGGGGTAGAGGAAGACTTGCGTCAGCGCCTCGGCCCAGCCGTCCCACGCGGCCATCTCGGTTTGGGCGAAGGTGCGGGCGGCGTTCAAAAAAGCTTGCGCCGCTTCTTGCGTTTTGGCTTCGGCGCGCACCAGCGCTTGGGCGCTGAAGGGCGGCATGTTGGCTTGTTCGCGTTCTTTGAGCTGCTGCGCGGCGAAGGTGGGGTAGTCGTGCTTCTTGAGGGCGGCGTACAGGCCGTGTTCGGGCTGGAAGGTTTGCAGCCACACCTCGCTCTGCGCGCCCAGGGTCGCATCGCGCCCCGCGCGACCTGCGGCCTGCATCAGCAAACTGAACAAGCGCTCGGGCGCCCGGAAGTCGCTGCTGAACAAGGCGCCGTCCGGGTTCACCGCTGCAACCAGCGTGATGCGGCGGAAGTCGTGGCCCTTGGCAATCATCTGCGTGCCGACCAGCACATCCACGTCCCCCGCATGCACGGCAGCCAGTTGCTCTTCCAGCTGGCCTTTGAGCTTGGTGCTGTCGGCGTCGATGCGTGCGATGCGCACATGTTCGCCGTCCGGGTTCTCGGGCGTGACGGAGCCATGGCGTCGCACATCCACCAGCAGCTCTGCCAGGTGTTCTTCCAGTTGCTCGGTGCCGCGCCCGAAGGGGGCGATGTCCACATTGCCGCAGTCCGGGCAGGCGCGCGGCACCCGCTCAGTAAAGCCGCAGTGGTGGCAGCGCAGGGTGCGGTCGATTTTGTGGAACACGCGGAATGCGCTGCAGTGCGGGCACTCGCTCTTCCAGCCGCAGTCTTCGCAGGTCAGCACCGGGGCGTAGCCGCGCCGGTTCAAAAACACCATGACCTGCTCGCCACGCGCCACCCGCTCGGTGATGGCCGCAATCAGCGGGGTCGAGAAAATGGCGCGCCGGGGCTGGTGGTTCATGTCCACCCGGCGCACCAGCGGTAATCGGGAAGACTCTCCGATACGGCTGGGCATGTGCAGGCGCAGGTAGCGCCCGCCTTCCTCGGCTGCGCGGCTGTGGTGCCAGGTCTCCAGCGAGGGCGTGGCAGAGCCGAGGATGACCTTGGCCCCCTCCAGCTTGCCCCGGTAGACAGCGAGGTCACGCGCAGAGTAGCGGGCACCTTCGCCGCTTTTGTAGCTGGGGTCGTGCTCCTCGTCGACCACGATGAGTCGCAATTTGGGCAGGCTGGCAAACACCGCCATGCGGGTACCCAGCACGATACGGGCCGCACCTCCATGGGCGCTGAGCCAGCTTTTGAGGCGCTGCGGGTTGGTCATGCCGCTGTGCAGGCTGACCACGGCCTGTTCGCCGTAAAGCGGGGCAAAGCGGGCCTTGAAGCGCTCTTCGAGCTGGGGGGTGAGGTTGATCTCCGGCACCATGACCAGCGCTTGGGCATCCGGGTCGGCTGCCAGCAGCTTGTGCACGCAGTGCAAATACACCTCGGTCTTGCCGCTGCCGGTGGCGCCGAACAGCAGATAAGGCCCGGGGTGTGCGTCGATCTGCGCAATCGCCGCAGCTTGCTCGGGGCTGAGTGCCGGTGCGGCCAGCACGGCGCCGCCGGCACCCGCTTCCACCTTTTTGCGTTTGAGGCGCCGCGCCATCTGCTCTGGGTTCAACTCGCGCAGCTGCGGGGGCAGGGCGGCGAGCGCCACTTCGCCGGCCGAGCGCTGGTAGTAGGCGGCGGTAAAGCTCAAGAGTTGCTGCCAGGCCCGGCTCAAGGGCGGAATGCCCTCCAGCACACCGGCTATGTCACGCACCTTGGCAGGATCGAACTCGCCGGTCGCCTCTGCAGTAGCCGCATCCCACACTACACCCAGCGTCTCGCGCTTGCCCAAGGGCACCCGCACTAGGGTGCCGGCCGGCAACAGCTGTTCGCTGCGGTAGGTGAGCACCGGTCCGAGCGCCGCATGCGCCGGCGTGTGCACCAAAACGGGCAGCCAATGGCTCATGGGCAGGGTCCGGAGGTCGTCTGACTTCTCGTGATGCGGAATGTCACTTGGGGCGTCTTCTTGAGGTGAACTTGCGGAATGAGTGCTAAGTGCTTGATTTACATGAGGTTTGCATTTGATTCAGGTTTTCTGTGGATAACTTTGTTGATATGTGCCTTGAGCCGCGCTTCAGGCCTTATAAATCAAGGGTTTTCTTACGCTGCCCAGAAAAAAAGCAAAAACAGAAATTTATATAAATCAAGCACTTAGGAGCGCTATCGGTTTTGTAGCGCTGCTCCTACCAAGGGGATTAAGGGTTAACCCTAAATCGCCATTTTTGTGCATAACTAAGTGTCGGAAACTTTGTTTTTTCAAAAAAAACGTGGTAGCCGATCAAGCGCGCAAGCTTTTGGAGTGGCTGTGTACCGCCGCCACCAGTGCCGCCACATGTTCCGGCGGGGTGTACTGGCTGATGCCGTGGCCCAGGTTGAAGATGTGCGTGGGGCCGGTGCCGCTGCCTTGATAGGGCGTGCCGAAACTGTCCAAGACTTTGGCCACTTCAGTTTCGATAGCAGCCGGTGGCGCAAACAACACGTTGGGGTCGATGTTGCCTTGCAGCGCCTTGCCGGGGCCGTTCTCCATGCCGCCGACCAAAGCACGGGCTTTGGCAAGGTTGACTGTCCAGTCCAAGCCCAGCACTTCGCAGTCTAGCGCCTGCATGTCTTGCAGCCACAAGCCGCCGCCTTTGGTAAACACAATCCGTGGCACCACTTTGCCGTCGGTGCCGAAGCGCTTGAGTTGTTTCAACACGCGTGCGGTGTAGGCCAGGCTGAACTCTTGGAAAGCGCCATCGGCCAGCACGCCGCCCCAGCTGTCAAACACCATGACCGCTTGGGCGCCTGCGTCGATCTGGGCATTCAAATAAGCGGCGACCGAGTCCGCGTTGATGGCCAGCATGCGGTGCATCAGGTCCGGGCGGCTGTACATCATGGTTTTGACCAGGCGGTAGTCGTCGCTGCCCTTGCCTTCGACCATGTAGCAGGCCAGTGTCCAAGGGCTGCCACTGAAGCCGATCAGGGGCACGCGGCTCTTGCCGTTTACGGTGAGTGCCTTGCGGATGCTGCTCACCGCGTCAAACACGTACTGCAGCTTGGCCATGTCGGGCACTTCGAGCTTGGCCACATCGGCCTCGTTTTTGATAGGGCTGGCAAAGCGCGGGCCTTCGCCCTGGGCGAACGACAGGCCGAGGCCCATGGCGTCCGGCACGGTCAGGATGTCGCTGAACAAAATGGCCGCATCTAAAGGGTAGCGCTCCAGGGGTTGCAGGGTCACCTCGGTGGCGTATTCGCGGTTGGTGGCCAAGCCCATGAAGCTGCCGGCGGTAGCGCGGGTGGCCACGTATTCCGGCAGGTAGCGGCCGGCCTGGCGCATCAACCACACAGGGGTGTGAGGCGTAGCCTGGCGCATGCAGGCCTGCAGAAAAGTGGGGTTGTGCAGGCCGTCAAAGGTGGTGGCTTCGACTGCGAAAGGTGCGTTGGTGGGGTTGATGTCGGTCATGGACCGATTGTCGCAGTTCAAGCGCCTACCGCTTTTGTCTTGCCTCAAGTCAAGGCCAGATGGCCCGTACCCCGGTGGCTTGCTTGGTAGCTGCGCCCAAGTGCCTCAAGACGCGGCGCGCGCGTGCTCTATCAGTAGGCATTTGTCCTGCACCGTCTGCATACCGGCGGCCCGGGCGCGGGCCATGGCGTCGTCGTTGCGGATGCCGAGTTGCAGCCAGATCGCAGGGGCGCCGATAGCAATCGCCTCGTCCACCACCGGCGGCACATCCTCGCTGTTGCGGAACACGTTCACCATGGCAATCGTTTCATGCGCCGCGGCTTCGGTGAGGCTGGGGTAGGCCTTTTCGCCCAGGATCTCTGCAGCGTTCGGGTTGATCGGCACGATGCGCCAGCCCTGCCGCTGCATATAGGCCGCCACCTTGAAACTCTCGCGGTGCGGCTTGGGCGACAGGCCCACCACTGCCACGGTGCGGGGCGGGAACAGCAGCGGGTGAAGGGTGTCGATGGAGCGCATGGTGGTCCGTAGGGTGAAGGTGTGTGGGCGCTTACAAGGTGGCCAAGGTGCCGAGCACCTCGCCGGGCGTCAGCAACTCAGTCAGCACTTGGGGGCTGCGCCCCGGGGCGTACAGCACATAGACCGGCACGCCGCTGCGGCCGAGTTGCTCCAGCGCGCGGGTGATGGCGGGGTCACGCCGGGTCCAGTCTGCCCGCAGCAGGGTGACTTGTTTGGCGGCAAAGGCGGCCTCCACCTCGGCTTGGCCCAAGGTGGTTTTCTTATTCACCTGGCAGGTGATGCACCAAGCGGCCGTGAAATCCACAAACACCGGCTTGCCTTGCTGCAGCGCGGCTTGCACCGCGGCATCAGACCATGGCTGCCAGTGGGCGCCTGCCGGTGTGGCACCGGTAGTGCGCGCGGTAGGCTCCTCCGCGGCTTTCAAGCCAAATTGCCATGTAGCGCTTATAGATATTGCGCAAGCAGCTATAGAAATGATAGTAAATATCGCTTTGGAGCGCCCGGTTTGCCGCAGCGCCCAGACCCCAAGGCCCACGCTCAAGAGCAGCAGCAGCAAACTGGCAGCACCATCTACACCGGCCAGATGACCCAGCACCCACACCAGCCACACCACGGTGGCTGCCATCGGGAAGGCCAGGAAATGCTTGAAAGTCTCCATCCAGGCACCGGGGCGCGGCAGCATCCGGCCTACCGCGGGCCACCAGCTCGCCAGCAGGTAAGGCAAGGCCATGCCGAAGCCGAGTGCCGCAAACAACACCAAAGACTGCGCGCCCGGCAAAGTAATCGCATAGCCCAGCGACGCGCCCATGAACGGCGCGGTGCACGGCGAGGCAATCGCCACCGCTAGCACCCCCGACAAAAATGCCTCGGCCACCGGGTGCCGCAGTTGCAGCCCGGCCAAGCGGTCGGGCACTACGCTGCCGATATGCAGCCAACCGGCCAGGTTCATCGCCAGCAGGGTGAACAACAAGGCCAGGGCCACAATCACCGCGGGGGACTGCAGCTGAAAGCCCCAACCCAGCTGTTCGCCCCCGGCGCGCAGCGCCAGCAGCAAGCCACCCAGCGCCATGAATGACAGCACCACTCCGGCGGTGTAGGCCAAGCCTTGGGCACGTTGCTGGCTACGGGGCTGGGCGCTTTGGCCGGCAAAGCCCAGCACCTTGAGTGCCAGCACCGGGAACACGCAGGGCATCAAATTTAAAATCAGCCCGCCCAGCAGGGCGCCCATCAGCATCCAAGCCCAGCCGCTTTGCGCGGCGGGCGGTGGGGTGTTGCCACGCGCATTGCTGTCCAGCGCGGCTTGCAGGGCTGGCGAGACGGTTGCCATGGCAGCCACCGGCGGCCAAGTGCCGTTCACAGGTACCTCGGCGCGCAGGCTCTCGGTGCCACCGGCACTCAGTACCCACGCCAAGCGCGTGGGCGAGGTGTTGCGTTGGGCGGCGTAAGGCAGCCAGGCCCGCCAGGTGGTGCCATCCCAGCCTTGCTGGCGGAGCTGAAGTGCGCCTTGGTGCAAGCGGTCGGCGTTAGAGGGCAGGGCCGGGGTGTCGAGCAATTCGGCGGTTTCGGGCAGTGCCTGAAGGGCCCGGCCCACCCATGCAGCGGGCAGGCCGCTTGCCTGCAGGCGCAGGCCTTCGGGCTCAGCGGTCACTTCAAACTTACCGGTGAAGGGCTGCGGCGCAGCGGCCCACGCAGCCTTGAAGAGCCCGGTGTGCAGCGCGGTGGAGCCTTGGGCCGGTATCCGCACACTGAAACGGCCTTCCTGGGGAATGCACTCTTCGCGGCACACCAGCCAGCTGGCCGCCAGCTGCACCTCGGCGCCCGGGGTCAACCCGGTGGCTTTGAAGTCGCGGCTTACCTGCACGGGCACCGGCAGCAGCACCTCGCCCTCGTAACCCAGGTTGGCCAAGGTGCCGATGGCGATCTTTTGCGGGGCCGGCCAGGCAATCTCGCCGGCACTCAGGCCGGGCGGCAGCGTCCACTGCAGCAGCGTGGGCAGGCCGGAGTCGCCGGGGTTTTTCCAATAGGTGTGCCAATGGGGCTGGTGTTGCAGCCGCAAGCCCAGCCACAGAGTGCTGCCGGGCGTGAGCCCGTCGGGCGCATGCACCAACAGCTCGGCGCTCACCTGTTCGGTGCGCACCGTGGCTCCCGCGGCTGCGCTCGCAGCGGGTCCGCCCAGCGTGGGGCTGGTTGCAGGCCCCAATTGGGCATGAGCCCCCGAAAACAGTGCGCAAGCAGCTATAAAAAAGAGAGCGGCAGGCAGGCGGCGCACGCGGGCGCAAAAAAAGGAGTCGTTCATCTGCTGGTCAGAGCCACTAGGGCGGGCAATAGTTCCTCGCGCGGGGCGGGCCGTGGGGCTGGCTTGCGAGGGCTGGGGTACTTGCGCTGGGTTATAACAGGCAGGGCAAACAGGCACGGTTGTTGCACCTGCGCTTTGTGCGCTTGACCCGTACCCTACCCGCGGCCATACTGCGTCAGCACTTTTGTACAACCTTCGGAAAGGCCCGTTCCGCGTGAAGTTCCCGAGTTTTTCGCTGCGCCAAACGCTGATGCTCGGGGTGGCCGCCGGCATTCTGTTGCCAGCCCTGTTCTTCGCCGGCTTTCAGGTCACCAGCAAGCTGGAGACCGAGGTCGCACTGCGGGTCGAAGCCCCCCTCAAGCAATATGCCGACGTACTGTCGCGCGGCATGGCCGTGGCGGTGTGGAATCTGGACCGGGGTGTTGCGATCGAGCTTGTCGAAGCCGTGATGCGCAACCCCGACGTGGTGAGTGTGACCGTGACCGACGAGTTCGGCGAGCCCTTCGTCAAGCGTGGCGACGCCTCGGGCGATATCGACAACCAGCGGCAAGAAGAGCGCGAAATCACCTACAACGGCGCCCGGGTCGGCAACTTGAGCGTCACCATGTCCACCCTGCAGGTGCAGGCTGAGGCGCGTGATGAGTTGATGCGCTTCTCCGGTGCCTTGCTGCTGCAGGTCGCGCTGGCGTTTGCCTTTATTTGGCCCTTGTTCAGCAGCCGCATCGTGCAACCCATGCTGCGCCTGCGGGAAAGTGCCCTGCGCCTGGCCCGCGGGGATTTGTCCGAGTCGGTAGCCAGCCCCAAAAATGACGAAATGGGCCAGCTCTCCAACGCGCTCGACACCATGCGCATCGACCTCGGCGCACTACTCGGCGAGCGCGAGCAAAAAACACTGGCCCTTCAGCGCGAGCTCGAAGAGCGGGCCCGCACCGAGCAGGCGCTGCGCGACAGCCAGGCCAAATTTGCCGCGATTTTTGACGCCTCGCCAGTGGCGATGTCAGTGTCGACCATGGGCGAAGAGGTACAGACCCTCGATGTCAACTCCGCGTGGGGCCGTGTGTTCGGCATGGACCGTGCCAGCGTGATCGGCACCAATGGCAAGCGGATGGGGATCTGGAAAGACCTGGAAGTGCGTAAACGCGCGCTGGAAACGCTGCGAGCTACCGGCGAACTGTCCAACTTTCAGGCGTGGATGAGACGCGGCTTGCATGGGGCCGAGATTTATTGCGACTTGTCCGGCCGGGTGGTGTGGCTGGAGGGGCAGCAGGTGTTGATCATGGCGTTTGACGACATCACCGAACAGCACCGCTACGACGAAAACATCCTCCAGCTCAACGCCACCTTGGAGCACCGGGTCCAGGAGCGCACCCAGGAGCTGACCGATGCTTTGGGGCAACTGCGCGCCGCCCAGTCCGAGCTGGTGCGCGCCGAAAAAATGTCGGCCTTGGGCTCTCTGGTGGCCGGCATTGCCCACGAGCTGAACACCCCCATCGGCAATAGCCTCACCGTGGCCAGCACCCTGCAAGACCATGCTGACAACTTTGCGCAGAGCATGAGCAAAGGCTTGACCCGCAGCCGGCTGGACGAGTTCGTGGCCAACACCCAGCAAGGTGCCGGCATCTTGATGCGCGGCCTGCAACATGCGGCAGAGCTGGTGGCCAGCTTCAAGCAAGTGGCGGTCGACCAGACCAGCCTGAACCGGCGCAATTTTGAGTTGCAGCACACGGTGGCAGAGATTCTGCTGACGCTGGGGCCCACCATCCGCAAGTCACCGCACAAGGTGACCACCGATATCCCGCACGATGTCGAGCTCAACAGCTACCCCGGCCCCTTGGGGCAGGTGCTCACCAATTTGATGAATAACGCCCTGATCCACGCGTTCGACGACAACGGCCCGCCCGGCACCATCCAGATCACCGCCCGCCTGGACGGCGACAACCGGCTGGAACTGCTGGTCTCGGATAACGGGCGCGGCATACCGGCAGCGCACTTGGCGCGGGTTTTTGACCCGTTTTTCACCACCCGTCTGGGCCAAGGCGGCAGTGGTCTGGGGCTCAATATCGTCTACAACCTGGTGACCAAAACACTGGGTGGCACCATCGATGTGAGCAACCTGCCCGACTCGGGGGCATGCTTCCGCATCCGCATGCCGCTCGTGGCACCGGTGATCGCGCCGGACAGTGCCGCTGGGTAAGATGGAGTGATGCACCCTCCCTCCCGTTTCTGGGCTGACTGGACCAGCCCGCAATTCGACGCCGCCCGCACCGCCGGCACGCTGGATCGCCTGATTGCCGTGTTACCCGTAGCCGCTACCGAGCAGCATGGTCCGCATCTGCCGTTGCAGGTGGACAGCGCGCTGGTTGATGGCGTGGTAGCGCATGCGCTACCCCATATCGCCCCCGATGTTCCCGCCCTGTTTTTGCCCACCCAAGTCGTGGGGTACAGCCCTGAACACGCGGAGTTCGCCGGCACCCTGACCTTCAAGGCCGAAACCGTGATCCGCATCTGGACCGAGATCGGCGAATGCGTGGCCGCCACCGGGGTGAAACGCATGGTGCTGTTTAACAGCCACGGCGGCCAGGTAGGGCTGATGGATGTGGTGGCGCGTGACCTGCGCGCCCGCCTCGGCATGTTGGTCTACAGCGTCAACTGGTTTGGCTTGCCCCTGACCGCACCCGATGGCAGCGATGTGAATGCGCTCTTCAGCGCCCATGAGCACCGGTTTGGCATCCATGCCGGTGACGTCGAAACCTCGATGATGCTCGCCCTGCGCCCTGACCTGGTAGACATGGCGCAAGCAGAAAACTTTGCCTCGACTTCTGAAGACCGTGCCAAGGCCTTTCCTATTCTTGGCAATGGCAAGAGCGCCAAGCTGGGCTGGCAAATGCAGGACTACAACCCCGCAGGCGCTGTCGGCAACGCGGCGGCTGCTACAGCAGCCAAGGGCGAGGCGGTTTTGTCTGCCGCAGGCCGCGCACTTGCGGGCTTATTGGCCGAGATCCATGCACTGCCCGGCGACACTTTGAGGTCGCTGGCTTAGCTCAGTCGGCTGGGGTGCACAGGCGGGTACCCGCCTCGCCACGGCGCCAGCACGGTGTGGCGCGGGTCGGGTCCGGGGTGGGAATGCCCTGCAGGTCAATATTGACAGCCCGGGTCTCAAAGGCCTGCACACCCTGTGCGCTCAGGCGCAGCTTCAGCACCCACGCGCGGCGCTGGTCGTCGTTGTCGGTTTCCTTCATCACAAAGTTGCCCACGCTGTAGACGATGGGTTTGCCTTGGTGGTAGTCAATGTCCTGGGTGACATGCGGGTGGCCGCCAATCACCGCGTCCGCACCCGCATCCACCATGCGGCGGGCCAAGGTGCGTTGGCGGCTGTTGGCTACCAGTTCGTTTTCCCATCCCCAGTGCATGACGGGAATCACCAAATCCGCGCGGTGCACCGCACGGGCGGCGCGAATGTCGGCCACCACCTGCTCGTCTTCGCTCCAGGCGATGCCCGGGGCGTCAAAGTCCGCTTCAAAACTGCGCGGCATGAACTCGTTGTAGCTCAGTAGCGCAATCCGCAAGCCCTTGCGCTCCAGGATCAGCGGCGCGTGGGCCTCTTTCAGGTTGCGGCCACCACCAAAGTACTGCAGCCCGGCGGCCGGCAGCAGGGTGAGCATTTCGGCAAATGCTTCGCGGCCATAGTCGCCCGAGTGGTTGTTGGCCAGGGCCAGCGCATCGAAGTGGCGCTTGAGCACTGGCAAGGTCCGCGGGTGGGCCCGGAAGGTGAAGTTTTTGTCGCCCGCCGAGCCGGTGGTCGCCACTACGCACTCGAGGTTGCCAATGCGGATATCCGCCTTCGCAAAAAAGTCCCGGAAGCCGCCGAACGGGTCTTCGCCCCGCTCGATCATGGCGCCCGCCACATCGTCAAGCACGATGTCTCCGGCAAACACCAGCGTCACCCAGCCCGACTCGTTGTGGGCTGGTGGCACCGGCTGGGCCACGGCTGCGCTGTGGCCCAACAGGGCGATAGTGCCTGCGAGCAGCAGGCCGAGCACGTGGTTGAGGGTGGGGCGCTTCATGGTTGCACCCCGTGCAGTACACACTCGTATTGCAGTTCCCGCTCGACGGGGCCTGCATACACAAACTGTTTGCCGGTCAGCCGTTGCCCACCCGGCGCCGCAGTGAACGGCGGGAAATAGCTGGCCTGCTGCACCAGCACCGGCTGGGTAAGGGTATCGAGGTAGGCATAGGTTTTGATGTATTCCGGCTGCGCGCCACGGCCCACCACCACCGCCTTGAAGAAAAAGCGCCCGCCCACATCGACCGATGCGACCGGGTATGGGTCGTCCACGGGCGTGGCCTCCAGGGTTTGGGTACTGCCAGCGTAGGTGAGCTCACAGCGGAGCAAGGGGCTGGCGTGCAGGGTAGTGGCGCACATCAGTGCGGCACAGGCCAACAGGCGAAAGGTTAAACACAGCATGCGCAGATTGTGCCGGTGATAGGCCCCGGTTGGGCCGCGGCCGCTAGCGGATGCCGCGTATATACCGGTGCCCGCCCGCATCGGCTGCGCCCAGCAGCGAGTCGGATGCACCGGGCAGCGGCGCAGGGCGGGTGTTGCCCCCCAGCATGCCGAACAACTTGTCGCGGCTGGTCGCGCGGTGGGGATGCTGCGGCTCCATGGCGAGCTCCAGTTTGGCGGCCCACTCGCCGAGGTCGGCATGGCCGTCGTCTTTAGCGGCGGCGCGCGCAAAGCGGATGATTTCAGCGGCGTACTCGGTGTTGCTGGCCATCCACTCGGTATCGGTCACCCGGCCGGTTTTGCGGCGCAGCAGCACGTGCAAATGGGCGGCAATCGCCAGTTTTTCGCTGTTCAACATGCAACACTCCTTGGCAGCCGCTGGCGGCCGCAACCTGTTTCAAATCACTCCATCAACCCCCGATGTGCTCGCGGTGTTGCGACACATCCAGGCCCACCAGTTCCGCGTTGTCATCGACCCGCAGGCCCACAATCACCTTGGTCAGCCACAGCAGCGCAAAGCTCATGGCGCCGCTGTAGACCACCACCACAACCGCGCCCAGCGCCTGGGTGGCCACACTGCCGGTCACGCCAGAAATGCCCTTGCTGGCAAACACCCCGGTGAGCAAGGACCCCACGATGCCGCCTATGCCGTGCACCCCAAATACATCCAGTGAGTCGTCAGCATTGAGCATGCGCTTCAGGCCGGTCGCGCCCCAGTAGCAGGTCACCCCCGCCACCAAACCGATGATCACCGCCGCGCTGGGCGACACAAAACCTGCCGCCGGGGTGATCGCCACTAGCCCTGCCACCAAGCCGGAGCACAGCCCCAGTAAAGAGGGGCGCCCGCGCATGACCCATTCACCCAGCATCCAACTCATGGCACCGGCGGATGCCGCAAGGTGCGTAACCGCCATGGCCAAGCCCGCCCGCCCATCGGCCGCCACCGCCGAGCCGGCATTGAAGCCGAACCAGCCCACCCACAGCAGGCCTGCGCCTACCATGGTCAGGCCCAGGTTGAAAGGCTCAAACGGCTCTTTGCCATAGCCCTTGCGGGCGCCCAGCATGTAGGCGCACACCAAACCCGAAACGCCCGCATTGATGTGCACCACGGCACCGCCTGCAAAGTCGAGCACGCCCATTTGCACCAGCCAGCCGCCCGGCTCCCACACCCAGTGGGCAATCGGGGCGTACACCACCACCGACCACATGCCAATAAACAGCAGCATGGCCGAGAAGCGCATCCGCTCGACCAGCGCGCCCACAATCAGCGCCCCGGTGATGATGAAAAAGGTGAGCTGAAACATCGCATACACCGACTCTGGGATATTGGGCGCCACATGGCTCACCGCCACCAAGCCCGCCTCTTTGAGGTAGCCCAGCCCGCTGAACCACATCCGCTCGGTCCCGCCCAGCCAGGCCGTGCCCGGCGTAAAGGCCAGCGAGTAGCCCACTGCAAACCAGAGCAGGCTCAGCAGGGCTGCCACCGCCACCACACTCGCCATGGTGTTGATGACACTCTTTTTGCGCACCATGCCGCCATAAAACAAGGCAATACCGGGCAGCGTCATCAGCAACACCAGCGCGGTGCTGGTCATCATCCAAGCCGTGTCTGCGGCGTTGATGCTGTCTTGTTTGGCCAGAAACGGTTTGGTCGGCGCTGGCGATACCGGTGCCGATGCAGGCTCTGGAGTCGGGGCTGTTGCCGGTGCTGGCGCGGCAACCGCAGCCGGGGCCGGGTCAGGTGCAACCACCGCTGCAACTGGCGCGGCCTCGGTAACAGTGCCGCTGGCGGGCGTTTGTGCTTGGGTATTGAGCGACCAGCTCAGCACGACGATGCCCATCCATAGCGCTAGGGAGGGCAGACCTTTTTGGTGCATTGTGTTCCTCTGTGTTTTCCAACACAGGTCACAAAGCACGAGCTATGCCAGAGGCGCCAAGGGCGTCTTCTTTAGCGACGCGAGCGCGACACCCTCAGGAGTAAGTCACCCAATCCGCGTGGGCTGCGTCATCCAGGTGGGGCAGGGTGTTGTAGGTCACCAGCATGTGGCGCTTGGGCGTGTAGGCCAGCTCGGTTACAGAGCTGTTGCGGATGCGCAGGTTCAGCTCAATCGTGGTTTCGGGCGTGGTGCCCAAAACATGCCCCACAGCGGTGGAGATAGGCCCGCCACTGCTGACGATCAGCACATTGCCGGTGTGCGACTTGCGCACATGCTCCAGCGCGCTGGTTACCCCGCGCACAAAGTCGTCGTAGCTGGGCATGCCCTGCGGGCTGACCACCCCATTCATCCACTGCGTCAGGCCGTCGCGCAGCAGCCGGAAATGGTGGCGGTACATCTCGGGCGTGTCGGGTTTTTCGAGGGGCGTGGGGTGAATCGCTTTGATCACCGCCTCGCTGTCGTATTCATTCAGGCCCGGCCACTCAAGGGGCTGGTGTGTGAGCCCCGCGCCTTGGGCAATACCCGCCCAAGTCTGGGCGTGGCGCTTGAGTGTGCCGGTGATTACCGCGTCAAACTGCAAGCCCTTGCCCGCAAAGTACTCCCCCAGCCGCACGCTCTGCCGGTGGCCGAGCTCGCTCAGGTTGTCGTAATCAGCCGCCCCGAAAGAGGCCTGCCCGTGGCGCACCAAATAAAGATTTCCCATGGGAAGGATTTAAGCCCAATCGGCACTTGGCGCTTGTTAAATGTGCGACAGCAGCTATGAAATTAGGAGCGCTATGCCTGTGGCTGGTTCGCGGTGCTATGTAGGGCAGTGCACAAACAAACGTGCTGTAACGGCGTTCAATGGCTGATGCCCAAGCTATCTCTTTACGAAACCCTGGAAGTCAGCCCGCAGGCCAGCCCCTCGGTGATCCGCGCGGCCTACCGCTGCTTGGCCCAGCAACACCACCCGGACAAACACCTGAACTCCGACGCCGCCGGGCAGCGCTTGGCGATGATCAATTTCGCGTATTCGGTGTTGGCGGACCCGGTGAAGCGGCGGGGCTATGACATCCGAGAGGGGATTGATGCTGCGTTTGTGGAGCGACGGGGGCTGGATGTGAGGCCCCGGATTCACCATGCGCCGGATTCTGCGGGTGGTGTCACTTGCCGGCCGTTTGCTTTTCGGCCTTTGGTTTAGGGGAGACTCTTGGCACGCTCACTGCCAGGTTTTGACTGTTAACCGGGGGGGTAGACGTGATCTTTGGTGATCTCGACCATGGGGCCTGGATTCGATTGAACAGCTTTGAGGCGGAAGCGTTGCGTTCCGGGTCCGCCATCGGCATCGGTGTAGTCGATACGCATGATCGTGAGGTCGTTCGCTACGCCAGTTGTGTATTCAAACTCAAAAGACTGAGATTCCCCGCGAGCGATGGATCCCAGTCGGGTTAATGTAGAAAGCTTAAGCGGTGGATCAAAAGTGAAGAGTACATCTGTTGCGGTGCTTCCAACGTTCTTTATGTTGGACGTGTACCTGACAGTTGCAGACCAGAAAGCACCCGGATCGGAAACGATGAACTTTGGCTGGGCAGCCTGACGCTTGTCTTCCCGTGCTGCTCGAAGCGCTTCCAATTCAGCATCTACTTGCCGCCGAGTCACTTCCACCAGTTCGCGTTGCTGGTTTACCGAGTTTCGCAATTCTTCTGCCTGCAGCTCAAGCGCCTTCGTATTCAGGCGCAGTTCGTCGCCTTGCTGCATAAAGCCGAGGACAAGCCACAAGAAGGCCACTGGAGAGAAGAAGCCAGCGAAAACGTCTCCCCATTCGTTCATCTTTGTTGGTCTTGCGTCTGGCGTGGCGATGACTATCCAAGCCCCTAAGGCAAGCCAGGTGATGGTCAGAACGACACCGAGGAGGAATTTGCTGTCTCGCATGGGAGGATGATGGCGCCTAACGAGGCAGTAGAAAGCTTGTGCTTGAGTGGATGTTTAAATTCGATTTTTTTCAGTGTACTGGCTGCTGTGCAGTCGATTAACAAGCCCTGAAACCCTGCAAAACTGTTCATCAGCGTCTTAATTCAATGTGGGTTCATCGTAATGTCAGTTTGCTGGGAGATTGGTTTGATGTGAGTGGTTTCTCATTTCGCGTGAATGGACTACAAAAACACTTGCCGACCTCCCTAACTCAAACCTAAAAAACGGCGTTGACAAGCTAAATGGCACGCTCGCGTTATTTGCACTTAAATTATGCAGACGCTAATGCAAAAAGCGCCAATAGCCCGCATAAAAAAAGCGCCAGCAGCTATCAATTTCGCAGCACCCCGGCAAACACCGCCGAGTCCACATTCCCCCCGCACAGCGTAATCCCCACCGTCTGCCCTTGTAGGCCCTCGCGCTCTTGCATCGCTGCGGCGAAGCTGGCGGCACCGGCACCTTCGGCTACGTTGTGGGTGCAAGCGAAGATGTCGCGCATGGCTTGGGCGACTTCGGTGTCGGTCACTTGCACGAGGTGGTCGATGGCGCCCATCAATATCTCCAGCGCCTCAGGGTCGGCGACGCGGCAGGCCATGCCGTCGGCCAGTTGGGTGGTCACGGGCGCCTCCACCACTTTGCCGGCTGCGAATGAATCGGCATAGGTGGTGGCGTGTGCGCTCACCACGCCCACGATGCGGGCCCGGTGGCCCAGTGCGCGTTTGGCAGCCACAGCGCTGCAGGCGCCTGAGCCTTGGCCGATGGGCACATAGATCACGTCCAACTCCGGCGCGGCCTTGAGCAGTTCCCACCAGTAGGTGGCTACGCCGCGCAGCAGGTCGGGGTGGAAGCTGGGCACCATGTGGGCGCCACGGTCTTGGGCGAGTTGGATGGCGAACTCGCGGCTCTCTTGAAAGTCGGTGCCATGCTCGATGAGGGTGACGCCCAGTGCGCGCATGGCGGCGTTCTTTTCTACCGAGTTGCCGCGCGGGACCACAATGGTGCAGGGCACGCCGTGCGCGCGCGCGGCCCAGCCCACGCTTTGGCCGTGGTTGCCGCGCGTGGCGCCCACCACTTCGGCGGGCATGGTGCCGCGCTGGGCCAGCTGGTCAAAGTAGGTCAGGCCGCCGCGGATTTTGAAAGCGCCCACCGGCGTGTGGTTCTCGTGCTTGAACCAGCAGGTGGCGCCCAGCAGGCTGGAGAGCTGGCCCCAGCGGTACTGCGGCGTGGGGCCGAATTCGCGGTACACCACCTGGGCCGCAGCTTCGATGTCTTGCAGGGTGGGGAGCAGGGCGTTGGCAGTCATGGTGGGTCCTGAAGCAGTGTGAAATTCAATGTGCGTGGGTGCTGGTGCGCAGCAGCTGCAGCCCGGCCATGCCGAACACGGCGGCCAGCAGGCCTTCCAATCCGCGGCGGGCACGGGCATAGACGCGGCGTGCGGCCGGGGTAGAAAACGCCAGCGCATAGCCGCCGAAGATGGCCACCCCCATGACCATGCAGCCGCCCACCACCACCCATGCCAAGTGCGGCGAGGCGCCGGCAGGAATGCCCACGGTGACCGTGGCCAGCCAGCTCAAAACGGCTTTGGGGTTGGTGAGGTGCATGGCCAAACCACGCAAATACAGGCTGCGCGCATCCACCGCTTGCGGTGTGGCCGATGCCGCAGAAGCTTGGGGCTGCAAGGCCGAGCGGCCCGACTTGAAGGCCAGCCACAGCAGGTACAAACCGCACAGCACTTTCATGGCGATCAGCCCGGCGCCGAAGCTGGCCAGCAGCTGCGAGATGCCCAGTGCTGCCAGCACGCCCCAGAACCAGGAGCCGCTCAAAATGCCCAGCGTCAGCCACAGCGCGGGGCGGCGCCCGGCGTTCATGGCCATGCCCATGATGGCCATGTTGCTCGGGCCGGGGCTGGCGGTGCCAATCAAATACGTGGTCCACGCCAGCGCCAGTTGCGCGGCCATGGGGGCGTACAGCCACGCATCCAGCGGCGCCATCACAGGGTAACCTTTCCTTCAATGCAAGTGACCGAGTCGCCACCCACCCACACCTGGCCATGCGCGTCTTGCTCAATAAAGACGCGGCCGGCACGGCCAATGCAGGTGCCTTGGGCGGCCACGTAGCGGGCGGGGGCGATGCCGTCGGCAATCAGCCACTGGGCGAGGCTGGCGTTGAAGCTGCCTGTGACGGGGTCTTCGGTCACGCCGATATCGTCCGCAAAGAAGCGGACCTCGATGGACGGGGTGTCGTCTAGTGTGGCGGCGCTTGAGCTGCTGCTGCCCCCGAAAGCGCGCGCTTCGCGGTTGCTGCGCACTATCAAATCAGGAGCTTCTGGCGCACTGTCCATGCCGGCTACACCAATGCCGCGTGCCAAGCCTTTGAGGGCGGAGTGGTCCGGGCGCAAGTCCAGCACGGTGTCCATGCTGTCGAGCAGCAGGCCCAACCAGACTGGCCCGTTGTCCAGCCACTGGGCTGCGCGGATCTGCTCGGTGCGCAGCCCCAGGGCCGCAGCCACCTCTGCGATCAGCGCTGAGTCGGGCGTGCTGCGCTGCAGGCTGGGCGCGGCAAAGGCCAGGCGGCTGCTATCGCGCTTGAGTTTGACTAAACCTTTGGCGCACTCTTGCACGATGGTGCCAGCCGCCTTGGGCGTGCCACCCGCTTGCAGCCAGGCGTGGCAGCTACCCAGCGTGGGGTGGCCGGCAAACGGCAGCTCATCGGCGGGGGTGAAGATGCGCACCCGGTAGTCCGCACCCTGCGCCGCGGCAGCGGGGCTGGGGGGCAGCAAAAAGGTGGTCTCGCTCAGGTTGGTCCAGCGGGCGAAGGCCTGCATCTCTTCATCGCTGAGGCCGCTGCCATCCATCACCACGCCCAAGGCGTTGCCCAAGTAGGGGATACGGGTGAAGACGTCGACTTGTTGGTAGGCGCGTGGGGTCATGGGCTGTCTCTTCGGGTTACAGAGTGGCGCTGCCGCGTATGCATGTGACCGAGTCACCGCCCACCCAAACCTGGCCGCTGGCGTCCTGGCGGATGTGGATGCGGCCTTCGCGCTGGATGCAGGTGCCCTGGTGCACCACGTAGCTGGCGGGCATGTATTCGTCCGCAATCAGCCACTGGGCCAGGCTGGCGTTCAAGCTGCCGGTGACCGGGTCTTCGTTGATGCCGTTGAGCGCGGCAAAGGCGCGCACTTCCAGTTTGGCTGCTATCGAATCAGGAGCTGCTCGCGCACTGTCCACGGCGGCTACGCCCACTTTTACGCCCAAGTTCTTGAGGGCGGGGTGGTCGGGCTGCAGTTGCAGCACGGACTGCATGTCGTCCACCAGCACGCCCAGCCAGTCGGTGCCGTTGCTCAGGTGCTGGGCCGAAATGATTTGCTTGGCCGTCAGGCCCAGCGCGTGGGCCACCTGTGCCAGCAAGCCGGGGCTTGGGTTTTTGCGTTGGAACGAGGGGGCCGCAAAGGCCAGGCGGCTGCCATCGCGGCAGATCTGCACCAGGCCTTTGGCGCACTCTTGCACGATGCGGTCTTTGGCTCGGGGCGTGCCACCGGCCTCCAGCCAAGCGTGGCAGCTGCCCAGTGTGGGGTGGCCGGCAAAGGGCAGCTCGCCGCCGGGGGTGAAGATGCGCACCCGGTAGTCCGCGCCCTGTGCCGCTGCCTCGGGCGTGGGGGGCAGCAAAAAGGTGGTTTCGCTCAGGTTGGTCCATCGTGCAAAGCCCTGCATCTGCGCATCGTTCAGGCCACTGCCGTCGAGCACGACGGCGAGCGGGTTACCCAGATACGGCTGGGCAGTGAACACATCGACTTGGGCGAAGGGGCGAAGCTGGGGCACGAGGAGCCTTTCTAGGGTTGAGCGTTATGAAATAGGGAGGTCGAGCACACCGCGCGTGGCCGGGCGCGCCAGGATGGCCGCAAACCAGCGCTCCAGGTGCGGCCAGTCAGGCCGCGGCTGCGGCAGGGCGAACCAGCGGTGCACATCGCAGGCCACGGGAATGTCTGCCATGCTGAAATACTCGCCGCACATCCAGGTGCGGGTGGCCAAATGGTCGTTGAGCTGGGCCATGGCCGGCTCGGTGGCGGCGGTGGAGCGGGCAATGACGGCGGCGTCGCGCTTGTCGGCCGGCGTGCGGAACCACTGCAGAAACGCGCCACCGCTCTCGCGGTTCAGGGTGGTTTGTTGCCAGTCCATCCAGCGCTCGGCGTCAAAGCGTTGGGTCAGGTCTTGAGGGTAGAGCTGGTCGTTACCGTACTTGGCGCAGAGGTAACGGACGATGGCGTTGCTCTCCCAGAGCGTGAAGTCGCCATCCTGCAACGTGGGCACCAGCGCGTTGGGGTTCATGGCCAGGTACTCGGGGGTTTTGACCACCCCGAAGGCCATGCCCGCATCGCTGCGGGTAAAGGCGACGCCGGTTTCTTGCGCGGCCCACACCACTTTGCGTACATTGAGCGAACTCAGGCGCCCCCAGATATGGACCGTCATGTTCAGCTCCTTTGGGCGTGGATGGCTTCGGCCAGCGCGGCCACACCGCGGTGGATTTCTTCCACGCTGGGGGTCACAAAGCTCAGGCGCATGGCGCGGGCATCGGCATTGCCGGCGTAGAACGGGGCACCGGGCACAAAGGCCACACCCTTGTCCACCGCGTGGGGCAGCAGGTCCACGGCGTTCATGCCGGCAGGCAGGCGCGCCCACAAGAACATGCCGCCGGCCGGGGTGTTCCAGGTGAAAGTACTGTCGGCATTGGCAGAGTCCGGGCCTTGCGACTCGGGGAAGTGTTTGGCCAGCGCTTCCAGCATCGCGTCGCGCTGGGCTTTGTAGAGGCTGCGGATGGTGGGCACATGGCGGTCCAGGAAACCGTTTTGCATCACCTCAAAAATCAGGCGCTGGTTGAAGCCGGGGCTGTGCAGGTCGGCCGCTTGCTTGGCTTGCAAGAGCTTGGGGTACACCGCCTTGGGCGCCACGATAAAGCCCATGCGCAGGCCGGGCGCCAGTACCTTGGAGAACGAGCCGAGGTAAATGCCGCCTTCGGGGTTGCGCGCAGTCAGCGGCGCAGGAGGCGCCTGGTCAAACCACAGGTCGCCATAGGGGTTGTCTTCCATGATGGGCAGGCCGCTGCGGGCGGCTTCTGCGCTGAGTGCTGCGCGGCGCGCTTCGGTCATGCTGCGGCCGGTGGGGTTCTGGAAGTTGGGCAGCACATACAAAAAGCGGGCTTCGGCAGACTTGGCGGCCAGGTCGGCAATGTCGATGCCTTCTGCGTCGCTGGCCACGCTCACCACGTTGGGCTCCATGGGGGTGAATGCCATCACCGCACCCAGGTAGGTGGGGGACTCGACTAGCACCTTGCTGTCTTTGTCGATCAAAATTTTGGCGACCAGGTCCAAGCCCTGCTGCGAGCCGGTGGTGATGAGCACTTGGGCGGGATCCACGTTCCAGGTCACGCCGGCAGCGGCACTTTGCGCCTTGAGCTGGGCGGCGACCAGTTCGCGCAGGGGGCCATATCCCTCGCTGGCGGCGTACTGCAGGGCGCCTGCGGGGTCGTCTTTGAGCACCTTGGCGCAGGCGGCTTCAAACTCGGCCACGGGGAATGTTTTGCTGCTGGGCAAGCCGCCGGCAAAGCTGATGATGCCGGGCTTCTCGGTCACTTTGAGGATCTCGCGGATCACCGAGGGGTTCATCTTGGCGGCACGTTCGGCCAGGGTCCAGTGCGTGGAGTTCGTCATGGTTATCGTCTCTTGAAAAAAATTCGGAGTCAGCCCTTGAGCATAGGGTAGAGCGAGGCCACCAGGGCCAGCGCCATGGTGATGTTGAAAATGCGCAGGCGCAGGGGGTCTTGCAGCAGGCCGCGCATGGCCTGCCCGAAGCCTACCCAAAACGCGGAGCACGGCGCACCCATCACCATAAACAGGCCTGCCAGCAGCGCCACTTGGGCCGCGCCGGCGTTGGGCGAGAGGTAGGTACTCATGCAGGTCACCGCCATCACCCAGGCTTTGGGGTTGATCCATTGAAAAGCCGCCGCAGCCCAAAACCCCATGGGGCGCAAGATGGCCGGGTTGCCGGGCTCTGCTGCGGTGGCGCCGCTGGTGTGGGACGGCCGTGCGCTGGCCAGCTTCCAGGCAATCCAGAGCATGTAGGCCGAACCCAGGTAGCGCAGCACATCGTAAAACTGCGGAAACCGGTCCAGCACCGAGTGCAGGCCCAGACCCACACACAGCAGCATGAAGGTAAAGCCCAGGTTCACGCCCCAGAGGTGGCGCTGGGAGCGCCGGAACCCGAAGTTCACGCCCGAGGCCATGAGCATGGTGTTGTTAGGCCCCGGAGTGACCGAGCTGACCACGGCAAACAGGCCGGCGGCGAAGAGGGTTTCGGTGTTCATGGCGTGGCCCTTGGCAGGTCGGTGGGGCTGGCCCGGGGTGCAGGTGGGGGCACGGGGCTGGAGGCAAACCGCTTGCCGATGAACACGGTAGCCACCACGGCCAGTGCAAAGCCCACCGTCATCAGGTCCAGCGACTCGCCCAAAAGGGGGATGGCCGCCAGAATGCTCAAAAACGGTTGCAGCAGTTGCACCTGGCTCACTTTGAGCGTGCCACCCAGCGCCAGCCCGCGGTACCAGGCAAAGAAGCCTGCCCACATGGAGAACACGCCCACATAGCCCAGCGCCCACCAAGAGCTGGCGCGGATCGCCTGCTCAGGCCAAGTGAGCCAGGCACCCGGCAGGGTGACGGGGAGTGCGAGCACACACACCCAGCAGATGACCTGCTCGGCACCCAGCGTGGGCGTGACCTTGGCGCCATACACATAGCCCAGCGCGGCAGACACCACTGCGCCCAGCATCAGCACATCGCCCCACTCCAAGGCCAGGCCCGGGCCATGCTGCGTGGCGCGGTAGAGCGAAAAGCCCACAACCAGCGCGGCGCCAATGCAGGCACTCAGCCAAAAGCCCAGCCGCGCCCGCTGGTGCATGACGATGGCGGCCACCACCGCAGTCGCCAGTGGCAGCAGCGCAATGATGACGGCGGCGTGGCTCGCGCTGATGGTGAGCAGTGCGTAGCCGATCAGCAGCGGGAAGCCCAGCGCATTGCCCAGCGTGGCAATGCTTAAGGGGCGCCACTCGGCGGCGGTGGGCCAGCGCGAGCGGGTGGCCAGCAGAAACACGATCGACAAACCGCCGGCCAGCGCCGCGCGGCCCAGCGTCACAAACCAGGGCGAGAGCTGGGGCGCGTCGGCGGTGCCGGTGGCCAGGCGGGTCATGGGCAGGGTGATGGCAAAGATCGCCACGCCCAGCAGGCCCAGCCAGAGGCCGCGTGTTTCGTTTTTGGAATTCATGCGATTCACTGTACTTTGAAAAACAACACAGTTGCAGTACAGTTTCGCTAAACAGCCTGCAATCTGTATTGCTGGCACGACCGTTACAGCGCCACCCCAAGGGACCGACCCATGTTGATGAAAACCGCCGCCCAGACCCTGGCTGAGCAGCTCTGCGCTGTGTTCGCCCAGCGCATTCGCGACCGCTTGCTGGCGCCCGGTGCGCGCCTGCCCTCGGTGCGCCTGTGTGCCCAGCAGCAGAAGGTGAGCCCGTCGACCGTGGTGACGGCCTATGACCAGCTGCTGGCGCAAGGCCTGATCGAAGCGCGCCGCAACCGCGGGTTTTATGTGCGAGATGTGCCACTGGCCCAGGTGGATGGTGCGCGTGTAGCTATGATTTCAGGAGCAAATGAAGCTGGTACGGACGGCGGCAGTTTGGTGCTGACCATGCCCCGCCAGCGCGCGCCGCTCAACGCCACGGCGCTGATACGCGGCATGTTCCATGGCGTAAGTAACAAGCCGCAGCCCGGCATGGGCGTGCTGCCCAAGGAGTGGCTGGAGACTACCTTTTTGGCCACCGCGGTGCGCCGCAGTTGCAGTGTGGAGGCGCTGAACGCCTTCTCGCTGCAATACGGCGAGCCGGCCGGCGACATCGGGCTGCGCCGGGCGCTGTCCACCAAGCTGGCGGGACTGGCAGTGCATGCCGCGCCGGAGCAGATCATCACCACCATGGGCGCCACCCACGCGCTGGACGTGGTCAGCCGCACCCTGCTGCGTGCGGGCGACTACGTGATGGTCGAAGAGCCCGGCTGGGCGGTGGAGTTTGCGCGGCTGGACGCCTTGGGCATGCGCATTCTGCCGGTGCCGCGCCGCGCAGAAGGGCCGGACCTGGAGGTCATGGCCAAGTACTGCGAGGTGCACAAGCCCAAGCTGTTTGTGAGCGTGAGCGTGTTCCACAACCCCACCGGTTTTTGCCTCTCGCCCAGCAGCGCTTACCGCATCTTGCAGTTGGCGAACCAGCACGACTTCCATATCGTTGAAGACGACACCTACAGCCACTTCGCCCCCGAGCACGCCACCCGCCTTTGCGCGCTGGACGGGCTGCAGCGCACGATTTATGTGGCGGGTTTTGCCAAGATCCTCGCGCCCAACTGGCGCGTGGGCTACATGGCTGCGCCCAGAGACTTGGCCGAGCGCTTGCTGGACACCAAGCTGCTCTCCACCCTGACCACGCCGGCCTTACTGGAAAAAGCCATTGCCTGGTGCATCGACCAAGGCCAGCTGCGCCGGCACGCCGAGCGCATCCGCACCCAGCTGGATGCTGCGCGGGCCCGCAGCGTGAAGCTTGCGCTGGCCCACGGCTGCACTTTTGCCTCTGACCCGGTGGGCTTGTTTGGCTGGGTGGAGACGGGGGTGGACACTGATGCTCTCAGCCAGCGCATGTTGGACGAGGGCTACCTGCTCGCCCCCGGTGCCCTGTTTCATGCGCAGCGCACGCCCAGCAGCCTGATGCGCATCAACTTCGCGTGCACCCAAGAGGCGCAGTTCTGGAAAACCTTTGCCCGGCTGCGCGATGAATCACTACGATTCAAGCAAAAGGCGAATTAGGCAAATTTAATTCAAAAACAAAAAATTTGACTAAAACGGTAATTTGGGCGTAAAGTAAAGACACCTGCTTTTACAAGGTGTTGCCATGTCTTCTCCACTCACGATCCGCGCCCAACTCAGTCTGGCCTTTGGACTGATGATCGGCTTTTTGATGCTGGTGTCGTGGATGGGCTACCGCTCGACGGATGCAATGCATGCCGACATGTCCAGCTTTGTGAAGGGGGTCAACGCCCGCTCCACCCTCGCAGAAGAGCTGCAAGCCGCGGTGTTCAAGCGCGCGGTGCACGCCAGAAACCTGGTCAATGCGGCCAACGAGTCTGACAAGCAACAAGAGTTCACCCTCGTGGTGGCTGCCAACAAGCAAGTAGTGGCCAAGCTGGCCGCCCTGACCACGCGGATGCAGGATGCTGATGAGACCGCACGCGGGCGCGCCTTGGTCGCAGAGATTGCCAAAGTGGAGGCCCAATACGAGCCGGTGGCCTTGGCCGTAGTCGACATGGCGATGAAAGGGCAGCGCGATCAAGCCATACAAAAAATCAATGTCGAATGCCGCCCGTTGCTGGTGGCCTTGGTGAGCAAGGCGGAGGAATACGCGGCCTATGCGACCGAGCGCTCGCAAATGATGGTGACCGAAGCGGAGGCCTCTTTCCACCGCAACCTGCAATTGCTGGCGGGTGTTGCCTTGGTAGCGCTGTTGGCTGCGGTGATCATGGCCACGGCCATGATCCGCTACCTGGGTCGGGCGCTGGGCGCTGAACCTTCTGATTTGCGGGCGACCGCCGAAAGTGTGGCCCATGGCGACCTGACCACGAAAGCACAATTTGCCGGTGCGCCCGAAGGCAGTGTGCTGGCCTACATGGGAGCAATGCAAGGCAGTCTGGTGGAGATCGTGGGGCGGGTGCGCTCCGCAAGTGACAACCTCGCCACCGGTGTGCAGCAAATTGCAACCGGCAGCATGGACCTGAGCCAGCGCACTGAAGAGCAGGCCAGTGCCCTCGAGGAAACCGCAGCCACCATGGAAGAGCTCAACGGCGCTGCACGCAAGAGCGCCGAAGGCGCCCAGGCCGCAAATGAACTCGCCAGCAACGCCAGCGCGGTGGCGCAGCGGGGTGGTGCCCAGGTGGAGCAGGTGGTGGACACGATGCAAGGCATCAGCGCGAGCTCACGGCGTATTGGTGAAATCACCAGCGTGATCGATGGCATTGCCTTCCAGACCAATATCCTGGCCCTGAATGCCGCAGTGGAAGCCGCTCGCGCCGGCGAGCAGGGCCGCGGGTTTGCAGTGGTGGCAAGTGAAGTGCGCCACCTCGCCCAGCGCAGCGCCGAGGCGGCCAAAGAGATCAAGCAGCTGATCCAGGACAGCGTGGTGCAGGTGAACTCCGGAACCAACCTGGTCACCGAGGCCGGCGCCACCATGCGCGATGTGGTGGAGGTGGTGCAGCGGGTCGGCCATATGGTGGAAGAAATCAGCCACGCCAGCGCGGAGCAGGAGCGTGCGATTGCCCAGATCGGCGAGGCCGTCACCCAGCTGGACCAGACGACCCAGCAAAACGCAGCCTTGGTGGAAGAGAGCGCCGCAGCGTCTCAGAACCTGGAAACCCAAACCCGGGCGCTGGTCCAGACCGTGTCTATCTTCAAGCTGGATGGGCAGCTGGCAGTGTAATTGCTATGAATTTAGTAGCTGGTGGCGCATATAAAACGAGCGCTAGAGGCTGATTTGGCTCTAAAAATGAGCCGGCTCGTGGCTAGTGCTGCGCCAGTGCCCGCAAGAGTGCGCGGTTCACCTCGTCGGCCGGTATCTGGTGGGCGCGGCAGACCTCGCGGATGACCTTGGTGTTGCGGCCCTCCAGGGCAGCTGCGACTTCCAGCCACGGCGCGTAAGGGCCAGTCTGGCCCACCACCGCAGATGCGACCCGCCCCGGCAGGGGCAAGCGGTGCAGTGCTGCGCCCAGGTTTTCGCCCAGCAGCACATCGACCTGCGAAAACACACCGCACAAAAATACTTCCCGGCGCAGCTCGTCTTCAACACCGGCGTCCGCCAGGTGCTCCATGATGCGGGCGCGCAGCACCATGTTGTGGCGGATGGGGTCGATGTTGCTGTCGGCGCTGGCATGGGGCAGGTGCTCCATCAGCCAGGCCCGCAAGCGGCTGTAGCCGAGGGTCATCAAGGCTTGGCGCAGGCTGCCGATTTCGTTGCGCAGGCCCAAGGCGGCCGAGTTCGCAAAGCGCATGAAGCGGTAGCAGAGCAAAGGCTCGCGGCCCATGGCGTGTTCCAGGGCGTCGAGGGATTCGTCCGCATCGATCGCCTTGACCAGGTCCAGCAGCGCCTGGCGGGCGGGCTGGATCTGGCGGTAGCGGTAGGCGTATAGCACCTCTTCTGCCGGCCAGCCGGACACCGCGCGCACATGCTGCTGGTCGAGCGCATGCTCCACCAGAGCTTGGCTGGCCAGCAATTCATACAGTTGCCCGCTTTGCACCGGGCTCTCTGGCGGGCGCGACGCAGCGCTGCTGCCGTCCTGGCTGCGTTGCAGGGCTGCCCGCAGTGCACCCAGCGCTTGGGCTGGAGTGAGCGAAAGCATGGTGGAGTGAAACCACTGCGCCATGTCGGCCTGCGGGCGCTCGCCCGGCTCGCCGCACCACACCAGCTTGACGCCACGTTGCTGTGCTTTGCGCACGCGGCCGGCCAACAGGGCGTCGTTGAGCCAGTGCTCGGGCACTTCGACCCAGATGTTGGGCGCGCTGCTGTGGTCCAGCAAGTCGGCCAGCAGACTAGGGGTGCGCGCATGGAGCAGGCAAATCTCGCGGGATGCCGGCCAGAGCTCTTGGAGGGACTCGATCAGGTGGGTGGCATCGACCGCGCTGCTGCTGTCCGGGTCCAGCCAGAGCCGCACGCCCATGCGCTTGCGCCATTGGTCCCACAGGGCTTCGTACCCGATGGTGATGCTGCCAAGGACCGAGCTGCTCATGGCCTTAGCTGATGAAGTTGAACAGCGAGAGCTTTTGCACTTGCGCGTACGACTGCAAGGCGGCCTGGTAGCCGGTTTGCTGGTTCTGGAAGTCGGCAATGCCTTTGATCATGTCGAGGTCTTCCGCGCGTGAGCGGTCGGCTTCGAGCTGGATGCTCTTGCTCTCCTGGTTCGAGGTAATGCGGTCAGCCCGGTTCAGCAAGTCGCCTGCCTGGCCCCGGATGGCGGACACCCGGTTCATGCCGATATCCAGGTTGTAGATTGCCTGGCCAACGGCCTGGGTGGCGGCATTCGAGTTGGCGGCACCGCCGATGTCGCGGATGGCGTCGTCCATGACGCTGAAGATGCTGGGGTTCGGGTCGACCTTGATCACATCACCGGCGGCAGGTGTACCTGTGATGGTTAGCGACAGGCCGGGCATGCCGTTGATTGCAGGCGCCTGGTTCACGGAGACCGGTTTGCCGGTGGGGTAGTCGGGCACGGTGAAGGGGCCCACCTGATAGGGCGGGCCGGGGAAGGTGGGCAGGTCTCCGGTGGCCGGAATCTCTTCCACGGTGTAGCTGATGGAGCTGGTTCCGGCAGTGGCACCGGCGGTCACCGGGCCAAAGGTGATCTTGTAGCTGGCGCGGCTGACCAGGCTGGAGTCGGTCACGGTCACATTGCTGGTGGTGAGTGCCCGGTCGCTGGGGATGGTGCTGGTGCTGACGTTGTAGACACCATCGCGCGAGGTCCGGTGCATGAACGCGCTCTCGCCATCCAGGGTGCTCACGATGGCGGTGTTACTGGTGGATGCTTGGCCTGCTAACCCGTTGTAGGTGTAGTCCGGTGCCGTGGCGCTGGGGCCGGTGAACGGCTCCGCTGCACTGGCCAATGCGCCAAACAGCGGTTGACCATTGGTGTCCTTGCGATTGGCGTAACCCAGAATCTGCTCACGCAGTCCTTGCAATTGGTTGGCAATCGTTTTCCGGTCTGCCGGGGTTTGGCTGCCATTGCCCGCACTGACCACCAGTTCGCGGAACTGTTGGATGGCATCCACCACATCGCCCAGGGTGCTTTCGGCGTTGGCAATCGTGTTGCGCTGGGATTCGAGGGCGCGTTGGTCGGTCGCAATGCGGGCCAGGCGGGTAAGGGCGCGTTCGGCTTGGGCGGCGCCGGTCGGATCGTCGCTGGCGCGCACCACCTTTTTGCCGGAGGTGAGGTTTTCCTGCAGGTTCGACAAAGCGGTTTGCCGCTTGGCGAGGTTGCTGATCGCGTTGTCGTAGGTGTTGGCAGAGGCGAGGCGGGAGAGGTTGACGGCCATGCTGTGACTCCTTCAGGCCTTAACGGCCTAGGCCCTGGATCAGGGTGTCGAATATGTTTTGTGCGATCTGGATCATCTTGGCAGAGGCCTGGTAGGCCTGCTGGTATTGGATGAGTTTGGCGGCCTCTTCGTCAAGGTTGACGCCGGAGACCGCGCTGCGGTCCTGCTCCAGATTGGCGGCAATCGTGCTCGATACCGTAGCGGAGTAGCCGGCACTCTGGGTGCGGATGCCGATCTGCGATATCGCGCTGGCATAGCCGTCGGTCATGACCGAGCCATCGAACATGGCTTTGTCGCGCAGGTTCATCATGGCCGTGGCGTTGCCGCCGTTGAGCTTGAGGTCGAGCTTGAAGGCCGGGTCCTTGATGTCCACCACTTTGAAGGTATCCCCTGTCTTTGGTGTGCCTGTGAGTTTCAGGCTCCAGTTTGCGAGAGGGTCCACCGCCGTGATGGGGGTGTTCGGGTCGAACGGGTAGCTGGTGGTGTTGGCGACCGGCACTTCGTCGCTCCGGGTGTAAGTGACGGCGTTCGTGGTGACATTCACGGCAAAAGTGAGCGTGACGGGCGAATGGGGCGTGGCCGATTGGTTGTTGGTGAGCGCATTCAAAGAGACAAGTTGCAAACTGCCCTTGTTGACGGTGCCCATGGCGCCGGCAATCGGACTGGCCACCGCCAGTTGGCGCGGGGTGGAGAATACGCGGGCAACATTGTCTGCCGATGTAGCGAATGGTTTGATTAAAAAGCGATCGCCGACATTGGCAGCGCCAGAAGCCAGGTTGATGTTGAGTCCATCTACGCTGGCCAGCGCGGGCGCGGTGGCCGGTGGAGTCTGCGGGAAGGTAATTACTTTGCCATCGGATTTGCGGGTAATGTTGCCGGAGGTGGCCGAGTTGAAATTCACCTCGTAATCGGATGCCGCGAACTGCGTGGAATCTTTAATAGAGAGGCTGAGGGCTGCAGTTCCCGTATTCAGGGTGGCGGGAGCTGTGGGTTTGCTGATGTTGGCCGTGGTGTTGATATCAATGCGGGTGAACAAGTCTCCGCCTGCCTTGCCATCCAGGTCAAGCCCGAGTGCATGTTGCTCGTTCATTTGAGTGGTAATCGCCAAGGTGAGACGTCCGAGCAGGTTGCGCCCCTCCACCAAATCATTGTTTTGAAAACGCAACAATCCCGATACCTCACCGCCACCCAACGCGTTTTCGTCCAGCAGGACCTGCCGACCATCGCGGATGATGGAGAGCTTGCTTTTCAGCGTGTCGCCAAAGTCATCGCTAACGAGCGACACGGGCGATACGGTGGTTCCGAGTACCAGAGGCTGGCTGCCCGCCAAAAAGATGCCCACGCTGCCGTCGTCTGCGGCGATGGAGGTGGTTTGCACGAACTGATTGAGTTCGCGCACCAGTTGGTCGCGTCGGTCGAGCAGATCGTTCGGAGGCTGGCCCTTGCCTTGTGCACGTGCGATTTCGTCGTTCACATCGGCAATATTTTTTGCCAGGGTATTGATGTTATTGACCTTCTGACTGATCTCTTGCGATACCCCGGTCTGCAGGTCTTTGATGGCCTGGGCTGCGGCGCGGAAGCGGCCCGCTGTTTCGTCCACACGGGTGAGTGCCACGGTGCGGGCGGTGAGGTCGGTCGGGGCGCTGGCGACGTCAGAAAACGCGTTCATCATGTCGCTGACCGCGGCGCCCAAACCGGTGCTGCCGCCTGAGAAGATGTCCTGGAGCTGGTTGAGCTTGTTGGAGCGGGCGACATCCGCGTTTTGGGTGGCACTGGCCAATGTGGCTTGGCGGGTCAGGAAAGCGCTGAAGTTGCGTTGGATGGTTTGCACATCCACGCCTTTGCCGATGTAGCCACCTCCGGTGAACTGCCCCTCCACCGCGGTGAGCACCACGCTTTGGCGCGAATAGCCGGGCGTGTTGACGTTGGCGATGTTGTTGCCGGCAGTCTGCAGGGCGATCTGATTGGCCTGCAGAGCCCGGGTGCCGATATTGAGGACGCTCATAGTCTGTCGCTGGCTCGATTACGCCTGCACTTGCGCGCGGCGCAGATGCAAGGTGGTGTTGATGGCGCGGCTCAGTTTGGCTGCGTACTCGGGGTCGGTGGCGTAGCCGGCTTTTTGCAGGCCGGTGGCAAAGGCCGTGACGGACTGGGTTTGCTGGCGTGCCTTGGCATAGCGCGGGCTGTCTGAAATCAGGCGGGCGTAGTCTTTGAAAGAGTCTTCAAAAGAGTCGTAGGCGCGGAATTTGGCGATCTTCTTTTGCGCGACGCCATTCACATACTCGGTGGTTGTGATTTCGGCGACTTTGCCGGTCCAGCTGGATCCGGCCTTGATGCCGAACAGATTGAAGGAGTTGCTGCCGTCTTTGTTCTTGATCTGGTGCTTGCCCCAGCCTGTTTCGTGGCCCGCCTGGCCGAGCATGAAGCTGGCTGGAATGCCGGTGGCCTTTTCGATTTTGTTGGCAGCGTCGGTGTGCTTGGACACGAAATCCGCCTGGGTGCTGGTAGGCGCCTTTTTAGGGGCGACCGGCGTCAGTGCCATATCGGATGCGGTGAGTTTGCCAACGCTGCTTTTCGGGGTCAGTGTGTCGGGTGCCTTGACGGGCTGCAGGCTGCTGCTGTTAGCCATACCGACGGTGGAGCCGGGCATTTCCACACCCATCTGGCGGCTGAGCTGCTGGGCAATCAGGTCGGATAGGCCGCCGGGCTGGCCGGACATGCTGACCGACATTTGCTGGTCGAACAGGTCGGTGCCAAGGTCACTGCCGGCGTTGTCCAGCATGCCGGATTTCATGGTCGCTTCGCGCATGCTTTTGAGGAGCTCGCGCATGAACAGCGACTCGAACTGTTTGGCGGTTTCGCGGATGGTGTCCGGCGTGGCTTTGTCGGCACCGGCTTTGAGGGCGCTCAGGGAGCGGGCATCAGCGACCAGGTCTTGGGCGCTGGATATCGGCGTGGAGCCGAGGGCAGAACCGTAGCTCATGTCAAATCACCTCCAACTCCGCGTTCAAGGCACCGGCCAATTTGATCGCTTGCAAAATGGCCAACAAGTCTTGGGGGGTCGCGCCCAGCGAATTCAGGGCCTTGACCACATCGGTGAGCTGGGCCGCTTGGGGCAGCTGGATGAGTTTGCCGGCATCTTGCTTGATCTCGATGTTGGCCTTTTCACCGACCACGGTCTGTCCGCCCGAGAGCGGGTTGGGCTGACTGATGACGGGGCTGGACGAGACGCTGACCGACAAGTTGCCATGGGCGATCGCACAGGCACCCAGGGTGACCGCCTGGTTCATGACGATAGAGCCGGTGCGCGAGTTGATGATGATCTTGGCGGCAGCAATCGAGTTGTCAACAGGCAGCTCTTCCATGTCAGCAATGAAGCTGACGCGGTCGTTGGGGTTGGTCGGGGCCTTGACCTGCACCGTACGGCCGTCCAGGGCTTGAGCCACGCCGGGGCCGAAACGGGTGTTGACGGCCTGGGCTACTTTGCGCGCGGTCTGGAAGTCCGACGCGCTCAGGCTCAGGTTGATGGTGGGGCCGTCTTGCAAGCTGGTGGGGACAGAGCGCTCAACTTGCGCACCATCCGGAATGCGCCCGGCGCTCAAGTGGTTGACCTGCACTTTGCTGCCGCCGGCTGCTGCGCCGGCACCGGCCACGATCAAATTACCTTGTGCCATGGCATAGACCTCGCCATCGGCCCCTTTGAGGGGGGTGGCAATCAATGTGCCGCCTTTAAGGGACTTGGCGTTGCCCAGTGAGGAGACATTGATGTCGAGCAGTTGTCCTGGCCGGGCAAACGCGGGCAGCTGCGCGGTGACCAGTACGGCCGCCACGTTTTTCATTTGCAACTGGTTCTGGGAGGCGGGCGTCAGGGTGAGACCGAGCTGCTCCATGTAGTTTTTGAGGCCTTGCGTGGTGTAAGGCATCTGGGTGGTTTGGTCACCGGTGCCATCGAGGCCGATGACGAGGCCAAAGCCCGTCAACTGGTTGCTGCGCACGCCTTCGATGGCGGCGACTTCCTTGATGCGTTTGGCGCCATGGGCCGCAGGGGCTGCGACCATGGCAATTGCCACCAACAAGCCGCCCCAGCGCTGTGAGCGGAAGGTGTTCGCTAAGTGGTTCCAGTGTGTCATGTGCCGAGTCGGTTAACGGGGCGATCCGACTGGATCTGTTACCCCTCGGCACTATTCTGGATTTCTTTAGAAGGGCTGAAAACTCAAAAAGAACCGTGATAACCAGCCAACTGTTTGCGCTTCACCCTGTGCACCGCGTCCGCGGGACTCGACGCGCACATTCGCCACCTGGGTGGAGCTGATCACGCTGCCGGGTTGCAGCATCCGTGGGTCGATGGTGCCCGAGAAGCGGAGCACGTCCACATTTTGGTTGACGCCGATCTGCTTTTCACCTGTCACGATCAGGTGCCCGTTGGGCAGGGTTTCAATGACGGTGGCGGTGATCGACCCGGCAAAGGTGTTGGCACTCTCGGTGCCGCCCTTGCCTGAGAAGTTGTTGTTGGTCGCAGCGCCAATGTTGAGTTTGCCCAGGCCCGCCAGTGTTTGATCCGGCAGGGCTGTAATGGCGGAGTCGATAGAACTATTGCGGTTGACCGTGGAGGTGGACTTTTGGCTGGCAGTGACGTTTTCGACGATTTGGATCGTGACGTTGTCGCCGACCAGGCGTGCACGCCGGTCTTCAAAGGCAGGGCGGTAGGCAGCGGTTTGGTAGATGCTGCCGTTGGCCGGTTTGGACGCTACCGACACGATAGGCGCCGCAGGAACGCGCGGCTCCACAAAGTCGACGGCGACTTTTTGCGGCAATTGCTGGCAGCCTGCTGCCAGCAAGCCGATGGCCACTGCGGCTGCGATGCGGTGTAGGCGTCGGTGTGTCATGGTGGGTCCTTACAGCTGGCCGAGCTTTTGCAGCATCTGGTCAGAGGTTTGAATGGCCTTGGAGTTCATTTCATAGGCCCGCTGGGTCTGGATCATGGTGACCAGCTCCTGGACTACGTTGACGTTGGAGGTTTCGACAAACCCTTGGGCCAAAGTGCCCAGGCCGTTGGCGCCTGCGGTGCCGGCGTTGGGCTGGCCTGATGCGGCGCTTTCTGCGTAAATGTTTTGCCCTTTGGGCTCCAGGCCTGCCGGGTTGATAAAGCTGGCCAGGGTGATGGTGCCGATCGGTTGGGGCGCCACGTTGCCGGGAATGGTGGCGGTCACGTTGCCGTCTTGCGCAATCGCGAGGCTGGTGGCGTTGGCGGGAACGGTAATGCCGTTCAAGATCGGCAGCCCGTTGGAGGTGACCATGCGGCCGGTGTTGTCGACCTGGAAGGCACCGTCGCGGGTGTAGCCGGTGGTGCCGTCGGGCATGGTGACTTGAAAGAAGCCGTTGCCTTGGATCGCCACGTCCAGATTGTTGCTGGACTGTTGCAGGTTGCCTTGTGCAAATGATCGGCTGGTCGCCACGGTGCGCACACCCAAGCCGAGCTGCAAGCCGGTAGGTAGGGTGGACTGCTCAGACGTGTTGGAGCCGACCTGGCGCAGGTTCTGGTACATCAAGTCTTCAAAGACCGCGTGCGATTTTTTGAAGCCATTGGTAGACACGTTGGCCAAGTTGTTGGAGATCACGTCCAACTGCATTTGTTGGGCTTCCATGCCCGTTTTGGAAATCCAGAGCGAGTTGATCATGGTGTTTATCCTTGCATGTTCAAGAGTTGCCCAGCAGAACGGTCATTCGACTCGGCCGTTTGCATGAGGCGGGTTTGGGCTTCGAACTGGCGTGCGGTTTGGATCATGCCGACCATGGCTTCGATCGCATTGACATTGGAGCCTTCCAGCATGCCGGCCTGCACGCGCGCGGTGTCTTCGTTGTTCAGCGGATCGCCGGACAAGGCGCGGAACAAACCATCGCCGCTGCGCACGAGCGGGTCTTCCGGGGTGGGAACCACCAGTTTGAGCCTGCCGATCGCGTTGGCCGGCTGGTTGCCGACTTTGGCGCTGACCGTGCCGTCCGGTTGAATGGTGAGTTCAGCCCCGGCGGGCGATGTGATGGGGGAGCCGTCGCTGGAGAGGACCTGCAGCCCGTTGCCGGTGGTCAGTGTGCCGTCTGTGGCGACTTCCACATGCCCGTTGCGGGTGTAGGCCTCGGTGCCGTCTAGGCCTTGCACTGCGAACCATGCACCGTCTTTGGCCATGACGTCGAGACTGCGGTCAGTGCGCATGGCAGGGCCGGGAGTGTCGAGGTGTCCGGCCGTTGCTTCGAGGGCAAAAACCCGGGTGGTTGCGCCTTCGCCGCGCAGGGGTACCGCGCGGTACGTTGCCAGCTGCGCGCGAAAGCCATTGGTGGAGACGTTGGCAAGGTTGTTGGCGATGACCGACTGCCGGCTCGCCGCCGCATTGGCGCCGGTCATGGCGGTGTATATCATGCGGTCCATGGTGTTTCAGTCCTGCTGATGGTTAACGCAAATTGACCAAGGTCGACAGGATCTGGTCCTGGGTCTTGATGGTTTGTGCATTGGCTTGGTAATTACGCTGGGCGGTCATCATGTTGACGAGCTCACCCGTGAGGTCGACGTTGGAGTCTTCGAGGGCGCCTGAGCGCAGGCCACCGAACTTGCCCAAACCCGGGTTGCCGAGCACCGGTTGCCCGGATGCAAACGACTCGGTCCAGTTCCCGCCGCTGATAGGTGTCAAACCTTGCACGTTGCGGAAGTCCGCCAGCAAAAGTTGGCCGCGGGACTGGGTCTCACCGTTCGAGTAGCGGGTGGTAATCACGCCACTCGGGTCAATGGAGATGCCGGTCAGATCGCCGGCGGTATAGCCGTCCTGGGTCAGGTTGGAGACGGCAAACGTAGTGCCGTACTGCGTTGTTTTTGTCAGATCCAGGGTGGTGCTGAAGGTGCCGATCGCCGTGTTGGGCGATGTCAAGTTCAGAGTTTGAGCGGCTAGCGGCGATGTCAATTTGCCATTGGCGTCGTAGTTCAACTGGAATAGCGCGCCTGTCGCCACCGTGGTGAGCGCGGGTGCGGCAAAGGCGCCGGTGCCTGCGGCCGCGAAGGTGGGTTTTAGGTCTGTCGGTGGCGGGGTGGTGGTGTTGTAGGCCACGTTGGCCTGGTGCGTAGCATATCGGGCAGCATTGGTGTTGAGCGCGGTAGTGCCTGCAGCCACGGTGCTGGCGTCATAGACGTCCCATGTGTCCGTCAGAACTGCCGGGTTAGCTGTGGTGTCCGGGCCGCGCTTGACGAAGTACAGACTCACTGGGACCTCGTTACCTTGCGAGTCAAACGCGGTGAGTGTGGTGCCGTAGGTCGAAATCGGCGTTGGCGGTGTTGTTTGGATTGCAGGCTTGGTCCGAGCATCCAGATTGAACTCCGCCGTGATTTCTCTGGTTCTTTGGGCGGGAATCGGGGCGCTGGTCGGAATCACCATGGGCTGCGGCGTGATGCTGGTCCTGTTTCCCAGCAAGTCGGTGGGGAAGCCCATCACGTTGGCACCACTGTTGGTGACCAGGTTGCCGTCGGAGTCCAGCTTGAACTGGCCGTCACGGGTGTAAGCGGTGGAGCCGTCAGGCTGGGTGAGTTGAAAGAAGCCACCGCCGTTGACCGCTACGTCAAGGCTATTTCCAGTGATGCTGATATTGCCCTGGGAGAACTGCTGCGCGATCGTGCCCACGGTCACCCCGATACCCGGTGTGTTGCCGGTACTTCCGCCTGCAGCGCCCAGCTGGCCTGCGACCAGTGAAGAAAACTCTGTGCGGGAGTATTTCATTCCCACGGTATTGGCGTTGGCGATGTTGTTGCCGATCACGTCCAGACTTTTGCTGGCGCCGTTGAGGCCGGAGAGTCCTGTTTGAAAGCTCATGGTGGTTACCTCTTGGGAAATGGGGTGTTAGAGAATGGATTTGATGGCGCTGTAGGCGACTGCCGTGCGGCCTTTGAGCTGGAGCGACATGGCTCCGTTTTCTGTGCCAACGGCCGTTACGGTGTCTTGTGCCAGATCGGTACTCTTGACGGTGTTTCCGCCTTGGGTCGCGTTCACCTTGAAGTTGACACTGCTCAGGCCGCTGTATTTGGAGGCGTCCCATTGGAAGTTGCTCTGACCGGCCGGTAATGCGCCAAGGTTGATGGTTTCCAGCAATTGGCCGCCAGCGGTCTTGATGTCGATCGTGACTTTGTCTGCCTTGCTGGCCAGATTGATGGCACCTTTGGCCGTGCCGCCATCGATCGACAGGGTGTTCGACTCTACGAGTACCCCATGCCCCACCATACTGGCACCCTGCAAGACTTGCATGGAGGTGAACTGGGCCGCCATGCTTTGCATCGTGGCGTTGAGCTCCTGGATGCCGGAGACCGTGTTGATCTGCGCGATCTGGCTGGTCATCTGGGCGTTATCCATCGGGTTCATGGGATCCTGGTTGTTGAGTTGTGCAACCAACAATTTCATGAATCGGTCTGTTTGCTCTTGGGCGCTGACGGTTCCACTTGATGTGGCACTGGTGCCGGAGAGTGCGGTGTTGTTACTGACTGCGGTGGCCATGGTGAGCGTCCTTGAATTTATTGACCCATCTGCAGCGTTTTGAGCAGCAGACTTTTGGCCGTGTTCATGACTTCCACGTTGTTCTGGTACGAGCGTGACGCAGAAATCATGTTGACCATTTCTTCGACGGGATTCACGTTGGATTGGGTGACGTAGCCTTCTGCATCTGCCGAGGGGTGCATCGGGTTGTGCACTTTGCGCAGGGGCTCGTTGCTTTCCTTGATGGCGTTCACTTTGACGCCTGCCGAAGCCTCCGAGCCCATGGGCACGGTTTCAAACACCACTTGGCGGCTTTTGTAACCCTGGCCGTCCGGGCCGGCCACGGCATCCGCATTGGCCAGGTTGCTGGCCACGACGTTGAGGCGCTGGGACTGGGCGCTGACGGCACTGCCGCTGACGTTGAAGATGGAAAACATGGACATGGAGGGTCTCCTCTGGCTAATTCAGTGCTTACTGGCCTTGAATCGCGCTCAAGATTGTTCGGGAAGAGCCGTTAATAAAACGGAGCGTGGCTTCATAGCGGACGGAGTTGTCGACGAAGTTGGCGCGCTCACGGTCCATATCCACGCTATTGCCGTCCATGGCGGGCTGCGTCTGGAGCGTGTAGGCAAGCCTGCTGTTGTCGCCCAGCGTGGAGCTGTCAATGTTGCTGATCGGTATGTGGCGGGCATTGGTTGTTCCGTCACTGTTGGGGCCGCTAGAGGGAGTGGCCATGGGAAAAGCAGGGCCGGAAGTCGCTTCCGCCATGGCTTTTTTGAAGTCAAAGTCGCGGCCGGAAAACCCGGGCGTGTCGGCGTTTGCGATGTTGCTGGCGATGACGCGTTGCCGCTCTGCGCGCAGCACCAACCCCTTTGATTGGAAATCTAAAGCATTGGTTAGTTTCGAAAACATAGATACCTCAACGGTTGATCGTCGGGTCCCAGCAAGCGGGCCGGCTGGTGACGTGGGGCAATTATGGGAAAAGCTTTAATTTTTGAGCTTTGGAATAAGGCGCTGAAAGCTGTGTATTTGCGGGCTTCTTCGTGGGCGCTGCTTCCTATAGTTGAAGCAACTTCTGGAGCCTCCTATGCCCGCAATTCGCACCTCTCTCCAACCCGCGCACGCCTTGTGGATAGCGTTGGTTGCTTGCGCGGCTCCTGTATTCGCTCAAGAGCAGGTGGCACAGGGAGTGCAGGCCCTTGCGCAGCAATGGGCGGTTGAGGCGGTGCAGAAAAGTCAACGCGCTGAGCCGACGCCTTTGCGGATGGACGTCACCGTAGGTGCGCTCGATGCGCGTGTGCGCTTGGCGGCATGCGGCAACATGGAAGCGTATGTGCCACCGGGTGCGCGACTCTGGGGGCGCAGTCGCGTCGGGGTGCGTTGTGTGGACGGCATCAGCCGTTGGAACGTCACGCTGCCGGTCACTGTGCGGGCACTCGGTGAAGCGTGGGTCGTGAAAACACAGCTCGCGGCGGGCACGGCAGTCACGGAGAGTGATGTCACACGCGGCGAGGTTGATTGGGCGGAAGAGCAGGGCGCGATCCTCACGGACCGGGCTGCCTGGATGGGGCAGACAGCGTCCCGCGCGTTGACGACCGGACAAGCGCTGCGCCAAGGCATGTTGCGGCCGGCCCAAGTTTTTCAGGCGGGGGCTACCGTCAAAATTGTGGCGCAGGGCCCCGGCTTTCAGATTTCCAGTGAGGCCCAGGCGCTTTCCGCTGGGGTGGTGGGGCAGCAGGCCCGCGTCAAAATGGACAACGGTCGGGTGACATCGGGGACTGTGCTGGATGTGCGTACAGTCAAAATAGACCTTTAGAGGCGAAAATCGTGAAAATAGCCCTAAAGTTAGCCCGAACCCGACCGATAAACATCGTACGAGGCTACGCTTACCGTAGTTTTGGAGAACGCGATGAAAATTGGTCAACCCTCAGAATTACCCGCTTCCGTATCCACTACGGTGTCCGGTGCTGCCCAAAAGGCTGCGCAGAGCAGCAATGCGGCGGCCAATGCGAACACCAACGCCACTCAGAGCACCCGGTCCGCCGGCGTGGCTGTGACGGTGTCGACCGCGGCGCGCGCTTTGGAGAAGCCCGAGCGCAGCGAAGCCTCGGACGTCGATCTGGCCAAAGTGGAGTCGGTGCGGGCGTCTATCCAAAACGGCACGTTTTCCGTGAATGCGGAAGCGATTGCCGACAAGCTGTTATCCAACGCGCAGGAAATGCTGAACCGAACGACCCGGTAAGTGCGTGCCTCCTGCGTATCGCCATTGATACGAGGGGGACCCCATGAGCACCATCCAACCTGATTCTTACTTCGATGCGCTGGAGGTCCAGTTCAACGACCTTGCACTAGCTGTTGCAACCGGCGACGCAGAAACCTTGCCGGCTTTGTCAGAACAGATCCAGAAAACAGCCGTCAGTCTTGCCGGGGTTTGGCAGCAATGGCAGCGCCAAGGCTTGGTAGAGCCAGGCATTGCAGAACGTGTCAAAGCGTTGGCCGAGGGTTTACAAATAGTGCGATCCAGTTTGTTGCGTCGTGCCATGTTGGTGGAGCAAGCGCTGAACCTGGTGGTACCTGCTTCCGTGGATCCCACCTATGCGGGGGGCGGTAATTACGGCGCAGGTCCCAAATCCTCAGGACGATTGGCTGCGGTAAGTGCCTGAAGGCCTGCAGAGCATAAAAAAGGGCCTCACGGGCCCTTTTTTATGCAGTTCATTCACCTTAGTGTGATCGCATTTTGGCGCGCAGCCTGGCAATCGATTGGCTGTGTAACTGGCATACCCGTGACTCGGTAACGTCCAGCACCGCTGCGATTTCTTTCAGATTCATGTCCTGTTCGTAATACATGCTCATGATGTATTGCTCTCTTTCGGGGAGCCCCTTGATGGCGTCGACCAACGATTGCCGCAGGCGCTGATCGCGCAGCATGTTGAGCGGATCTGCATCCTGATCAGCCACATGGCGGTCGAGGTAGGTGTCATCGTCTTCATTGCGGCGGGACATGTCCTCCAGATACACCAATTGGGTGCCTCGCACTTTGCCCAGCAGGGACTGGTAATCCGCGAGAGACATCCCCAGTTCTGCGGCGATCTCGGACTCTGCAGGGCTGCGCCCGAGCCTGTGCTCCAGGCGGCGTAACGCAGTTTCAATTTCTTTTTGGCTTTTGCGGGAGCCGCGTGACATCCAATCATTCTCGCGGAGCTCGTCGAGCATCGCGCCGCGTATGCGTTGGGTGGCAAAGGTTTCGAACTGAACACCTTGAGATGCCTCGTAGCGGGACAAGGCATCTGACAGGCCGATAAGGCCCACCTGGATCAGATCATCCACCTCAACACTTGCCGGTAGCTTGGCCATCATGTGATGGGCCAAACGTCGTACCAAGGGCTGGTACTGTTTGATCAATGCGGAGCGGTCGAGCTGCCCTTTGGCGGTGTACATCAATGTCTCCCTGAGGCTGCTAGGCTGCTAAAAGACTGACGATTCTGTTGGGGGGGCGCGTAGGCCCAGCCCGTTTCGAGCGACATGGCGTTTTCCAGCAGGCCCAGAGCCAATCGCTCAATGGACGGCGACGGGCGCTCATCCCCCATGGGTGCTGTGATGTGAATCGGAAACACGTCGTAGTTCAAAAAGTACTTGGCGCAGTCGCTCAAGCTGGTGGGTGTGGTGGAGTGGGCTTGGGCGGGCTTCGACGGATCCACCATATTCACAATAGTAGGCTCAACCTTGGCTTTGAGCAACAAGCGCTTGAGGGCGAGGTAAGTGGTCAATAATGAGGTTTTTGCTGCCGACATGGCCAACAGCGGGCGTATCTGGCTTCCCTTGATTAGCGGCGTCAAGCTGTGTGCATTGGCATAAATGATCACTACGCTTTCAAGCGGAAAAAATGAACCGCAGTCACCAAGCCCCGGACCGCCATGCCGATGGGCCGCTGCGAGGCTTTGGAGTCCTAGGCCCGCAGGAAGAATGCTCCAGGATGGGGCCTCGGTTCCCGTGCTCTGGGTGAACGTGAAATTCAACAATTGCTCTAAGCCGGGGTTGTCGGTCGTTTCCAGTACCGACCCGTCCAGGACCGTCACGGTGTAGCCGAATCCGACCAGTGCGGCGCACACCCGCAGCAGCAGTGGGAGTTCTGCCTGTTCATCTCCATGGCTCACCATGGCCAACAGTTTCGGCGTTTGAGGGACGGCAAAGTCCATCAAGCCGGCGGCCTGATTCGGTGGGCTTTCAAGCATTCATACGCCCCTTGTGTGCAGTGGTGTTGGCAGGTTGGCTGAAGAAAAAGCCCAGATCGGTCGTTTTCGGGTCGTAGGCAGAGGCCCCCGTGCTCCGCATGGAGGTGCGGACCAACTTGCTGGCAACTGCAGCTTCCCAGTCTTCGGGGACGCGTTGACCAGTAGTAGTGCCCCGCAACATCAGTTGGTGGCGAATGCAGGCATCGATCGAAGGTCCGAGTTTGACCGCTTCATCGGTCTTCGACAGGATGACTTGCTGTGTCTCTCCGGTTTTGAAGCAGGCTACAGCTTCGTCCATGGTGTCCCCATGGCCTCCGGCATTCAGGACCAACAAGCGTTTGATCTCCGGAAGGTCGAGTAACTCCAGCAGCTCGCGTTTGCGGGGGTCCCGCGGTGCGATGCCGGTGGTGTCAATCAACACCATTTTTTTGTTGGAGAGGAGGCCCAGCAAGTCTTGCAAGGCCGCTTTGTCATGGGCGAGGTGGGCCACTACGCCCAGCATCTTTCCATAAGCGCGCAGCTGCTCATGGGCGCCTATGCGGTAAGTGTCCAAGGTGATCAGGCCCACACTGCCGGGACCATGGGTCCGCGCGCACAAGCCCGCGAGCTTGGCCGCTGTGGTGGTTTTGCCAACCCCTGTGGCACCCATGAGTGCAAACACGCCACCTTCTTCGTGGAGTGCCGGAATGGCGGCATCGGTATGCAGGTTACGTTCCAACACGTCCATCACCCAGCGAACGGATTCGGGTGCATCCATGTCATCTGGCAAGCGCTCCAAGATCGCCCGTGAAAGCGTCGGCGAGTAGCCGGCCCGGATCATCTTGAGCATCATGTTGGACTGGATCGGATTTTGTTTCGCTTGACCCAACCAGGTGAGGGTGTTGAAACGGTCCTCGATCAGTTCCTTCATGGCGTGCAACTCGTCCATGACGATTTTGTTCACTGCCGGCGCTTGCGGAGCGGGTGCAGCTTGCCGCACGGGGGCTGCCCGCTTGGGCTGCGACTCGATGTCGATCGCAATGCGCTGTGTCAAAGTGGGTTGCGGGCGCTCGAGCGGCACGGGCGCCGGTGCAGGCATCGGCATGGAGGTCACTTCGGGCTGCAAGACAGGGATCTGCTGTGCCTCGGCCCGGCGGCGCAACATGCGCTCCCGCACGTAGTCCTGGAAGGAGAGGGTGCTCATCGCCAGCTGCTCTGCGTCCTCTTCCACTTTGCTCGCCACTTCGCGGTAGCTGGGGGGCTGCTGCCGTTGCTGGGAGCTTCCACCCGAGCGGGCGGCGGTGCGACTGACTGCCGCGTCGAGGGTGGCCAAGCTGTCTTCAGCTGTGGCAACGACTTCAACGCCATTCGCTGTTGGGCGGTTGGATAGGATAAGGGTGCCTTCACCAAAGGCCTGACGGGCCTTGGCTAACGCTTCGCGTGAGGTGGCGGCTGTAAAGCGTTGGACGTTCATGATGTGGCGCCTCTCAAAATCGGACCGATACGGATAGTGTGGGTTTCTGGAATTTCACTGTGACCAAGCACTTGCAAGCGGGGTGCGACGCGGCGGACCAGGCGGGAAATCGCGCCGCGGATCTGGTCTGGCACCAGCAGGCAGGCCGGTACGCCGACCTCTTCTTGCTTCATCGCTGTTTCTGCAGCATTGCGGCTGAGCATGTCGGCTACGCCCGGATCCAAAGCAGATCCGGATGCACTGCCCAAGGCTTGCACCAGCAGCCGCTCGAGGCCGGGATCGATGGCTATGACATTGAGTTCACGTGTCGGCCCGTAAATCTGCTGCACGATGGCGGGCGACAGGGCCACGCGAACACGCTTGGCCAGCTCAGCAGGGTCTGTGGTGGAGGGGGCGTGCTCCGCAATCGACTCGATGATGGTGCGAATATCCCGGATGTGCACCGACTCATCCAAAAGCAGCTGCAGCACCTTTTGGAAGACGGCAATCGACACCATCTTGGGGACGACCTCTTCAATGAGTTTAGGAGCCAGTTTCGCCACGTGTTCCACCAGTTGTTGTGTTTCTGTCCGGCTCAAGAGCTTGGAGGCCTGGACTTGCATCAAGTGTGACAAATGGGTTGCCATGACAGTCTCAGAATCAACCACCGTAAATCCGGCCATTTGTGCGGCTTCCTTCTGGCGTTCATCGATCCAGTGTGCGGGGAGTCCAAACGCGGGGTCGGTGGTGGCAGTGCCGATCAGCGGGGTGGTAATACCACCGGGGTTGATGGCCAGGTAGTTGCCGGGAAATGCTTCCCCCTCGCCGACGATCACGCCGCGCAGTGTGATTCGGTAAGCGCTGGGCTTGAGCTCCAGGTTGTCCCGGACGTGTACAGGGGGTGGCAGGAAGCCCACCTCTTGGGCAAACTTGCGGCGCACACCTTTGATCCGGTTCAGCAGGTCGCCCTGGCGAGTTTTGTCCACCAATGCAATCAGGCGGTAGCCCAGTTCCAGGCCCAGTTGGTCCACGGGCTGCAGGTCATCCCAGGTGGCGTCGCCGTCACCGGTGGGGGCCGCGGGGGCTGTGTCAGTTTCGGTCGGGACCGGCTTTTTATTAAGCACCCAAGCACCGTAGCCGAGAACTGCACCAATACTCAAGAACACAAAATGCGGCATGTTGGGGATCAGGCCCAGAATGATCATGATGACCGCGGTAATGCCCAATACTTTGGGCGACATAAACATCTGGCCGACGATCTGCTTGCCGATGTCTTTGTCTTTGCCCACCCGGGACACCACCATGGCGGCGGCCACCGAGATGAGCAAACCTGGGATTTGGGCGACCAGTGCGTCACCAACCGCCAACAGGATGTAAGTGTTCGCAGCCTGAGAGGCGCTGAGATCGTGCTGCAACATACCGATAGCAAAGCCACCGAAAATCGTAATCAGCAAGATCAAAATACCGGCCACTGCGTCACCGCGTACGAATTTGGATGCGCCGTCCATGGATCCGAAAAACTCGGCTTCCTCACCTACCTCTGCGCGACGGCGCTTGGCTTCTTTCTCATCAATCAGGCCAGCGTTCAGGTCGGCATCTACCGCCATTTGTTTGCCTGGCATCGCATCCAGTGTGAAGCGGGCCGAGACTTCTGCGATCCGTTCCGCACCCTTGGTGACCACCACAAAGTTGATGACCACCAGAATGGAAAACACGATCAAACCGACGGCAAAGTTGCCTCCGATCAGAAAGTGGCCGAAGGCCTCAATGACCGCGCCCGCAGCGCCTGGGCCGGTGTGCCCCTCCAGCAGCACGACGCGTGTTGACGCAACGTTCAGCGACAGGCGCATCAAAGTTGTGAGCAGCAACACCGAGGGGAATGCCGCGAAGTCCAGCGGTCGGATCATGTAAGCCGCGACCATCATCACCATCAGTGCCACGGCAATGTTGACGGTGAAGAACATGTCCAGCAACAGAGGAGGCAGTGGGAGCACCATCATGGACAAAATCGCCACCACTAGGAGTGGCGCTGCCGCACCCTGCATCACGCCAGCATTGTTGGTAAACCACTTCTGGAGAGGTTGGAAGGGGGTATTCATACGGTGGCTGCCTTCAAGGTCTTGGACTGGGGATCCAGTTCAGGCGGAACAAAGGGTTGTGGTACTTGGGACGGCATGACGCCTTCGCCGCGCATGGCTGCACGCAGGCGATACACGTAGGCCAAAACTTGGGCAACTGCTGTGTAAAGCGCAGAAGGAATGTCCTGGTCCAGCTCGGCGTTGGCATACAGTGCGCGCGCCAACATGGGCGACTGCAGCACCGGGATCGAGTGCTGCTTGGCCACATCACGAATCCGCATGGCCAAAAGATCTGCACCTTTGGAGATGACGCGCGGAGCCCGCATCGTGGCTTCGTCATAGCGGATCGCGACGGCAAAGTGGGTCGGGTTCATGACGATGAAGTCCGCTTTGGGCACGGCACCGACGCTGCTCCGTTGCGCCATTTCGCGTTGTCTCTGCCGGATCTTTCCTTTGAGTTGCGGGTTGCCGTCGGACTCTTTACCTTCTTCTTTCACCTCTTGGTGTGACATCTTCATCTGGTCTTTGTGCAAGAAAAGTTGCAGCGGTACATCGACCATCGCGGCCAGAAGAATGACCAATAGCATCAGCCCGAGACCGCTGACCATCCACTTCATGAGTTGAGCAATGGCCGCCGGGGAAGGCTGCAGAAGCATGGCCGCCATTTCTTGCATGCCGGATTTGAGAAAGCCCACTGCGATGGTGAACAAAATGCCCGTCATCAACATCATCTTGGCGGTGTCGACGAACTTCTTTTTAGAAAAGAGATTGGCAAAGCCTGAAAGCGGGTTGAGCCGCGAAAAATCGGGCATCAAGGGCTTCAGACTTTGCACCCAGCCGCCAGAGGCAACGGCCGACAAAATGGCAGCTGTCATGACAATCGCTGCGAACGCGACACATCCGGCCGTGCCAATGATGCTGGCATCACCCAAGCGTTGCACCATGGTTCCCGTGCGCCGAACCGTGTCCGCGTCAAAACTCAGCTGCTGGATCATGCTGAGTTTGAGCTGCTCAAACAAAATGGGGGAGAGGGAGAGAACGGCTAATGCGCCCGCGCCGAGCACACCCAAGTGGGTCAGGTCCTGCGAGCGACTGACCTGGCCGTCGTCACGTGCTTTTTTCAGCTTCCTTTCGGAGGCCGGTAAATTGCGATCTTGACTGCCTTGTTCCATAGTGGTGAGACTCTTTCGTTCTCACCATTGTCGCGAGCACCCTCTGAAACTAAAGGGTGAAAAGAGGGGCTTTCTGCCCCTTCATCCGGTCTGTTTAGAAGCCGAGACTTGCCAGCAAATCGTCCACTTGCGACTGATCGGTCACGACTTCCTGGTTGGATTGACCATCGACCACGGGCCCGGCAAGTGCCGGCACATATTCTGAAGGTGGTGCTGCTTTGGCTGCGGCTTCGGGCGGGGCAGTTTGTAGCAACAACAGCACCAACTGCTCTTCAATCGTTGCTGCCAGATTGACGACTTTGGCAATCACCTGACCTGTGAGGTCGTGAAAGTCTTGCGCCATCATGATCTCGGTAAGGTGTCCGTCCACCTTTTTGCTGGCTTGGTCTACATCGTTGATGAAGTTCATCACGTGACCCTTGGCTACCGCAGCCACCGGATCTTTGACAATGAGCTCGCCGATGCGGCGTGTTTCCGCCGCAATAAAGTCGTGCTGTTCTTTGGCTTGGTCTACCTGGTTGAGCACTTTTTCAGCAGCTTGGCCCGTTAATCTTGCGATGTAGGACAAACGGCTTTTGGCGTCAGGCAATTCGCCCGCCCAGTCCTTCACTTTGTCAGCGAGCCCCAGCCCGTTCAACGAGTCATGCAGCTGCCGCGTCAAAGCGCCTAATTGCTGGTGGACTTCTACCGTGCTGAGTGTCGGTGTGGAGGGGGTGGGTTCGGTCGACATGATTATTTCAATCCCATCTTGGTGAGAATGTGGTTGACCTTGTCCTCCAGGGTCGCCTTCGTGAAAGGCTTGACGATGTACCCCGACGCGCCTTGCTGGGCCGCGAGCACAATGTCTTCTTTACGGGCTTCTGCCGTGACCATCAGAACCGGGATATGTTTGAGTTTCTCGTCTTTTTTGATTTCAGCGAGCAACTGGAAACCGTTCATATTGGGCATGTTGATATCGCTGACCACAAAATCAAAGGTCGCGTTACGCAGTTTTTGTAGAGCCGCTACACCGTCTTCCGCCTCATCGGCGTCAGCGTAGCCGCTTTCTTTCAAGAGGTTACGCACGATCCGTCGCATGGTGGAGAAATCGTCAACGATGAGAAAGCGCAATTCTTTAGACATAAATAACCTTTGACCGTACGATTTTTGATTTTAACGAGTATGACTGAATTTTAGAGATTTCATGGACTGGCTTTTTTGCTTTCCACCACGGGCTCGGCTGTTTCCACTTCATTTTCCAGTGGGATCACCGCTCCGCTCAACAGCCGTTCCTCGGCCTCTTTGGTCATAACCAAGATACTAATGCGCCGGTTTGCGGCACTCAAGGGGTTTTGCGGATCTGCCAACAAACTCGATGCCATCCCGACCACTCGCGCTAACTTGTCTTCGGGCATCCCGGCCGCAATCAGTTCGCGGCGACTGGCATTGGCCCGGTCCGCGGAAAGCTCCCAATTACTGTATCCGCGAGCTGCATTGCCGTAAGGGGTTTGATCGGTATGGCCGTCCAAGCTGATTTTGTTGTCGATATCAGTCAAGGTTACCCCGATTTCTTTCAAGATTTCCCGCATGTAGGGCTTGACCGCTGAACTGCCGATATCGAACATGGGGCGGCGCTGATCGTCCACAATTTGGATCAGGAGTCCGTCCGGTGTGATCTCGAGCTTGATCTGCGAGCTGAACTCCGCCATCTTCGGGTTGCTCGATATGCTGCTGGCAATTTTCGCGGCTACGGCGGCCATGGTTTGGGCATCTTTTTTTGCCCGTTCAATTTTGCGCTGATCGCCGGCGCTCTTCTTGGCTTTGGAGTCGGTGCCCTCGCCCCGTTTGGACTGTCCGGCGGACTGGGTCAAGTCGTTGCCTCCGCCGGTAATGATGCTGTTGCTGGCACCCGCGCCGGCACCGCCTTGCAAAGCTACCTTGAGTGGCGACTGGAAATAGTCGGAAATCCCTTTTTTGTCGCCTTCTGTGGTGCTGCCAAGCAGCCACATCAACAAGAAAAAGGCCATCATGGCCGTCACAAAGTCGGCGTACGCAATCTTCCAGGCTCCACCATGCGCGGCGTGGCCGCCCTTCTTCACCCGCTTGATGATGATGGGTTGGAGTTTCTTGGCGTCTCCGGCCATGCTCAGAAGCTCCTGCTTTTATTTCTTTTTGACATGCGCTTCCAGTTCGCCGAAGGTTGGACGCTCGGTGGAATACAGCACTTTGCGGCCGAATTCGATAGCGGTGGAAGGGTTGTAGCCTTGCATGCTTGCCAGCAACACTGTCTTGATGCACTGGAGTTCTTTGCCGGCCTCTTCGTTCTTTTGCTCCAGGAGACCCGCGAGTGGCTCTGCGAATGCGTAAGCCAGCAAAATACCCAAAAACGTTCCTACCAGCGCCGAGCCGATCATCCCGCCCAACACGGCGGGCGGTTGGCCCACGCTGCCCATGGTTTTAATCACCCCCAGCACCGCAGCCACGATGCCGAATGCAGGCAATCCACCAGCTACACGTTGAATGGCAGACACCGCAGCATGTTCTTCGTGGTGGTGTGTTTCGATCTCGCTGTCCATGATGGACTCGATTTCGTGGGCATTCAAGTTGCCCGAAACCATCATGCGCAGATAGTCGGTGATGAATTCCACCACATGGTGGTCGGAGCCCACGGTTGGGTATTTCTTGAAAATTTCGGACTGTTCGGGCTCTTCGACGTCTTTTTCGATGGCCATCAGCCCTTCTTTACGGGCTTTTTGCAAAATGTCGAACAACAAAGCCAGCAGTTCCATGTAGCGGGCTTTGGAGTACTTGCTCCCTTTGAAGCAAGCGCCCAGCCCCTTCATGGTGGCCTTGATGACCTTCATCTGGTTGTTCACCAGAAACGCGCCCACCGTCGCGCCCCCGATCATTCCCATTTCCCAAGGCAGTGCCTTGATGATGGGACCCACATTTCCGCCGTGAGCGATAAAGAGCCCAAACAGCAGACCGAGCGTAACAACCCAACCGATGATTACAAACATAGTTTCATTGTGACAGGGAGGTCGTGGGCCTCAAGGGTTGAACAGCGGGGCTTTTAGGGCCCAGTACGATCATATCGCCCGCAGTAGCCCATGGTTTGACTATGTCTTCAAATAGGCTTGGTGCCCAATAGATATATGCACTATGCGCTATCAAATTAGTAGCTTAGTGGAGCAGTATGCCACCGGTGGAAGCGCCTTTTCCGGCGCGGGCAGGGGGGCTGCAGAGGCCGCACTCAAAATGACGCGAGTTTTCATAGGCTTCAGAAACAAAGTGGCCACCGCACTTGGAGCACTTGGTCATGGACAACATATTGTTGTCAATGAACTTCACCAGGCGCCATGCGCGGGTGATAGACAACAAAGGCTCCACACCGCAGGCGGAGATTTGCTCGGTATAGAGGCGGTAGGCCGCCATGATGGCGTCGATATCCTCCATGGCACTGACCTTGGTCAGGTACTCATAGGTGTTCTGGAAGAGAGACGCGTGGATGTTGGGCTGCCAGGTCAGGAACCATTCGGTCGAGAAAGGCAGTTGGCCTTTGCTCGGTGAGCGGCCTGCCACTTCTTTGTACAGGCGCAGCAGACGCTCATATGACAACTCGGTTTCGCTCTCCAGCACTTGCAGGCGCGCGCCCAGCTGAATCAAAGACACTGCGCGTTCCACTTGCTTGGAATCGTTCAAAACACTTTTCTGGGTTGCCATGGTGCTGCTCCTGGACTAAATCGGTTCGGGCTTGGGTGGGGTCAGACGGCTTCGGCGAAGCGGCCGGCCATCAGGATGCTGGCGTGCAGCTTGGTGGTGGCGTCGTTGTCCACTTTGTTGACCGAGTGGTTGGTCAGCAGGTTCCAGACGATGTCGTCATCGACACGGAAGCGGCACAGCAGCATGTTGCCGGAGGCAATGCGCATGATCTGGGCGGGGGAGAGTGCGCCGATCATGTCGGCAGCTTCTTCCGACATGCCCAAGCGGAACAGGGCTTCGGCTTTGTCTTGACGGATGAGAGTTTGCGCCAGCATGAGGTAGGTCATGTTGGCTTCGCGGATCTCGGCGAGGATTTGTTCTTTGGTCATGTGACACTCCATTCCGGTAAAGTGATTTGCGGGGTGTTTGTCAGCTATTTCTTGCTTGCAAACCATGGAGTGGATTCTGAAACTCTGTGCCTAGAACTTGAATCGGAAGATGACTAAGCTTCATGTCGGCTCGTCGCTGACGTTGGTGTAAGGGAAACTCTTACACACTCCCATTCATTTGAAATACAGCATGTCATTGGGTATTTTTTTTGGGTTTAACGTTTGTATTGCACCGCCAACATCTGCAGCATTGTGGCAAGCGCCGCCGATGTTTTAGCCGCTCGTACTTATTTGGAAATTGGGTAACTATCAAATGCAAGCGACTCACTCTAGTGTTACGGTAGAAGCGCCCTTGGGTGACCCGGAGTTGTCGGTGCATGCGTTGTCCCAAAAAACTATGGCACTTGCTCTGGCTTTTCACAAAGAAAAAAACCTACCCCAAGCGGAGGAGCTGTATCGCGCGGTGCTGACCCTAGTGCCAGGCCATGCAGACGCCAACCATAACCTTGGAGCAATTGCCGTGGATTGCGGTCAGTTTATGGCTGCGGTGCCTTTCTTTCAGGCAGCATTGCAGGCCAACCCAAAGAATTGTCAGTACTGGGTGAGTTTGGTGGACGCACTCATACATGCGGGCGAGTACACCCTGGCGGAGGACATTTTGGAAGACGCCCGCCGTGGTGGATTGTCGGGTGATGCTGCCGGCGAGTTGGCTCAAAGGCTGTCGGATGCTGCCATCCGCCGCGCTCGCAGCGCCCGGCCGCCCCAAGGGCGCATGGCGCCTGCGCAGCAATGCGATGAAATTCGCCGCCTGTTTGAAGCAGAGAAGTTTGAGGACGTGGTGCGTCTCGGGCGCAAGATGTTGCGCCAATACCCCCAGTGCCCGATGGGCTTCAAGTCGTTGGGTGCTGCGTTGATGCAACTGGGGCAAAACGGCAAAGCCATAGAGCCGATGCGCCAGGCTTTGCAGCTCAACCCCCGCGACGTGGCCTTGCTTAGCAACTTTGGGCTGGCGCGCTCTCAGTTGGGTGATCTGGTGCAGGCGGAGGTGCTGCTGCGGCAGGCCGTAGGCCATGCGCCGGATTTCAAGGAGGCCTGGTTCAACTTGGCCATGGTCTTGCGCCAACAGTCGCGTTTGCCTGCGTCTGAGGCCGCCTACCGCAGCGCTTTGGCGGTGGGTGGGGATGATCCCAAGGTGTGGCTGAACCTGGGGCTTTTGCTGGGTGAAATGCACCGCTTTACGGAGGCGCAAACCTATGCGCGCAAAGCGTTGGAGCTTGACCCGAACATGGTGCGCGCGCATGTAGGCTTGGGCATGTTGCTCAAGGACCAAGGGCGGTTGCCCGAAGCCCTGAAGTCGTTGCAACGGGCGCTGGAGTTGAACCCGGCGGACCAGGCCGTGCAAAGCAGTTACCTGTTTGTGGCCAATTGCATGCCTGAGATGGACCCGCTGGAGCGCTTTGCCGCCTATCAGCGGTTCAATCGGTATTTTGGTGAGCCGCACCACCGTCTGTGGAGCCCCCATACCAACGATCGCAACCCTGAACGCCGACTGCGCGTGGGGTACGTGGCCCCAGTGTTTCGCACACATGCCTGCCGCCCGTTTCTGGAGCCTTTGCTGGAAAACCACGACCGTCAACGCGTAGAGCTGTTTGCCTATTCCGGCCCTTTTGAGCTGGAAGATGATGTGACCGACCACTACCGTACATTGTTCGAGCACTGGATCGATACGCGCCAGATGAGCGATGACGAACTCGCGGCACGCATCCGGGCCGACGGCATCGACATCCTGGTGGACATTGCCGGGCAGACCAAGGGGCATCGGCTGGGGGCCTTTGCACGCAAGCCAGCGCCGGTGTCGCTGCATTGGCTGGACTCGGGCTACACCACGGGCCTCACGGCCATCGACTACTACTTGAGCGATGTCACTACGGTGCCGTTGGGCTCGGAGCATCTGTTCTCTGAAACCCCGTGGCGCTTGCCTCGCACACCGTTCGTCTACCGGGCGAACCCTGGTGCTGGCGATGTGAGTGAGTTGCCAGCCTTGCGCAATAGCTACATCACCTTTGGTTCTTTGACACGCGCCGTGCGCCTCAACGATGGGGTGATTCGGGCCTGGGCTGATCTATTGCACCGGGTACCCCATTCCAAGCTAGAACTCAACAGCGGCAACTTCAGCCAGGCGGAAGTGTGCGAACAATGGTTGCCGCGATTTGGCGCGCTGGGCATCTCCCGCGACCGCGTCATCATGGGGTTTGAAAGCCCGCCCTGGAACGTGCTGCGCCGGGTGGACATCGCGCTCGATTGCTTTCCGCAAAACTCAGGCACCACGCTGATCGAGTCACTCTATATGGGGCTGCCGTTCGTTTCGCTGGCTGGAGTACCCAGCATGGGCACGCTCGGTGCCTCGGTCCTGTCGGCCGTAGGGCACCCCGAGTGGATTGCCCGCAGCGAAGCTGAATATGTGGGCAAGCTGGTGGCGCTTGCCAGCGACTTGCCCAGCCTAGCCCAGACCCGCCGTACCCTGCGCGCGCAAATGCAGGCCTCGGCGTTGATGGACGAGGCAGGTTTTGCCCGCGAGGTGGAAGACGCCTATGCACAAATGTTTGCCCGCTGGTGCGCCAGCCAGGGCTGATGGCCGCAGATGCACCGCCTTTCACCTCCCACACTGGCTTTGCCGCACGGCAGTGTTTCACTATGCTTGACGCCATGAAAGCCGTACTGCTCGCTGGGGGGCTCGGAACCCGCATCTCCGAAGAGTCACACCTCAAGCCCAAGCCCATGATCGAGATCGGTGGACGGCCCATTCTGTGGCACATCATGAAGATGTACGCCGCGCATGGCGTCAACGACTTCATCATCTGCCTGGGCTACAAGGGCTATGTGATCAAGGAGTATTTCGCCAACTACTTCCTGCACATGTCCGACGTGACTTTTGACATGGCCAACAACCGCATGGAAGTGCACCACCGCCACGCCGAGCCCTGGCGCGTGACGCTGGTGGACACGGGTGAGAACACCATGACGGGTGGGCGCCTGCGCCGAGTGCAGGAATACCTGGAGCCCGGCCAGCCGTTTTGCTTTACCTATGGCGATGGCGTTGCCGACCTGGACATGACGGCTCAATTCGCCTTCCACCGCGCCCACGGCTGCCAGGCCACGGTGACGGCCGTGCAACCCCCCGGGCGCTACGGTGCGTTGGTGCGCAACGGTGATGTGGTGGCGGGCTTCGAGGAAAAGCCCCGGGGCGACGGCGGCTGGATCAACGGCGGCTTCTTTGTGCTGCAGCCCGAGGTGATTGCGCGCATTGCCGACGACGCCACCAGCTGGGAGCTGGAGCCGATGGCCCATTTGGCCCAAAGCGGCCAGCTGCGCGCGTTTGAGCACACCGGCTTTTGGCAGCCCATGGACACGCTGCGCGAGAAAAACCTGCTCGAAGACCTGTGGCAAAGCGGCCGGGCCCCTTGGAAGACCTGGTAATGACAAACCCCGTGCGGCCCACCCTTGATTTCTGGCGCGGCAAGCGCGTGCTGCTGACTGGGCACACCGGCTTCAAAGGCAGCTGGCTGGCCTTGTGGCTGGCGCGCCTGGGGGCTGAGGTGACCGGCCTGGCCCTGGCCCCCGCCACCGAGCCCAACCTGTTCACCCTGGCCCGCGTGGCCGACGACATGCATGCGAGCCACGAGTGTGACGTGCGCGATGCCCAGGCCGTGGCCACCCGCGTGCAGGCCACCCGCCCGCACATCGTGCTGCACTTGGCCGCGCAGGCGCTGGTGCGCGCAGGCTATGCTGACCCGCTGGGCACCCACGCCACCAACGTCATGGGCACGGCCCATGTGCTCGACGCATTGCGGGGTCAGAGCGATGTGCGCGCCGTGGTGGTTGTGACCACCGACAAGGTCTACCGCAACCGCGAATGGGCCTACCCCTACCGCGAGGACGACCCGCTGGGCGGCCACGACCCCTACAGCGCCAGCAAGGCAGCGGCCGAGATCGTCACCGCCAGCTACCGCGATGCCTTTTTTGCCGCGCAAGGCGTGGCCGTAGCCACCGCACGCGCAGGCAACGTGATTGGCGGGGGCGACTGGGCGGCAGACCGCCTGCTGCCCGACGCCGTGCGCGCCTGGAGCGCCGGGCAGACCTTGCACATTCGCCACCCCGGCGCCACGCGCCCGTGGCAGCATGTGATCGAGCCACTGGCCGCCTACCTGTGCCTGGCCGAGCAGCTGTGGGTCGATCCCGCCCGCGCTGGGGCTTACAACTTTGGCCCGCTGCCGCACGAGGCCGCCACGGTGGGGAATGTGGTCAAAATGGCCGCTGGCGCTTATCCGTCAAGCGCTACCAGCTATGAAAATAATAGTAATGGATTGCACGAGGCGGGCTGGCTGGCGTTAGAGACCGCGCACGCCCGCCAAGCGCTGGGTGTGGCCCCGCGCTGGGGTCTGCACACCGCGGTGGAGCGCACCATGGCTTGGTACCGCGCCCAGCAAGGCGGGGCCGATGCCCGTGCCCTGTGCCTGGCCGACCTGGACGCCTGGGAGGCCGCGCAGTGAGTTCGCGTTTTACCGGCACCCCTTTGCCCCTGCACGGCCTGGTGCGCGTGCAGCGTCAACCGCTGCAAGATGCGCGCGGCCTGTTCGAGCGCATGTTTTGCGCTGACGAACTGGCTGCCGCAGGCTGGACGCAGCCCATCGCCCAGATCAACCACAGCATCACCCGCCAGCGCGGCAGCGTGCGCGGCCTGCACTACCAGCGCCCGCCCCATGCCGAGATGAAGCTGGTGAGCTGCCTGCGTGGCGAGGTATGGGACGTGGCCGTGGACCTGCGCGCGGGCTCGCCCACGTTTTTGCAGTGGCACGCCGAGCGGTTGTCCGCTGACAACGCCTGCGCGCTGCTGATTCCATCCGGCTTTGCGCACGGCTTTCAGGCTTTGAGCGACGACGCCGAGCTGTTGTATTTGCACTCTGCCGCCTACGCGCCGGGCGCAGAGGCGGGCCTGAACCCGCTGGACCCACGTCTTGCGCTGCCCTGGCCCCTGCCCGTGGGTGAGATGTCTGAGCGCGACCGCAGCCACGCGCTGCTGACTGCATCGTTTGAAGGAGTGCGCCTGTGAAGTGCCGACACTGCGGCCAGCCGCTGCACCTGCCATTTTTGGATTTGGGCAGCGCCCCGCCGTCCAACGCGTACCTGAGCGAAGCCGCCCTGCGCGGGCCGGAGACCTGGTTCCCCCTGCGCGTGCTGGCTTGCCAGCATTGCTGGCTGGTGCAAACCGAAGACCACGCCGGGCGCGAGGCGCTGTTCACGCACGACTACGCTTACTTCAGCTCGTTCTCTACCTCCTGGCTCGCCCATGCCAAAGCCTATGTGCAGGCCATGCAACAGCGCCTGGGCCTGAAGGCTGACAGTTGCGTGGTGGAGGTCGCATCGAACGACGGCTACCTGCTGCAGTACGTGCAGCAGGCGGGCATTCCCTGCTACGGCATCGAGCCCACGGCCAGCACGGCCCAGGCGGCGCGGGCGTTGGGGCTGGAAGTGGTGGAGCGCTTCTTTGGCGTGGCCCTGGCCGACGAGCTGGCCCGCGCTGGCCGCCAGGCCGACCTGATCGCCGCCAACAACGTGCTGGCCCATGTGCCAGACATCAATGACTTTGTGGGCGGCTTCATCCGCCTGCTTAAGCCCCACGGCGTGGCGACGTTTGAGTTTCCGCACCTGCTGCGCATGGTGCAGGGCTGCCAGTTCGACACGGCCTACCACGAGCACTACTCGTATTTGTCGCTCACCGCCGTGCAGCGCATCTTTGCAGCCAACGGGCTGGCGGTGGTGGATGTGCAAGAGCTGCCCACCCACGGCGGCAGCCTGCGCGTGTTGGCTGCCCGGGCCGATGCCGCTGCCCACCCACAGACCACGCCCGAAGGCGCCGCCCGCGTCGCGCAACTGCTGGCCACCGAGGCCGCTGCAGGCATGCTGGGCGACGCGTTTTATAGCGATTTTCAGCCCCAGGCCACGCGAATCAAGCGCGAGCTGCTATCTTTTTTATTTCAGTGCCAAGCCCAGGGGCTCACCGTGGGGGCCTACGGCGCCGCGGCCAAGGGCAACACGCTGCTCAACTTTGCGGGCGTGCGGCCCGACCTGCTGCCCTACGTGGTCGACAAAAACCCCGCCAAGCAGGGCCAGTATTTGCCCGGCAGCCGCATCCCCATCGTGGACGAAGCCCACCTGCGCGCGCACCGGCCCGACCGCGTGCTGATCCTGCCGTGGAACCTGCGCGATGAAGTGGCCAGCCAGCTGGGCGATGTGCGCAGCTGGGCCGGAAAATTTGCCGTGGCCGTGCCACGGCTGGAAGTGTTTTGAATTGCCTTATTGCTTGAATCTGAGGAGCCTCGTGCCATGACTGCCACCCCCGCCATGACCAGCAACGACCCGCGCGACCTGGACGGCAAGCGCCTGCAGCTCGCCATGCAAACTCTGGGGCGCGACCCGGCGCTGCGTGCCCGCATGATTGCCCTGTTACGAGAGTGCGAGGGCCAGATTGCCTTTGCGGGCTCGGTGCGCGACGAGGTGGTGGGCCCCATCATCGACGCTCTGCACCTGGACACCGACCAGTACGACAAGGTGCTGGCCGACGGCGCGCGCTTTCAGTTTTTGTACCGCACCAAGATCGCCCGCGACTTTCTGCTGTCTGAATCAGAGCACCCCAGCCATGTGTGGGAGCCGCAAACCACCAAGCTGCTGCTGGAGCTGGGGCGCGACTTGCAAGGGGACGTATTGGTGGGCGGTGCCTACTTCGGCGACCAGGCCGTGCTGGTGGCCCGCCAGCTCGCAGGGCGCGATCTGAAAGTGCACTGCTTTGAGCCCAACCCCCAGCAGGCCGCGATGCTGCAGCGCAATATTGACCTGAACCACCTGAGCAACGTGGTGGTGAACGTGGCGGGCTTGTGGAGCCGCAGCGGCGAGCGCATGCGCCTCGATGGGTTTGACTCGTTCGCCAACATGGTCAGCGTCCAGGATGGCAGCGGCTTTGACACCGTGGCCATGGACGACTACGCCCAGCAACAGGGCCGCCGCATTAGCCTGATCCAGCTGGACATTGAAGGGGCCGAGCTGGCCGCGCTGCAAGGCGCGCAGCAACTGCTGGCCCATGACAAACCCTATGTGGTGTTTGAGCTGCACCGCACGTATGTGGACTGGAGCCAAGGCCTGCATGCCACGCCCCTGTGCCGCTTGCTGCTGGACTTGGGCTACACCGTGTACGCGGTGCGCGACATCAACTCCCACCGTGAAATGCTCGGCCAGCCCGTGGAGCTGGTGCCGCTGGATTCGGTGTACTTGGACGGCCCGCCCCATGGCTTCAACATGCTGGCCGTGCCCGACGCAGCGCGCGTGCAGGGCAGTGCCTTTCGCATGGTGGACGGCGTCAGCCCCAAGCTGCTGCCCCACAAAGACCCGCAGCTGCACCACCCGGTGGGCGGGTTTTGATGGGGGAGGGGGCATTGCTTTCCCAGGCTGTTTCACAGGATTTGCAGGACCAGCATTTCACCGTGGTGGGGGCCGCAGGTTTTGTGGGCCGCCGCCTGTGTGCCACGCTGCAGGCGCGCGGCGCGCAAGTGTGGGCACCGGCCCGCCATGGGCCCTGGCCGTGGCAGCTGCCGCAGGGCCATGCCCTAGGCCATGTGATGTATTGCGCGGGGCTCACGGCCGACTATTTGGCGCGCCCCTTTGACACGGTGCAGGCCCACGTCAGCCACTTGGCGCAGGTGCTGCAACACGGGCTGGCGCAGGGCACGCTTCAGTCGCTGGTCTATTTGTCGAGCACCCGACTGTACGACGGGCTGGGTGACGTGTTGGGTGGCGGCACGGCCAACGAGGGCGCTATCCTTCCCATCGACCCCACCAACTCCCGCCATTTGTATGACCTGTCCAAGGGCCTGGGCGAATCCCTGTGCTATGTCGCCGGGCAGGGCTTGGCCCGCGTGGCCAGGCTGGCCTGCGTGTACGAGGGGCCGCAGGACTCCGATGGCTTTTTGCCCGCCCTGCTGCGGCAAGTGCTGCAGGCCCGGGCCGCTGGCGTGCGGCGCGTGCAGGTATCGTCGTCGCCCCATTTCACCCGCGACTACGTGCACTTGGACGATGTGGTGGATGCACTGATCCGCATTGCCGTGCAAGGCCAGCAGCCTGTGTACAACGTGGCGTCTGGCGCCAACGTGTCCAACGCGGCACTGTTTGAACACTTGGAACGCCGCTGGGGTTGCGCGGTGCAGCCACTGCTGGATGTGCAGCCCGTCCTCCCGCCCGTGGTGAACATTGCGCGCCTGCGCACCGAGCTGCACTGGCAGCCCCGCCCCCTGCTGGCGGCACTGGACGAGATGTTGGCAACTGAGCAAGGAACCTGAGCATGTTAAAAACGCTGCACTTGTCGCGCACCGAACTCGCCGCCTATGTGACGCGCCAGCTCGGCACCTTTTACCCGGACGGGCTGGACGCAGATGCCCCCACAGTGCTTGCCGCGCACATGGACGTGGCCTTGGCGCGGCTGGGCCGCTGCATCAACGAGGTGCGGCTTTGGGCGCCCGGCGAGTTTGATCACCTGCACTCCACGCAGTACACGCTGTTTTTGTACTACCTAGCCCACTCGGTGTGGAAGGGTACCGGCCGACGCGCCCTATGCAACAAGCTCTTTGGGCTGAACAAAGCCCTCAACGGCATCGATCTGTTCTATGAGATCGACATGCCAGAGGTGTTTTTCATCGGCCACTCGGTGGGCATCGTCTTTGCGAAGGCCGCCTATGGCAACTACCTGGTGGTGTACCAAAACTCCACCGTGGGCAAAAACCACGGCGTAGCCCCGGCGCTGGGCGAGGGCGTGGTCATGTACCCCGGTACCGCCATCATCGGTGGCTGTCAGGTGGGCGATGGCACCGTGTTGTCCCAGGGCACAAGCTTGGTCAACACCGACACTCCTGGGCACTGCACCGTGTACCCCGGTTCGAATGGTGAGGTGGTGTTTAAAGAAACCCGGCACTCGGGATTACAAGATATTTTCCGGTTCTAAAAATGCTAAACGCCATAACCCAAGAAGTTGGGTTATGGCTTGCTGGGGGACTTGAGTCGGTTACTAACCTTTGAGCAAACTCAGCACCCCTTGCGGCAACTGATTCGCTTGAGCAACCATTGCAGTGCCTGCTTGCTGCAGTATCTGCGCACGCGACAGGTTGGCGGTTTCCGCCGCAAAGTCCGCATCCAGAATACGCGAGCGCGAAGCAGACAAGTTTTCTGAAGTTATGTTCAAACTAGATATGCTCGTTTCAAATCGAGACTGCAAAGCGCCGAGTTTGGCTCGTTCACCGTTGATGAATGACAAGGCCGAATCCACTGTCTTGAGCGCATCCGTGGCCTTCGCAAAGGTGGTTACGTCCAGATCCGCGACTTTCTTCAATGTGGAAGCACTGTCAGCAAAAGCATCTGTAGCTGCTGACGTCGAGGCGTCCACAGAGAAAGACTTGTCAGAGTCCAGTGTGATGTAGCCGCTTGATACAGAGTTATCGGCAGTTGTGTCTGCCGCCAATGTTGCTGCAGCACCAGAGTTTGTACCGTCTGCCTTCAACTTTTGCACAGTCACAGCGCCGGCGTTCTGCACGGCTGTATCAGCAACACGAATGTCATTGCCCGTTGCGTTTGTGAGCACCACTGCAGTGCCGGCAGCGTTCAAAGATGCTGTCACACCCGTCTTGGAACTTTGGTCGTTGATGGCGGACACCGCAGCCGATAAACCATCTGCAGTATTCGCCGCGCTCAGGGTGAACGAAATGGCCTGATCCGCATTGTTGTCCGAACGCAGATTCAGCGAGTAAGAGCCCGCGGTACCAAATGTCAAACTCACCTCAGTGCGCGCAGTAGCAGTTACACCAGTATCACCCTTAACCGCATTCACATTGTCGGCAATAGTCTTGGCAGTCTCGTTTGCTGCAACGTTAACCACTTTGCTACCCACCGAGCCGTTGATCGTAACGGCAGAGCTGGTCACACCATTGGCGCCCCAAGCACCCGAGCTTGCGGCAGCGCCAGCGGCAGCGACTTGATTGTTGCCATATACGGAAGTACGTAAATTGGCGGTAGCCGTTGTGATGGTTTGGTTCGCATTAGCACCTACTTGGAACTGTTGTGTTCCGAAAGTACCGTCTAATAGTTTTTGACCATTGAACTCAGTCGTTTGTGAGATCCGGTCCAACTCTGATACGAGTTGAGCTACCTCCTGTTGCAGTGCCTTACGATCCCCCGCGCTGTTAGATGCATTTGCTGATTGCACAGCCAACTCACGCACTCGTTGCAGGATGTCGCCGGCCGATTTCATCGCACCCTCTGTCACTTGTGATAAAGAAATGCCGTCATTGGCATTGCGTGCAGCTTGATTGAGACCTCTGATTTGACTTGTAAAGCGCTCTGAAATGGCGAGCCCCGCAGCATCGTCTTTCGCGCTGTTAATGCGCATGCCCGAAGACAGGCGCTGAATTGAAGTGTTCAGCGAACTCTGGCTTGCTCCCAGATTGCGCTGTGCGGTCAACGATGAAACGTTGGTGTTGATAGTAGATGCCATTGTGTGACTCCTGCAGAGCTGAAGGTAAACATTTCTGCCGGGCTAATCGTTGCCTCACCGGCGGTCTTTATAGGAACGATGGAGAGATTGTGGTGATGGTGAGATTTCGTGTTGCAGGGATAAAGCCCTGGAAATCCCCGCATTTTTTTGCTTCTTGGCTAAAGTTTTGCAAAAAACACCCGAAATGAACTCCAACGGGATGCGAAGTGATGAGCTAGCTCCCGCCATTCACCGACTAGCCGTCAGTTAGTTGGTGAGGGCTGTAGCCAAGAGTCTTGGCCTGCAGTTGGCGGAAACGCCATATTCAGTCAGTTCTTTTTAGGAGATTTGTCATGGCATCCACCATAAATACCAACGTTGCTTCGTTGACCGCACAGCGCAATCTGGGAGCAAGCCAGAGTTCGCTGAACACTTCAATTCAGCGCCTGTCTTCGGGCTTGCGCATTAACAGCGCGAAAGACGATGCTGCGGGTCTAGCCATTTCAGAGCGCTTCACTTCGCAGATTAAGGGCTTGAACCAGGCTGTGCGTAACGCCAATGATGGAATTTCTTTGGCGCAAACTGCTGAAGGTGCCTTGAAGGCATCTGGTGATATTTTGCAGCGCGTGCGCGAACTCTCTGTTCAATCAGCTAACGCATCCAACAGCGCGGGGGATCGTAAGGCACTGCAGCAAGAGGTTTCCCAGCTCGTTTCAGAGTTGGACAGGATCTCACAAACCACCGAATTTAACGGCTCCAGGCTATTGGATGGAAGTTTTGGTACGCAGCAATTTCAAGTGGGCGCGAACGCTAATCAAACCATCACAGCAGCTACTGGCAATTTGCGCACTTCGATGTATGGCAACAATCAAGTCGCTGCCGCTGGCGCTGCCGCAAGCTCGGGTGCTTGGGGCGCCAATGGTGTGACCAGCTCTGCCGTTACGATCAACGGCTCGGTGGGTAGCAAAGTGGTTAACGTTGCAGCAAACGAGACTGCCAAGACTATTGCCGACAATGTGAATGCGGTTAAGGGTGATACTGGTGTAACAGCTACTGCGCGCACTGAGGTGAGTTTGACATTTGGTGCCGCGGGCTCTTACTCGCTGAATCTGCGTTCTGACAATAGCTCCGACCAAGCCATTTCGTTCACCCTCAACGCGGCGAATACTGCAGATGGTTTATCGGCTGCGGTGTCCGCCATCAACGACCAAAGCTCCAAGACGGGTGTGACAGCATCTTTGAACACTGCCGGCACTGCAGTGGTGCTCACAAACGCAACGGGCAATGACATTCGTGTTGCTGATACAGCCGTGCAGAACGCCGGCGCTGTGACTGTGCAAAAGTTGAAGGCAGACGGTACAAACTCTGGTGCTGCAGCAACATTGGCGGCAGACACAACTGCCGATAACTCTGTATCAAGCGGCTACATCACACTGGACTCTGACAAGTCTTTCTCTGTGGACGCCTCGACGTCAGCAGCTACAGATGCTTTTGCTGACAGTGCTTCCACATTGAAGAAAGTCGCGGATCTGGACGTAACCACCTTTGCGAAGGCCACGGATGCGCTCAAGACAGTGGATTCGGCCTTGTCATTCATCAACGGTGAACGAGCCAAACTCGGCGCTTTGCAGTCTCGATTTGAAACCTCGATTTCGAATCTTCAAGTGACCTCTGAGAACTTGTCTGCCTCGCGTTCGCGTATTTTGGATGCTGACTTTGCCTCTGAAACTGCAAACCTGTCACGTGCGCAGATTTTGCAGCAGGCAGGTACAGCAATGGTGGCGCAAGCGAATCAGCTGCCCCAGGGGGTGCTCGCTTTGCTGCGCTGATTGAGTCTGGCGCTGTTGCATAACGCGTGCAGCTAAAAGGTCAAACGGGGGCAACAGCGTTGCCCCCGTTTGTATTCAAGAGTGCAAATGGACCTGATTGCTCACACTTATTTCGGAGACAGAGACGCAATCGGTTTTCATAATACGTCTGACTAGATTTAGGAGCAGTCCATGGCCACGATTTCTTCACCTGGTGTAGGTACCAACGGGCTTGATGTGAAAAGCATCATCTCTCAATTGGTCGCGCTGGAAAAAAAGCCTCTGGATACGCTGAAGCTACAGGCTTCGACGGTGAGCACCAAGATATCGGCTTTTGGTCAAATTAAGTCACTTGTCTCTACGCTGTCTGATTCAACAAGTAAGTTGACAAGTGTTACGGGGTGGAACGCAGTAACTGTGGCCTCTTCTGACAGCAAGTACGTTACTGCTTCGGCGTTGGGCGGAACATTACCCACGACATTCAGCGTTGAAGTGCAAGCTTTGGCTAAAGCGCAAGCAACTGCATCAGCTGCCATCTTGCCAAGGGGCTCGGCTATCGGTGCGGGCACTTTGCGCATTGAGATCGGCAAATGGGCAGCGTCCCCCGCCATGTTCACAGCTACAAGTGGCAGTGCGCCAGTGGACATTACGGTCAGCGCGAGTGACACCATTACCGACGTAGCTAGCAAGATAAATGGATCCAGCGCTGGGGTCACTGCAACTGTGCTGACGGATGCAACTGGTGATCGTTTGTTGTTGCGATCTAAGTCTACGGGCGAAGATTTTGGCTTTCGTTTGGGGGCGATGGAAGCGGGCGACACAGATATTGCCAGCGCTACAAATACTGATGCATCAGGGCTGTCTCGTTTGGTTGCGGGTGCGACTGTGACTCAGGCAGCCGCCAACGCAAGAGCAACGGTGAATGGCATCCCGGTTTCATCTGCTTCCAACACGTTTGCAACAACAGTTTCTGGCGTGACATTCAAGGCAGAACAAGTCACAACCGCTGCTGTTGAAATCAATGTAACTAAAGACAACAGCAGTATTCAAAGCAACATTGATGGCTTTGTAAAGGCATACAACGCTATCAATCAGTTATTGCAAGAGGCAACTAAGTTTGACCCCGCAACCAAGGCGGGGGGGCTGCTTCAAGGGGATTCAACGGCGATCAATTTGCAGAATACGCTGAGAGCCGCTATTCAAGCGACCACCTCTGGTGGAGGTGGATTTACACGGCTTGCAGATGTTGGCATTACTCAGCAGCGGGGTGGTGACTTGGTTGTGGACAGTGCAAAGCTAGGGAAAGCGATATCAGATTCGCCGGAAGATTTGAAGAACTTATTCCGTAGTACGGCTGGCGGCTCCGCCGATGGGATTGCCGTCAAAATCAAAACTGCCCTCACAAACTTGCTCTCGGTGACCGGTTTTTTTGGGTCGAAAGATGCATCTTTGCAATTGAGTCTCAAACAGAACGCCAAAGATCAAACAACTCTTGGCACTAAAGTTGACGCCTTCGAAAAGCGAATAACAGCTCGCTACAACGCATTGGATTCGCAATTGACCAAGCTGAACGGAATCAATGCTTATGTGGCTCAACAGGTAACTGCTTGGAATAAAACGACGAGCTAGGATTGCTGTTCAGTTTTTTGTGTAATGGCCGATAACTTCAATACAACACAAGAAGGGCCTAAATCATGTTCAGTTCATACAGTGACCGCACAGCGAATGCTTACAAAAGAATCAGTGTAGAAACCAGCATGAGCACGATTGATCAGCACAAGCTCGCAGCGTTGTTATTTGAAGGTGTTTTGAACTCCATTGCAGTAGCTCGTGGCGCAATGGCTCGCGGGGATGTTTTGACCAAAGTTAACGCTGTAACCAAAGCTATACGCATTCTTGAAGAGGGATTGAGTACAGCACTTGATCGCGTGGATGGTGGAGAGCTAGCTGCGAATTTGAGTGATTTATACGCATACTGTGTACGACAACTCACGCTAGCCAATGTACGCAATGATGACGCACTCATGGCGGAGGTCTCAGATTTAATCCAGCCGATCGCAAAAGGGTGGAATGAGATGCGTCAGCTCGGCTCCTTGCAGCCATCTATCTCAGTGAGCATGTAGTAAAAACTAGGCTTGTAAGGTGAACAATATGAGTCTGTTGATCGATTTTTACAAGGCCATCGAGGAAAGCAGCGCCAAAATGCTAGCAGCGGCCAAGGCCGAGGACTGGGATGGTGTCATGCGTTTCGAAGGAGCCTGCGCGGTGCTGATCGAGCAACTTCGCCAGCGCGCGCGCAGTGAAGAGCTGGATGCGGAATCCCGGGCTGAGAAGACCCGGATCATGCAGCGTATTCTGCATAACGATGCTCAGATCCGATATCTTGCCGAGCCGTGGTTGGCTAATTTTGAGCAACGGGTTGGTGTGCAAAACCAGTACCTTCATTGAGCTCTGTGGTTTGCGATGGGCCGTGGCTCGAGTGAGCATACCTATTGGAAGAGGTTCAGGTCGAGCTGCGTAATGTCCAGTGTTCGGTCAGGACTTGATCACGAAACACACAGCGCTTGAATTTTGCTCGGTATTTGCGCTCGGCGCTCATGGAGTGTGCGTAACTAGCTATCAAAAAAATAGCAAATTCATCAAACCTGCATATTCATGATGTCGGTGTAGGCCTGCACCATCCGGTTGCGCACATGCAGCGTGGCCTGAAAGCCGATTTGGGCCTTTTGTATGGCCACCATGGTTTCTTCCAGGCTGACCTTGGGGTTTTCCAGCTGCACTTCCCGTTGCAGGCGGCCGGATTCGTTCTGGGCAGCGCTGACTGCGCCAAGCGCGCTTTTGAGTTCGCCGGAGAAGCTGCCACCCACGCCTGAGGCACTGTTGGCCCCGCCGGGTTTGATCCCGGTGGAGGGGCGGATGGTGGTGGGCATTGATACCGGGGTGAGCTTGAGATCCATAGTGGTCTCCCTGTTAATTGGGTTGCCGCGAATCCTATGCCTTCACCTCATGGCGTATTTTTTTAAATTAGCCGGTAAAACAGTGGCTTATTACCCTAATGTTTTGGAGGGTGGGTCGAATAATCAGCCCCATTCATGCGGAGAAGCCCGCCCTCAGCCCTGGAAACCACGACATGCCCGCAGTTGCCACCATTCCTGTGAACCCCACCTTGGGACAGCGCCTCTCGGCGTTAGACCAGGGGCAGCGCATTCGCTTGGCGTTGGGCGTTGCGCTGTTTGTTGCCATCGCTGTGATCGGTATGGTCATGGGGCGCCAAGCAGAGTGGCGCGTGCTGTACTCGAATCTGGCAGACAAAGACGGTGGCGCGGTCATCGCCCAGCTAACCACCATGAATGTTCCTTATAAGTACACCGAAGGCGGCGGCGCCATCATGGTCCCGGCCGAGCGTGTGCATGATGTCCGTTTGAAGCTGGCCTCGCAAGGTTTACCCAAAGGCTCTGTCAGCGGGTTCGAGATGATGGAGGCCAATCGCTTCGGCATGACCCAGTTTCAGGAGCGCCTGACGTTCCAACGCGGCTTGGAGGGCGAGTTGACCCGTTCTATCCAGGCTCTGGCTTCTGTCTCCAGTGCCCGGGTGCACTTGGCTCTACCTAATCAGAATGGCTTCTTCCGGGAGCAGCAAAAGCCCTCGGCCTCGGTGTTGCTGAGCCTGCACCCCGGCCGCGCGCTGGACAAAGGCCAGCTTGCCGGTATCGTGCACTTGGTCGCGTCCAGTGTGCCGGAAATGAACCCCACTGCCGTCAGTGTGCTGGATGACACCGGCAAGCTGTTGTCCGCCAACCCGGATGGTGCCGCGGGTGTTGATGCCGAGCAGCTGCAATATGTGCAGCAGATTGAGCAGATCTACAGCCGGCGCATTCTGGACATGCTGGAGCCCCTGGTCGGCAAGCAAAACGTGAAGGCGCAAGTCACTGCGGAGCTGGATTTCTCGCAAACCGAAAGCACCACCGAGTCCCACAAACCCAATCAAACGCCGGATAGCAGCTCAGTGCGAAGCCAGCAGTTGGTCGAGAGCATCAACGGAGCGCAACCTACGCCGCCAGCCGGCATCCCCGGCGCTACAACCAACCAGCCACCCGCCCAGGCTGCTGCCCCGATCAACGGCCAGCCGCAAGCATTGGCTGCCAATGGCCAGGCCGGAACAGGCGCCGCCGGTGCCAATAGTTCCTCCAAGAAAGAGTCCATCATCAATTACGAGGTGGACAAGACGGTGCGAGTCACCAAAGGAGCGGTTGGCGTGATCAAGCGTATCAATGCCGCCGTAGTCCTGAACAACCAGAGCGCAACTGACGCGAAGGGCGTCACGACCAGTGTGCCGCTGACCGACGCACAGCTGGAAAAGATGACCGCCTTGGTGCGCGAAACCGTGGGTTTCAATCAAAGCCGTGGCGATTCGGTCAATTTGATGAATGCGCCGTTCGCCGCTGAAAAGGTGGACGCCAACGAGGTTCCACTGTGGCGCCAGCCTGAATTGCAGGACTTGGCCCGCAGCTTGGCGTGGCCTTTGGGCACCCTGGGTATGGCGGCCCTCGTCTTCTTGGGTGTTATTCGCCCAGCCATGAAGGCCCTGACGCAGCCGATCCCTGCGGCTGAGAACACGGCAGAAGAAGATTTTGCGCAGTTGGATGCGATCGAGAATGACCAGCCGGACCGCCCACAACTGACCGGCCCAGACGGCACCAGCAGCGACGGAGCGCAAGCCTCGCCAAGTGAACTTCGCCTGGAAGATGCCCGCAAGTTGACCCGTGATAACCCGGCCGCGGTGGCAAACATCGTCAGGGCATGGATGAATGGAGAAGCACCGGCTTAATCTCCGGCGCAAAATACCACCATGGCAAACGAAGACGGACTCCAAGACGCAGCGATCCTCATGATGTCTCTCGGCGAAGCCGAGGCATCGGAGGTGTTCAAACACCTGTCCCCCAAAGAGGTGCAGCGACTGGGGGAGGCGATTGCCAAAACCACTCAGCTCACCCGTGAAAAGGTGGATGAAGTCGTCGATAAATTTACCGGGGTGGCTGCCTCGCAGAGTTTGCTGGTGTCTAACTCGGGCGACTATGTGCGCTCGGTGCTGAAGCTGGCGCTGGGCGACGACAAGGCGGCGCTGCTGATCGACCGTATTTTGCAGGGGGGCGACGTCTCCGGCATTGAAAGCCTGAAATGGATGGATCCGCTCTCTGTGGCGGAGTTGTTGCGCAATGAGCATCCGCAAATCGTGGCGGCCATTCTGGTGCACTTGGACTACGACCAGGCCGCTGACGTGCTCAAAAACCTGACTGAGCGGCAGCGCAACGAGGTGATGTTGCGTGTGGCCACGATGGAGGGTATCCAGCCCACCGCCCTGAAGGACCTGAATGAAGTGTTGTTCAAGGTACTGGCAGGAGGGGACAAGGTTCGCAAGTCTTCATTGGGTGGTGTGAAGACAGCGGCTGAAATGATCAACTTGATGGGTACCGCGATCGAGGGTACCGTGATCGAGTCGATCCGCAGCCATGACTCAGACTTGGCCCAGAAGATCATGGACAAGATGTTTGTGTTCGACGATGTCAACAAACTTGACGACAAAGCAATCCAAATGGTGCTCAAAGAAGTGTCTGCGGATGTGCTGGTCGTGGCGCTCAAGGGGGCACAGCCCGAGCTCAAAGACAAGATTCTGGCGAACATGTCTTCTCGCGCTGCGGCGACCCTCAAGGAAGACTTGGAGTCCCGCGGGCCGATGCGCCTCTCCGAAGTGGAAGCTCAGCAGAAAGAAATTCTCAAGATCGTGCGGCGCCTGGCAGACGAAGGCCAGATCGTGATCGGTGGTGGAGGTGGCGACGACGCCATGGTCTGATGAGTCGCAATCAAGCCCGTTTTATCCCCGGCGAAGAAATCGGTTCCGTTACGGACTGGGACTTTGTCGATGTAGACACCTCGAAATCCAAATTCGCGGCCAAGCTGGCAGCGCAGGCTTTGCTGGAAGAGCAGGCCAAAGAGGCCAGCGTCCGCCAGACCTCTTTTTCAGAGGGCCATGCCCAAGGCTATGCAGAAGGTTTTGCCCAGGGGCATGCGCAGGCCACGCTGGAAGGCCAGCGGCAACTCAATGAGTACATCGCCAACGAAAGCCGGTCGACTGCTGAGAGCTTCGCCCAGATATTTATTTCCGCGAACGCCCAGCTTGCAGAAGCCGAGCAGGTGATGGCAAAAGGCGTGTTGGAGTTGGCCTGTGAACTGGCGCGCCAGGTGTTGCGCCACGAAATGTCCACCAACCCGAATGCCCTGCAGCCCGTCGTGCGCGAGGCGTTGAGTGTTCTGGCGATTGATAGCAAAGCGGCCTTGGTGCGGCTGAATCCTCTGGACATGGAGGTGCTGTCGGAGGTATTGCGCCAGGAGTTTTCTAACCTGTCCCTGACCTTGCTGCCTGATAGCTCCATCAGCCGCGGAGGCTGCATAGTGGAGTCCGCAGGCACGGTGGTAGATGGCACCGTGGAACAACGCTGGCGCAAAACCGTAGCCACCTTGGGGTTGGATGCGCCATGGGAGCCTGAAGATGTCCCTACCTGAGAGCCAGCCATCCGCTTCCACTGAAAAGTGGACCACCTTCCTTGCCCAAGCGCGGGATGCGGTGCGCGAGGAGTCGTCGCTGGAAGTGCGCGGCACCCTGACGAAATTGACCGGCTTGGTGCTGGAAGCCAGTGGGATCCGCGTGCCCGTTGGGTCGCAATGTGTGGTGACGATGCGTGCGCGTGAACCGGTGTTGGCCGAAGTGGTCGGGTTCTCGGGGGACCGGGCGTATTTGATGCCGGCGGGTGATGTGCATGGCCTCTCTAGCGGCGCCGGAGTGGCCGCAGCGCCTGCCTTTGTGCCGGTGCCCCGTTTGGGTGAAAAACCAGCCACCGTGGATGCGGCCTCCGCCGGTATGCTGCGCCTGCCATTGGGTGACGGACTGTTGGGCCGTGTGGTTGACTCACAAGGTTACCCCATGGATCGCATGGGCCCTTTGGCGGATGTTGCGGCGCGTGTTTTAGACCGCAAGCCTATCAATGCGATGGACCGTGCGCCAGTGCGCGAAGCGCTCGACACCGGGGTGCGCAGTATCAATGCGCTTTTGACTGTGGGGCGGGGCCAGCGACTAGGGCTGTTTGCAGGCTCCGGTGTGGGCAAGAGTGTGCTGTTGGGGATGATGGCCCGCTACACCCAAGCCGATGTGATTGTGGTGGGTTTGATCGGCGAGCGGGGCCGGGAAGTTAAAGAATTCATCGAAGACATTTTGGGCGTGGACGGGCGTGCCCGATCGGTCGTGGTTGCTGCACCGGCAGATGCGCCGCCCTTGCTGCGTATGCAGGGGGCAACCTACGCCACTGCGATTGCAGAGTATTTCCGTGACCAAGGCCGGCATGTGTTGCTGCTGATGGATTCGCTGACGCGTTACGCGATGGCACAGCGTGAAATTGCCTTGGCCATTGGGGAGCCACCCGCTACCAAGGGGTATCCGCCTTCATGCTTTGCCAAGCTGCCCCAACTGGTTGAGCGCAGCGGCAATGGATTGAATGGTGTAGGTTCTATCACTGCGTTTTACACCGTGCTGTCAGAGGGAGATGACCAGCAGGATCCGATTGCGGATGCTGCGCGAGCCATTCTCGACGGCCACATTGTGCTGTCACGTGCCCTGGCAGAGTCGGGCCACTATCCGGCTATTGATGTGGAGCAATCGGCTTCCCGGGTGATGCACAACGTGGTTGATCGAGGGCATTTTGAGCAGGCGCGGCGTTTCCGCAGCCTCTATTCCCGGTACCAGAAGGGCCGTGACTTGGTGCAAATCGGTGCCTATGCGCCGGGCTCTGACCCGATGTTAGACGAAGCCATTGCATTGCAACCCGGCATGCATCAGTTTTTGCAGCAGGATATGTTTGAGGCTGCACCCATGGAGCAAACGCTGGCAGAGCTGGCGATGAGCACCTCTGTAGAGGCCTTGCCATGAGTGACTCAACTGGCTTGCTACTGGCGATTTCCTTGGCGGAGCGTAAGCGTGACGCAGTGGTGCAGCAGTTAGCCCAGAGTCAGCAAAATGTGCGCTCAGCGTTAGATCAACTGGAGCAACTGCGGTCGTATGCCGGCGATACCGACGGGCGTTGGGTCCGCAATGGCACGGTGGGTTTGTCCGTGGAATTGTTGAAGCATCACTACCAATTCAGTGGGCGTCTCCAACAGGCCATGGTGATGCAAGAGGGCGTGATCGCCAACCTCCGCCGTCAGGCAGAGCTCGTGCAAAAGCAATTGCAGGCCGCGGAATCCCGATTGTCTGGGCTGAAAACGGTGTTGTCCAAGCGGCGTGCTGAGGCGGAACGCTTGGCCCGGCGCCGTGAGCAGGCCGATATGGATGAAATGGCAGCGCAGCTTTTTGCGCGAACCCGCGCTCTTAACCTTCAGGGTGAAACGCTATGACGATTGAACTTGCCCCCAAAGCACAGCCTGCCCCTGCGAAGGAATCTGCGCCCCAAGTGAATAAAAAGGCGTCGGCTGAGAGCTCCGGCAGCACTCCTGCGGGGCCCAGTTTCTTTGCGATTCTGGAAGGTATGGACGAAGCGCCTGCTGGCAATCTCATTTCCGGGGGCACGCTGGATGGCGGGTTGCCACTGGTGGGCGATGCTGTGCCGCTTCAAAGTGATGCGACGGGTGTTGCCGTGGATGATGAAGCGGAAGGGCTACTTGGTGATGCAGCGTTCTTGGCATTGCTGGGCGTAACTCCGCCTGCGGTGGCCATCGCTACCCCAACGGAGGGTGTGGTGTCCAAGCCGGCCAAGCTGCAGAGCTCGGAGGGGGGTGCATCGCTGGTCGGTGTGCTGGATGCGGGAGCTAAGAAGGCGCTTGTCGCTCCGACAAAGTCGGGCCGTGATGCGCTGCTTGCAGCGGCGGACGCGGCCAGTGAATCAGCGCTGGGTAATGCTGGAGATCGCACTACGGCGGCCAGTCCGGGCTTGCTGATGCCGCCCAAAGATGTGATGCCGGAGCGCATTCAGCGCATGTCACAGGACGCAATCGTTTCAATGTTCAAAGGTGTTGAGGCGATCCCTGTAGCCGGCGCTGCTTTGCGGGACCGTGTGCAGGAGCCCGGTACGTCGACGCGGGGTGCCGGTTCTGATGCCCTCGCGCCGCTGAGTGGTTTGCAGCAGAGCGCCGGCGGCGCCATGGGCGTGGATGGCGTGTTTGCCGGCTCCGCTACCGAGGCCATGGGCGAGCAGTTCGCTGAAGACGTGAAGTATTGGGTCGGGCAGGACATGCAAAAGGCGGAACTCACGCTGGACGGGTTCGGGCAATCGGCTGTTGAGGTGAGTATTTCTTTGCAAGGTAATGAAGCGCATGTGGCCTTCCGTACGGATGAGGCGCAAACACGTGATGCGCTGTCTAGCGCCAGCACGCAGTTGCAAGATGCCTTGAACCGTCAGGGAATGAGCTTGGCAGGGGTGTCGGTGGGTACATCCAATGCGGGGGACTCACGCGATAAGGCGGGTCAAGGCCAGAGTTCTCCATGGCGTCGCGCTCGCGTAGAGGGCGCAGAAGATGTTGCGGTATCCAGCGGCATAAAGCCCCTCAATTCAGGGCGGAACATTGATTTGTTTGTTTGAGTGATTTGGTGACAATGCAGAGAAACACCAAATAACCCCCTTATTCATCTTTTGACTAAAGGTCAGCGTTGAATAATCCAACCAACAATAAGCCATAGAGGTACCTACGTGTCAGCAAAACCAGAAGCAGCCGATGCAGCTCCCCCTCCCGCTAAAAGCAAAAAGATGCTGATCATCATTGTTGCTGCGGTCTTGGTCCTGGTACTTGGAGGTGGCGGCGCTTTTTTCTTTATCAGCAAGAAAAATGCAGCTGCGGAAGAGGGCGGAGAAGAGGCCGCACCTCCACCGCCAAAAGCAGCAGCGGTTCAAGTGGATCCGAAGGCGGCACCTGTCTATTTGCCCATGGATCCGATGGTGGTGAATTTGTCCGATCCCGGTGGCGAGCGTGTTGCCCAAATTGGAATTACTCTCGAGGTAATTGACGCTAAGGCGTCTGACACCGTGAAAGCATATTTGCCGACTATTCGTAGTAGCGTGTTGATGCTTATATCGCAGCGAACTGCTGATGAGCTGCTGAAGGCCGAAGGCAAAGAGAAGCTGGTTGAGGATATTTTGAAGGCTACCTCGGTTCCTTTCGGGGGCAGCATGGATGACGAGGAGGAGTCGACGGCCAAGAAAAAGAAAAAGAGAGTCGCGCAGGTGCAGTACCCAGTGACGGGTGTTTTGTTTTCCAGCTTTATCGTGCAGTAAACGGAGTTCCAGCCGGCTATGAGCGAATCGTTTCTTTCCCAAGAAGAGGTCGATGCCTTACTTGAGGGGGTCACTGGTGAGAGCCAGAAAACCGTCGAGGAAGCCGCCGAGCATGGTGAGGTGCGCTCGTACAACATCTCCAGCCAAGAGCGCATTGTTCGCGGGCGTATGCCCACGATGGAGATCGTGAATGAGCGGTTTGCCCGCAATTTGCGGGTGGGGCTTTTTAACTTTATCCGGCGTAGCCCTGAAATCTCGGTGGGGCCGGTGGCTGTGCAGCGCTATAGCGCTTTCCTCCGTGAGTTGGCGGTCCCGACAAACTTCAATATCGTTGCCATCCGGCCCTTGCGTGGTAGCGGGCTGATTGTTTGTGAGCCGGCTCTGGTGTTTGGTGTGATCAACACGCTGTACGGCGGGATCGGGAAATTTCAGACGCGGATTGAAGGGCGCGATTTTTCTGCCACCGAGCAGCGCGTCATCAACCGCTTGGTAGACGTCATTACGACCGAATACAAGAAGGCATGGAAAGGCATTTATCCCTTGGAGCTGGATTACCAGCGTTCAGAAATGCAGCCGCAGTTCGCGAATATTGCGACGCCGAGTGAGATCGTGATTGCTACCTCATTCCAACTGGAAATTGGAGATATCACCGGCGCGATTCATTTTTGCTTTCCCTATTCCACCCTGGAGCCGATCCGGGATGTGTTGTATTCGTCGACCCAAGGGGACTCGATCGAGGTTGACCGGCGTTGGGTGAACGTGCTGACGCGCGAGATCCAGGCCGCGGAGGTCACGCTGGTGGCAGAGCTTGCACGCGCGGATGCAACGGTGGAGCAACTTCTGGGAATGAAAAAAGGGGATTTCATCGAGTTGGATCGGGCTTCTCGTATTCAGGCTACTGTCGATGGGGTACCGATCTTCGAGTGCCAGTACGGTACGCACAATTCAAAATACGCGTTGCGCATAGAAAAGGCGCTTCGCGGCAATGACCAAAATTGGTTGGGAGAACGAAATGGCATCTGAAGACAAACCCGAAGAGAGTCAACCTGCTGCCGACGATGGCATGGCGGACTGGGCGGAAGCGCTACTGGAGCAGAAGTCCACAGATGCCAGCGCTGGAGCACCCTCTGGCGGGCCTCTTTTCGGCGAGACCCCTAAGCCGTTCTCTGCCTCTACGGACGGGCAGGTGAATGACATCAATATGGTGTTGGATATTCCGGTTCAGCTCTCGGTTGAGCTGGGGCGCACCAAGGTGCCCATCAAGCATATCCTGCAGCTTGGGCAAGGGTCGGTGGTCGAGCTGGATGCGCTTGCGGGCGAGCCCATGGATGTGTTGGTCAATGGCTACCTGATTGCGCAGGGCGAAGTGGTCGTGGTGAACGATAAGTTCGGTATACGATTGACGGATGTTGTCACTCCATCTGAGCGGCTTAAACGTGTCAGTCGAAATTAAACCGGCGAGTGCCGATGTCATTGCAATTTTTACCCGTCATATTGTTTTTGCTGGGTTTGGCTTGCCTGCCCTTTTTGATCCGCTGGCTCAAATCCCGAATTCCGCAGCCTTTGCATCTTGTGAGTGCCCAGAATAAGGTGATTTCTGCAGTTGCCGTGGGTCCGCATCAGCGTGTCGTCACCGTCGAGGTCGGCCCCTCGCATGATCGTGTTTGGCTGACCCTCGGAGTGAGCACAAATGGCGTCCAGTGTTTGCATACAAGTGCCGCTCCAACTGCAGAATCGGCCGGTGAGGTGATATGAGAGTCTCTGGAGTTCCCCGTCGTCTTCTGCTTGTTATTGCGGCGCTGGCCGCTTTTTTTTCTCATGGCGCGGCGTTTGCGCAAGCGGCAGGGCAGTTGCCTCTTCTCGTCGGTACAGGTGCAGGCGGGACCAATTTTTCGGTTCCTATCCAGACCTTGCTGTTTTTCACGGCACTGTCTTTCATTCCCGCGATCGTTTTGATGATGACGGGTTTTACCCGCATCGTTATTGTTCTGTCCCTGCTGCGCCAAGCCTTGGGTACCCAGTCTGCGCCACCGAATCAAGTCATTGTGGGCCTCTCTTTGTTCTTGACGTTTTTTGTCATGGGACCGACTTTTGACCGGATCTACGCCGAAGCCTATCAGCCGTACTCTCAAGGTACGTTGTCGTTTGAGCAAGCTCTGCAAAAGGGAGAGGTTCCGATTCGGAGCTTCATGGTCAAGCAAACGCGGCAGTCTGATTTCTCATTGTTTGCGAAACTTGCCAAGTTGCCGGCCGATGTCACCGCAGAAACGGCGCCCATCCGAGTGTTGGTGCCTGCCTTCGTGATCAGTGAGTTGAAGTCCGCCTTTCAGATCGGCTTCATGATTTTTATTCCTTTTTTGGTCATCGATATTGTGGTGGCCAGTATCTTGATGTCACTCGGGATGATGATGTTGTCACCTGTTTTGGTCGCCTTGCCATTCAAATTGATGCTCTTCGTCTTGGCTGATGGCTGGAACTTGCTCATCGGCTCTTTGGCAGCCAGCTTCGTGACCTGAGGATTTTTCTAATGAATGCCCAAACCGTGTTGACCTTGGGTCAAGAAGCGCTGCTTATGTTGTTGATGGTGTCAGCGCCAGTGCTGGGAACGGCGCTCCTGGTGGGTTTGCTGGTCAGTTTGTTTCAAGCCGTGACGCAGATTCATGAAGCGACTCTGGCATTCGTTCCAAAGCTTTTGGCGGTTATCGCTGTATTCGCGGTCGCTGGGCCATGGATGTTGACCATGCTGGTGGAGTACATACGACGGATGTTGGAAGCGATACCAACGTCTGTGGTCTAGCCTTGGGCGAGCGGTGATTTCTTTTGACGAGGCACAGATCGCCCAATGGCTCTCGCCAATCTTCTGGCCCTTTTTGCGAATTTTGGCGGTTTTTACTTCCGCTCCGGTACTTTCGTCTCGCGCCTTTCCTATGCGGGCAAAGGTTGCGCTGTCCTTTTTAGTGGCATTGGCGGCGCAAGCGACCCTGCCTGAGGCTCCCGTTATCTCCGTCTCAGACCCCCGAGCGTTGGCAGTGGTGATGCAGCAGGTGGTGATCGGTTTATCAATCGGTTTTGCTGTTCGGTTGGTTTTTGCGTCTGTCGAGCTCGCTGGTGAAGTAGTTGGATTTCAAATGGGGCTCAATTTCGCGGCTTTTTTTGACCCGTCCATGAATACCCAATCGAGTGCAGTCGCTCGGTTTTTCGGTCAGATGGCGTCGTTGCTTTTTGTCGTCATGAACGGACATTTGATGGTGCTGATGGCCGTTACCCAAAGCTTTGTGGCTTTTCCGGTTTCGCCGAATTTCTTGCAAGAGTTGGCCTCTATGCAGCTGCAAAAACTAGGCGCCGAAGTGTTTGCGAGTGCGCTCTGGATTGCCTTGCCAATGGTCGGAATCTTGTTGTTTACCAATATGGCGCTAGGGATCATTTCTCGCGTGTCGCCACAAATGAATATTTTTGCAATGGGTTTTCCGATCACGCTAGTCGTCGGCATTCTGGCGATCGCCATTACGTTGCCGATGCTCGATCAGCCCTTTATGGCGCTGATGATTCGGGTTGTGAGTCTGTTCGGAGTAGGTTGACGCTTACACCAGAGCGTTGCGGATGGCGTAGACAGTGAGTTCCGCGTTGTTCGATAAAGCGAGTTTTTCCAAGAGGCGTGCCCTGTAGACGCTGACGGTCTTGGGACTCAGCATCAGGTCCTCTGCGATATCAGAGAGCTTTTTCCCGGACGCAATTTTGATCAGGGTTTGCATTTCCCGTTCGGATAGCTTCGCATGCAAGGTTTCATGCTCTGGTGTGTTCAAGCTTTCTACCAACAGCTCCGATACGGCAGCCGTTAAATATCGTTTCCCCGCATGAATTTGTTGGATCGCCTTCACCAGATCTGCTGGTTCCCCCGATTTATTGAAGTACCCGGACGCGCCTGCTTTGAGGCATCGGAGCGCGTATTGATCCTCGGGGTACATCGAAACGACTAGTGTCTTGATGTGCGGTTGAGATTCTTTCAGGGTAGGAATAATTTCCAACCCGCCTCTTCCCGGAAGGTTCAGGTCGAGGACAAGGATTTCACATCGAACCGAGCGAAGCACATTTTTCAGCTCTTCCTGACTGCCGGCCTCGCCGGTGACGATGATTTGCCCAGAATCGCTGAGCGTGTCTTTGATGCCCCGGCGGATCATTGCATGGTCATCGCAAAGTACAACGTGAATCATTCCCTCGAATCTCCCTGTCGTTTGTCGGTTGCCCAAGAGAGCGGAGCGGTGAGGGTAATCGATGTCCCGCGCTTAGGTGTGCTGCTGATGTCAAGCCATCCACCGATTGATTCTGCTCGCTCGCTGAGGCCTTTAAGTCCGAATCCTCGGCTGGATTGGAGTCTGCTCAATTCAAATCCGGGTCCGCTGTCGCGGATCTCGATCGTCAAAGTACCCCCTGCATCAGACACCTCGACGCTGACGTCGGATTCGGGGGCGTACTTACCTGCATCGGTCAGCGCTTCCTGCACTATGCGGTACGCAGCAAGCCTGAATGCATCTGGCAGTGCCTCCGAGGTGAGGTCGTTGATGAGGTTCACTGTCTTTCCGGTGCGCCTGCTGTGTCCTGCGACTAGCCATTCGACGCACGCGCTAAGCCCTTGATCCAAGATGGCTGGACGGGTGTTTTGCATGATTCTCTGAGTAGCTGCGAGTGCAAGACTCAGCATTTCTTCCGCGGCGACCAAGCGCGTGAGCGTGGGCTGGTGATCTGAGTGCCTCTTCATCCAGGCTAGGTCAAGTTTGAGTGCAGTGAGTGAGCCACCAATATCGTCGTGAATCTCTCTCGAGATGGCTGCTCGCTCAGCCTCTAGGGAAGTCTGCAAGTGTCTGGCGAGTTCTCTAATTCGCTGTTCTGACAGCGAAAGGGCCTGCTGGGCTTTGATTCGCTCTTCTTCTGTCTTGTGAAGGTGCATCGCCCGCTGAATCACTCGGCCGATTTCAGCGATTCGATCTTTGTGTAAATAGTCCGAAATTCCGGTTTGAATGGCGCTGACTGCTGCTTGTTCACCAATTGCCCCTGAGACGATGACGCACGGCGGATGACTTGTTAGGGATTGGACCTCTGACCAAGCCTCTAAGGCTGTAAAGCCCGGGAGCCGGAAGTCCATCAAAATGATGTCGAAGCTTTGCGTGTGCAAAGCATCCATAAAGGCGGCCTGCTCATCGAGCCTAAGAAACTGAGCCTGAAGGCCTGATTCGCGAACCGCGCGAACTAGCAAGCGGTGGTCGATTTCTGAATCCTCTAAGTGGAGTACTTTTACAGGGTTACCCATTGGTTCAGACTCTTGGTTCGGGGCTATCATGCAATCGATTATGAGCCGCTCGATGAGCAAACAAAGGCTTTTATTCTGCCGAAGTAATTGATTTTTTCCTAAAATTTGTTAATCTTGCAACTTGTGCGATGAGGTGTAAGCGCTTAGCTTTCAAATCGGGCGTAGGATAGCGAACAAGACAGGCCTCAGAGGAAGAATGACAATGGAACCATCGTTGACGCCACCTGCTGCTCCGGCTGTACAGCTGCCTGTAATGTTGGTGGCCGAAGTGCAAGACTCCCTATTGGTGGTCGTGCATGACCTCACCCGTTTGGATGGCTTGCTTGCGCACACCATGGAAAATCTCATGGAGCGCTTTACATCTGCGAGCGCCCATTTGGCATCGCCTACCTTAGGGCAATCCGAGGAGCTGGATCAGGTTCGTAAGGCGTTGCATGCAGCGGTTACGGAATTGCAGTTCCAGGACATGGCGTCACAGCTGATTGTTCACACATCCAAGATACTGCAAGGCTGCGCCTACCGTTTGGCTTCAGAATCGATGGGGAGTGAAGATGGTGAAGCGGTGCCCTTCGTTGATGAAGTGCCAGAGCGTCCCAATCCAGTGACTCAAGATGAGATGGACGCTGGATCCATTGAGCTTTTTTAAGATAAATAAATTACTGCGTTTTTTTCGGAGCTTCTCATGCCTTTAATTCTTGCTGTTGACGATTCCCCTTCCATGCGAAAGATGGTGTCTTTCACTTTGACAGGTGCGGGCTACCAAGTGGTGGAAGCAGTGGATGGTCAAGACGCCTACGAAAAAGCACAAACTCAGACTTTTGACTTGGTTCTGACGGACCAGAATATGCCGCGATTGGACGGATTGGGTCTGACCCGCAAGCTCCGCGAGCATCCGAACTTTCAGTCGACGCCCATATTGATGTTGACCACAGAGTCCAGTGATTTGATGAAGCAGGCAGGGCGTGCTGCAGGCGCCACTGGCTGGCTAGTGAAGCCGTTCGATCCTGCGAAGTTGCTGGATGTCATTAAAAAAGTTATTCGATAAGTTGGCGGGGACGTCGTTGGTTCTCAATAACAGGAGTTAGGTATGGCTGAGACGCATCAAGACAGCGGTTCTGGCGGAGACTTCGATCTCAGTCAGTTCTATCAAATTTTCTTTGAGGAAGCTGGTGAGAATCTTGATCAGATGGAGCAAATGCTGCTCAATTTGAATCTGGAAACCGCGGATGATGAAGAGCTCAACGGTATCTTTCGATGCGCTCACTCTGTGAAGGGCGGAGCCGCCACTTTTGGCTTTGCTGATGTCGCTGAATTGACCCATCAAATGGAGTCCTTGCTGGACCGTCTGCGTCGGCATGAGCTGCAGCCGACCGCAATAATGGTCGACGTGCTTTTGGAGTCTGCCGATGCGTCCCGCAGTTTGTTGGCACGTCATCAAGCGGGCGATGAGGGTGAGGCACTACCTACGGCTGATCTTGTTAGGCGCATCAGCATCTTGGCTGCTGGCGGCGATTTAGCCTCACAGAAGCCCGCGGCTTCTGCAGCATCGCCCGCCAAAGCTGCTCCAGTTCCGGTTCAAGTTGCAACTCCTAAACCAGTTGCCAAAATAAGCGGCGACCGAGAGTTAGTGATCACTATTGGCCCCTTGGATCGGCCCGATCAGGCCGATGCGATCCAAGAATTGTTTCGAGATATCCCAGGTCTAGGTTCCATTCAGCCTGCTGAATCTCATAACGGCTCTCATCGAGTGTTCAAGGCTACGACGGCCTCCAGTGATGAAGATCTGTTGGACTTGTTTGCATTCCATGTGGCACGAGATAAAGTCCAGATCGAACAAAAAGCTGACGAACCCGCAGTCGACGAAGGTTTCGGCTTTTTTGACGGTGCAGCCGGTTCCCCCGGGGCGGTAGCAGAGGAACCGAAAGCGCCGGCTGCGGAAAAAGGCTTCGGCTTCTTTGATGGTTCTCCTGGTGCTCCTAATCAAGCGGTTGAGCAGCCTTCTGTTGCGACTGTCTCTCAAGAAGTTGTTCCCGCATCCAAAGTTCCTCCGAAGGCGGGTCCGGCCGCTGCCGCACAGCCAGAGGCGGCAACGATCCGCGTTGCAATCAGTAAAGTGGATCAGTTGATCAACTTGGTAGGCGAGTTGGTGATTACGCAAGCGATGTTGGCCCAAAACAGCCGGGCGCTGGACCCCGCTGTTTATCAGCAATTACTGACCGGTCTTGCTGACTTGGATCGCAACACACGAGATCTGCAAGAGTCAGTGATGTCGATTCGAATGATCCCGATGTCCATCGTTTTCAGTCGTTTCCCGCGAATGCTCCGTGATCTTGCAAGCAAGCTGGGAAAAAAAGTCGAGTTTGTCACGCAGGGCGAAGCCACCGAGCTGGATAAGGGCCTGGTTGAAAAAATTACAGATCCTCTGACCCACTTGGTGCGCAACAGCTGTGATCATGGAATCGAAATGCCCGCTGAACGTATCGCCGCAGGCAAATCAGAATCTGGAACGATCACGCTATCCGCATCGCACCAAGGCGGATCAATTGTGATCGAGGTGCGTGACGATGGTCGAGGCTTGTCGCGCAGCAAAATACTTAACAAAGCGCGGGAGCGCGGCTTGGATGTGTCTGACCAGATGTCAGACGCCGAAGTGTGGCAATTGATCTTTGCTCCCGGGTTTTCTACAGCAGCGGTTGTGACCGACGTTTCTGGCCGCGGCGTAGGTATGGATGTTGTCAAGAAAAACATCGCAGCATTGAATGGCACCGTTGACATTGATTCTGCAGAAGGGTACGGAATGAAAGTTTCCGTGCGCTTGCCGCTTACGCTTGCGATCATGGACGGTATGTCTGTAGGGGTTGGGGAGGAGGTTTACATCCTTCCTTTGTCATCGGTTATCGAGTCGTTCCAAGTCAAGGCAGAAGCGGTCAGTACGGTCGGGCAAGGTTCTCAGCTTGTAAAGGTTCGTGATGAGTACATGCCTGTCATCGAGTTGGAGAAAGTCTTCCAGATCCCGCGCTTTGATTTTGAAAAATCGAGTGACATCATGGTGGTGGTGGAAGCTGATGGCAGCCGAGTAGCGTTGCTTGTTGATGAGCTCCTCGGGCAGCAACAAGTGGTAGTTAAAAATTTGGAGTCCAACTACCGAAAAGTTCCGAACGTATCTGGGGCCACTATCCTCGGTGACGGCAAGGTTGCATTGATTTTGGATACCGGTGCCTTGGTGCGGCGGTCCCGTCACTAGACACTCGCATATAGGAGACTGATATGGGAATGATGGAAAAGCTCAGCGATCTCACAACTGGTGGCGCCCGAGAGTACCTAACCTTTCGGCTCGATCAAGAGGAATATGGAATCGATATTCTCAAAGTGCAAGAAATTCGGGGGTATGAGCCACCAACCAGAGTGGCGAATGCGCCGTCCTTTATCAAAGGCGTTGTTAATTTGCGTGGCACTATTGTCCCGATTGTGGACATGCGCTTGAAATTCAACTGTTCAAAGTCCGAGTACAACTCCTTCACCGTGGTGATCGTCCTCAACTTAAGGAACCGAATTGTGGGCATCGTGGTTGACTCCGTGAGCGACGTCATGGAGTTACCGCCAGAGAGCTTGAAAGCGGCACCTGATATCGAAAGCGTGATTGATAGTGCTGCAGTTCTGGGGCTAGGTTCAATCGGAGAGCGGATGCTGATCTTGTTGGATATCGAGAAATTGATGTCAGCGCCTGAGATGGGGTTGGTATCGATGGATGACTAAGTGCGCTGGATAGCGCACTAGGTTCTGCGAACACAGTCAATCCTTGGAAGGTAGAGATGTCCCCGAATGCTCAAGATGAAATGCAAGGTCGAGAGTTCTTGTGGACAAGTGCTGATTTTGATCATGTCCAGAAGCTGATTTATCAGCGTGCGGGTATAAGTTTGCACGATGGAAAGCACGCCATGGTCTACAGCAGACTTTCGCGGCGCTTGCGAGAGACTGGGCACAACAGTTTTCGAGAGTATTTGCGTTGGCTTGAAGCGACCGACGGCCCAGAGTGGCAGGAATTCGTTAATGCTTTGACGACCAATTTGACATCTTTTTTCCGTGAAGGTCATCATTTTCAGGTCTTAGCGGAATACCTCCGGTCGATCCAGTCGGCGGGGGCCTGCAGAATGTGGTGTAGTGCAGCCTCAACAGGGGAGGAGCCTTATTCCATCGTGATGACTGCGACAGAGGCGTTGGGTTCCAATGGAAACTTTTCGTTGATCGCGAGTGATATTGACTCCAAAGTACTGCATACCGCTTCGCAAGGAATATACAAGTCTGATTCGTTGAAGGGACTCGACCAGGCAAGGCTACAGCGATTTTTCATGCGAGGAAAAGCCGGGAATGCGGGCATGGCGAAAGTAAAGCAAGAGTTGCGTTCAAAGATTGATTTTCTTATTGTGAATCTGATTCGTAATGATTGGCCTTTTCGTGATCCGTTCGACGTAGTGTTCTGTCGCAATGTAATGATCTACTTTGATGCGATCACGCAGAGACAAGTTCTAGAGCGGATTCACAAAGTAATGAAGCCCGGTGCATTGCTTTTTGTCGGACATGCGGAGAACTTCA